>SHZR01000061.1 GCA_009692205.1 Gemmatimonadota bacterium | reverse complement strand
CACGCGCGACTGACGAGCGAGACGCCACCATGCCCGAGCTCGCGCGCCTCGCTGGCGGCGAACAGCCGCCGGGCGCGCTCGTCCAGATGCGGCCAGAGTCGAGCCACCTTCTTCCGTAGCGCGCGCAGATCTTTCACGTCCACCACAATACCACGCCGCGCTGTCTGTGTAAATCTTATTTACTGACAGAGCTTTAGCGCAGGCGCAGTCTATTCGCATCCACTTATTCCGTACTGGAACGCGGTCACGCGTCTCGGCTACTTCTGCATCCACACCCTCATGCTCGTCGTGCTCCTGGGCCTCATCCAGAGGATGAAGGAGCTTGGCCTCAAGGACCCACTCACGGGCGCGGCGAACTGGCGCTACTTCCAGGAGGTTGCTCAACGCGAGCTGGCCATCCATCGCCGCTCGAAAACGCCGATGACAATGGCCTACGCAGATCTGGATAACTTCAAGTCCGTTAACGATGAGTTCGGTCACGAAGCCGGCGACGAGGTCCTGCGCACGACGGTCGAGGTGATCCAGGCTCAAATCCGTCCGAGCGATCTGCTCGCTCGAGTCGGCGGTGACGAGTTTGCGATCCTGCTGCCCCAGGCGGACTACGAGGGCGCTCAGGTTGTTTTGCTCAGAACGCGAGCGGCGCTGGCGGCGGCCTTTGGTAGTAACGCTTGGCCCATCTCGGTCAGCATTGGCGCCGTCACGTTCCGTGCCCTCCCCTCTACGGTGGAGGCACTCGTGAAGCGTGCCGATGAGCTGATGTACAAGGTGAAGCGAGAAGGAAAGAATGACCTGGTCCACGAGACGTGGCCCGCCCCGCCCACGTTCGAGAGCGCGCCGCCAGGGTAGTGCATTCCCGTGGCGCCGTGTATGTTGCCGCGCCATGACACCCAATCGCTGGCCCGTGGTCCTCGCGCTGTTCGCCGCGGGCGCCTGCGCTCAGGAAGAGCAGGGGTCGACGTATAGGCCCGTCGGCGACATGGCTGACCTCATGAACGGTGTGGTAGAGCCGGCGGCGGACGTCATCTGGGACGCGGTGGGTGTGATCGTCGACGCCGAGGGCGAACACCAGCTCGCGCCGCAGACCGAAGAGGATTGGCTCGCCCTCCGCAGCGCAGCCTACACGGTGGCGGAATCGGGCAATCTGCTCATGATGCCCGAGCGGGCGCTCGACCAGGGCGCGTGGGTCACGATGTCTCAGTCGCTGAACGAGATGGGGCAGAGGGCTGTCGAGGCGACGGACGCGCGCAATCTGGACGCCATCTTCGACGTGGGCGCGGAGATCTACTACGTGTGCACCAACTGCCACAGCACGTACGCGATCGAGACGCTCCGCCCCAACGACTCCCGCACCAACTGACCGACCCCCATGATCCGTAGCTTCCTGGAGTGGCTGGGCACCACACCCTGGAGCGTCGGGCTCCTCGAGTCGCTGTGGGTATGGCCGCTGCTCGAGTCGACGCACGTGCTCAGCATCACGCTCTTCGTCGGCACCGCCATGATGATGGATCTGCGCCTCATGGGCGCGACGTTCGGCGGAGTGCGCGCCTCCGACTTCACGAGCCGCCTGCTGCCATGGACGAGGGGCGGGTTCGTCGTGATGGTCGTCACCGGGCTCCTGGTGTTCTACTCGAACCCGGTCCGCTATTACAACAACGTCTTCTTCCGCGTGAAGATCCTGCTGATGGTCATCGCGGGTCTGAACGTGTGGCTCTTCCACTCTGGCATCCACAAAAGGATCGCGGAGTGGGACCACGAGGCCTCGCCGCCGCGCGCCGTGCGCCTGGCGGGCGCGGTCTCGATCGTCGCGTGGATGCTGATCGTCATCTCGGGCCGGCTCATCGCTTACAACTGGTTTGATTGCGAGCTCCAGCCACAGCCCGGGTGGGTGAACTGGGCGTCGGGCTGCGTCCTCGCGGCCGAGTAAGGAGAGCCTAATGCTGCTTCCGTTCTTCGAGTGGTGCGAGGCGACGATGCTCGGGCGGACCATCCGCGAGTCGCTCTGGATGTTCCCGATCCTGGAGTCGATCCACCTGGTGGGGCTCTGCATCCTCGGTGGCGCGCTGCTAGTCGTCGACCTCCGGCTGCTCGGCGTCGGACTGAAGGACTCGACCATCGCCGAGTTGGATCGCCAGGCGCGGCCGTGGTTGTTGCTGGCCGTCGCGGTGCTGCTGAGCACGGGCGTGCTGCTCTTCCTCTCGGAAGCGATCAAGTGCTACTACAACACGGCCTTCTGGGTCAAGATCACGACGCTGCCCTTCGCGATCCTGTTCACGCTCGCGATCAAGGAGCGGTTCGCGCGGACCGCGGTCTACACGTCGGCGTACAGCCGCTGGGTCGGCACGGTCGACCTGCTGCTCTGGTTCGTGGTGGCCGCGGGCGGCCGCTGGATCGGGTTCTCCTGACCCAGCGGCCCCGCAGAGCCTAAGCGCTCAGCAGCGCCCGGCGGCCTCGCGCTGTGCCACGGCGTCGGCCTCGTACGGCGCGCCGGTGCCGGATGAGCCCAGGAAGATCTTGGAGCCGTCGGCGAACGTGATGTCACGGCCGTTGGCTCGCTTGAGCGAGTGGTCCTTGGTCTGGTAGCCATCGACGATGACCTCCGTGCCGATCGCCATGCACTCACGCCGCAGCCCGCGACGGAGGAGCGTGTTCGGCGTACCGCCCTCGACCGCCCAGACTTCCTGGGTCGGGTCCGACGGCGTGACAGTCGAGCCACCGATCACCATCTCGCTGACCGCGATGTGCACCCACGTGTGCGGGTTCACCCACTCGAGCCGCGTGATTCTGCCTTCAATGCGGATGGGCGCGTCGCGGTCGAACTCGGCTCCGAACGCGTGGTGCGCCACGACGGGCGCGGCGGCGACCAGCAGCCCGAGGCCACCGATCCACAGGGTCGTGGTCTTCTTGTTCATGCTCATTACCGCGGTCCGGATGACGGGCCTTGTGCGGCCGCGCGCTCCTCGGCGCGAGCTCCGCTCAAGACGTTCTGCATGGCGTAGTTCCCTTCGTGGCAGGCGTACTCGTACACCCGAGCGTCCAAACGGGTGTAGGGGATCTGGCCTCCCCAGGGCTGCGCATAGGTCGACGGATCGATGATCGTGAATTCGTAGTTGAGCGTGCCCTCGTCGGCCCGCGTGAACCGCTCGATCACTCTCAGCGCTTCCGTCGGTGCGATGCCTTGGAAGTCCTGCTCGGGATGGATGTTCGTGGTCTCGACCACGAGCGTGTCCCCGACCCAGCGTCCCCAGGAGTCACCGCCGTAGGGGCGCACGTGCGGCGGGAGCGGCTTCCGCTCGCCGAGCCGGATCACGCGCACATCGTGCACCATCTCCGTCATGATCATGACGTGATCGGGTGTCTGCACGATGGTGTAGTTGTTGTTGTAAAAGTAGTTTGGCGTCATGGGAGGACCGAGGTTCGAGCCGAACGACAGGATGCACCGCTCGGCCATCGGGCGGTTCTCCGGGTTGTCGTATTGACCGAACCGTGGAGCGGCCTGACGAGCCGCCGCCATGCGCTGCTGCGCCTCCTGCCTGAGCCCCGGCCGGCGCCCGCTCTCGGGATTCGTAATGAGCGAGCTGCGCGGCTGGCCGTCGTAGACGGCCACGCGGTCGCCCGCGTCGATCCAGAAGTAGTTGTAGCCACCCACGCCGCCCGCGGCGCCGGTGGAGCCGTCGCCGCCGACGGGCGGAGCGGGACGGTCCGGATCGGTGGCCTGGGCGCTCTCCTCGATCGTAGAGGCGCGTCTGCCCTCGACCTGAGCCACCTGCTCGGGTGTGAGCACCGGGGCCTGGTCTTCCGGGCGCTGCATGGGCGTGATGGTCGCGTTGGACCAGTTCCCCTGGAGGTCGGGGTGGCCGTCGGGCGTGCGGCGAGCCGGAGTCTGAGCGGCGAGCGACGCGAGCAGCCCGCCCGCTGCCAAAGCCAAGCCTGCTGCGAGGATCGCGCGTGAGGTGCGCATGCTCATCGGTCTGCCTCCTCTACCGAGGTGCCGTTACCGGATGGGTTCTTTGCGGAGGTGCCCGTACAAGAGCTCCTCCACGTACTCGACGCACTTGAACTGGCCGAGGCGCGCGTTCTCATCGACGTGCTTGTAGAGCGGCACGCGGATCTGCCAGGGACGAGAGAACGTCTCGGGGTCTTGGATGGTCGCCTCGTACATGATGTGGTACGGGCTCGTGAGCGTGAACCGCTCCGTCACGACCATCTGCCAGCTGTGGTGGTTGCCCGCGCGGTCGAACCACGTCTGGTCGTTGAAGCCGTTCGACACGACGACCAACGTGTCGCCCTCCCAGTGCCCGACCGACTGGCCCATCCAGCTGTCGACCTGCGGCGCGCCCGGGTCGACGAAGTAGATGTCACGGACCGCACCGGCGTACTCGTAAGCCATGAAGAAGTGGCTGTCGCTCTGGAAGATCTGAAACGGGAACGGCATGTAGGTCGCGCGCGGGACGCCCGGCAGATAGCACTTGATCTCGGGGTCGCGCTCGAGCCACTTCTCGCGGTTCTCGTTGCGCCGCTCAAGAGCCGCGGGCAGGTAGGGGATCTCGCCACCCACCACGATGCCCCATCCCGACGGAACGGAGCCGGCCGCGCCGAGCGCCAGCACCTCATTCGCGGGCACGGGAACGACGGGGCCGGGCTGCATCGCGAGGGCCGCCCGCGACGAATGTGGCTCGATATCCCAGTACGCGTTTCCGAGCGCCTGCCAGATGCCGTTGAAGTCGGGCCGTCCCGCCGCGGTCCTCGGGATCTCCTGAGCCTGGCTGGTTCCGGCGGCCAATGCCGCGAGGAGCAGGGCGGCGGAGGTAGCGCGCATCGGAGTGCGAATGTTCAGCATGTCCCGACCTTCCTAAGGTGTCGAAGAGTTACCCGCAGCGGAGCAATGTGTGCCTCGCCGGGTTGCTCTGCCAGGCCGGCCGCGCCCTAGTCCCTTCTCGTCCAGATCAGGATGGCGCCGCACGGGTTGACCCCGTCCGGGTCGACGAGCTGGGAGTACTCGATCGGCACGCTCGGACCGTGGTAGATCTCGATCGCCTCGAGGTCGTCGGGCCGGAGGGTGTCGAGATCGAAGTCGTGCACGGCGATGCCGTCCAGGTACGCGCGCAGGCGGCACTCCGACTGTCCGGTCGCGCCTCCGAGCCGGCTGGCGACCGCGCGCGCGCCGTCCCAGCCCTGCACCACCGAGACGCCCGGCGCGCGAGTGGGCCAGGATCAACTCGACGTTGAGCTCACGCAGGGCGCCGCGGATGATCGACTCGGTATGCTTGGGGTCGCGCTCCGCGAGGGGGATATCAGAGACCGGGCGGGTCTGCTGGCCGAAGTGGCCCGCCTTGTCCGTGTAGAAC
>SHZR01000060.1 GCA_009692205.1 Gemmatimonadota bacterium | reverse complement strand
GTTCTACACGGACAAGGCGGGCCACTTCGGCCAGCAGACCCGCCCGGTCTCTGATATCCCCCTCGCGGAGCGCGACCCCAAGCATACCGAGTCGATCATCCGCGGCGCCCTGCGTGAGCTCAACGTCGAGTTGATCCTGGCCCACTCGCCACAGGCCAAGGGTCGGGTCGAACGCAACTTCGCTACCTCACAGGACCGACTCGTCAAAGAGCTGAGAGTCCGCGACATCTCGTCGTTCGATGAGGCCAACGAGTTCCTCCAGGACGTCTACATCCCGTTCTGGAACGAACGCCTCGCCGTCGAGCCTGCCGAGCCTCGCGACGTCCATCGCAAGCTCTCCAAACGTGTCGATCTCGATCGTCTCTTCGCCGAGACCCTCACACGCTCCGTCGGCAACGACTTCACCATCCGTTACCAGAGCCGGCGACTCCAAGTCCCCAAGGCTCAGGCTCGCGGCATACGGCCTGGCCACAAGGTCACAATCGAGATCCGCCTCGACGGCTCCGTCTGCTACCGCTCGAACGACCGCTATCTCGACCTCGAGGTCGTTGCCACCTCGACGCAGAAGCCCCGCAGGCCACTGAAGTCCCCGCCTACTCCGCCCCGGCCGGGTCCCGACCATCCGTGGCGACAGCACGGCCGTCTCATCGCAAGCCATCGAACGCCACCGTCGTACGACTGCTGCTTCGCAGCCGTCGCTTCCCACTCCCTCGCCATAGGGAGCACTTGTTCAACCTTAGACCCCCGGAGGACACTTCTACTTCAATCAACCCCCGGACTTTTCTAATTCAAGGCGACAGGCCAACCATGGTCGCGAGCACTCATACGTCGAGCACGCGACCGTGGTTCGTGTGGTTGAGGTCGATCCCACTCAGACCGGACAGGGCCGAGAGGACACGGTAGAGCGCACGCTCGTCTTTGTGGATCATCGTGCGTGCGAGCCCCGGAGGATCCACCTCGCGTAACGAATCGCGCCAGTCCATCGCACTGATGCGGCCTGCCATGACTGCGGGATGCGTCCCCTGCCAGCGCGGCAACCGACCCAGGGGCCCGTAGTCGTACGCGGCCGCCGTCGGCCCGTGTGTGGAGGACGGGGCGGCCCGGCCGCGGTGAGCCCAGAACGCCTCCACCTTGGCCCGCATGCGCTCGGGGTGGCGCACCCAGCCGTAGTGGAGGATGCGCGCCCGTGCGCGCGCCACCGTCAGTCGCCCCTGGTTGGGGTGTCGGAACGACTGTGCGTCGCGAACGGAGCGAACCCCGATGCCGTTCCGGACGAGCCGAATCTCGTTGGCGTACCAACCCTGTCCGCGCTGGATATGCTGGTAGTCTCCGAAGAAATGCAGGTAGTCGAAAAGCATCCCTTCCACGCGTGGGTCGTGCAGGAGCTCCTCGCACCGCGCGCGTATCGGCGCGACGTCGTCCTCGTGGAGCACCTCGTCGGCCTGCAGGTACAGGCACCAGTCTCCGCTGCACGCGTCGAGTGCCACGTTGGTGAGGTCCGAGTAGGCGAGGTGGCGCCTGGCGTCGTCCCATACCGTCTCGACGATGCGGATACGCCGGTCACCGAGGGACTCCACGAGTCCGCGCGTGTCGTCGTCGGGATCGCCGGGCGCCACCGCGACGATCATCTCGTCCACGAGGGGTAGCGCCGAAAGCAGGGACTCGCGCAGCGGGTAGTCGAGCTTCACCGCGTTGCGAGCAAACGAGAAGCCCGAGATGCGCACGGCGCCCGACGCGCCCCGCGCCACGGTCAATCGTCGAGCAGCTTCGGTGGCTCCTCGTTGTCAGCGATCAACGGCGCCGGTGTCGGAGCGACGACGACGCTGTCCTGACCCGGCGCCTCGTCCACTCCCCTTCCGCGAACGAGGAGTTCGGGGCCGAAGTAGACACCAGCGCCGCCCAGCGCAACCAAAAGGATCACAAATGGGGCATACCGACGACCCGCTCCGGACCCGGTCTTCTTCCGCTTGGGTGGCTGCGGTCTGGCGGGCGGCTCCTCCCAGGCCGGGGGCTCGTGCCGGACCGGTTCGGGTTGCCGGACAGGCGCTTCGTGACGCACCGGTCGCGCCTCGGGCCGACGCGCCGTCCCCGGCTCCGCGATCTGTCCCGCGAGCCCGGAGGCCCCCTCCATCGTAAACCCCGCGATGGGTGCTTCATCGCCGAGATCGAGGTCTGCCGCCCGCTCCGCCTCCATCTTCGCCACGAAGGCCGCGCTCTCCTGCTCCGGGGTCAGCCGATCCTGGGCGGGAGCGAGCTCGAGCCCGATGTTTCCGAATGTCAGCGTGGGCGACTCGGTGGGTGCAGTGCTCGGGGGAGCGAGGGACTCGGCAGCCGGGGGCTCGGGCTCGGTACGCTTCGCCTCCTCGGTCTCCACCTCGATCTGGAGGACGACCGGGTGCGTCCGCGCGGACGACCACTCGCGGGTCTCGGCATCGTACACCACGTCGTCGGGCGAGAGGTCGCCAGACCGCACGAACTCTGCAAACACTGCGTGCGACGCGAACGAGAGCTCCTGGCCCCCCGAGGTGGGAATGCGAAAGCGCGCCGACATCACCCTTTCCTCAGCGATCCACTACGGAATCCAGAATGTAGATGAATTGCGTCAGATGTGCCTGCCCCGCAGGGCCATCAGCGCCCGTCGATCAGGTCATCCACCAGGAAGAGGTCGGTCAGCAGCGCCCTCAGGTGGATGTTTGCGTTGAGGTTGTCGATCAGCTGCGAGCTGATGCCGGGGCGCGAGGACACGAGGCGAACCGCGGCCAACGCGTCGGACGCGTCGTTCGACACGACACCTAGCATGTCGTCCCAAACCTTCTGCGGCTCGAGGCCCTCGGCGCGCGCGAGGTCACGGAAGCGGTCGCCGAGGCCGGCGAGAGCCTGCTCCATCTTCTTCAGGAAGTCGCGGAGCTGAGCTCCCGACTTCGCGCCCTGATCGCTGCTGAGCCCCTGGGCGGCGTAGGCGAGGAAGAACTCATAGCTCTCCTCGATCGCGTCTATGCGCGCCTTGACGTCATCGCGAGGTGTGGACACGGCAAGCTCCGTCGAGAACGAGGAAAGGAACGAATCGGCGCGGCGACTGCTGCCGCCGCGCCGATTCCCCTACGCGTCCTCGGCGGGCGCGCTGACGGATGCGTCGGCCACCGCACCAGTGGCGGGCTTACCGGCCCCGGACGAGTCGCCCGTCACCTTCCACTTGTTCGGATCGAAGTGCTCCACGTAGTGCTCACGATCGATCCACCCGCGGACCATCGACCACGTGATCCAGCGCTTGTCAGGCCGCAGCGCGAAGTAGATGTGCGACGCGATCAACAGGATGAAGGCGACACCCGCGAGACCGTGGATGACGAAGATGATGCCAGCGGTCTGGTCGGTCACGAGGTACGGATTGCGCGAGAAGAACGGCGTGTCGATCCGCATCATCATGATCACACCCGTCACCGCGGCCCCGAGCGAGAACAGCACCACCGCGTGGTGGTAGAGCCGGTGGTCGATCGGATACTTGCCGCCCTTCGGCTCCGGTGCGCTCGGCGACAGGAGGTGCCGCCCTTGCGCGAACAGATCGCGGAAGAAGCTCGGTCCGAAGTTCATCATGGACCAGAAATCCTGCCAGCCGATCGCGTGCACGATGTGATACAGGATCGTGGCGATCAGGGCGACGCCCGCGATCCAGTGGATCGTAACCCACGCTGGGATCTCGAGACCTATCACGGGCACGAACGCGGTAACGAGCAGCGTCAGCATCGAAGCCGACATCGCCCAGTGGAAGATGCGCGCCGCGAGCGAATGTCGCTGAACACGCTCGGGGATTCCGGCGGGAGCGGGTCCTGCTGCCGGGGCGGCGTGGGTCGCCCCCGCCCGCATGCGATACCAGACCGCGTGACCCACCAAGAAGACGGCCGCCAACACGACCGCCGCCCACATAAGGTCCCACGATACCCCGATCAGGATGTCCTGACCCCAGGGGTTCTGTGTTCTACGCCACAGCTCGATCACGCGGCCACACTCCTCACGGCCCTACGGACCAGGTTACGCATCATCGGGATCTTGTAGTCGTTGTGACGGAGAGCTCGCGAGCCTTGGATGGCCAGGTCGCCCGCCGCATTCTGTGTCGCTTCGTCAGCCGAGGTCCCCTGCACCAGCCTCTCGACAGCGTCGAGTCGGACTGGGTAGGGAGCCACGCCGTTCACGGCGATGCGGGCTTCCTCGATCGTGCCTCCGGACATCCGGAACGCCGCCGCCACGCTCACGAGTTGGAAGTCCCACGAACCGCGGTCCCTAATTTTCTCGAAGTAGAAGCTCGAGTTGGCCCACACCGCGGGAATGTGGATCTGCGTGAGCAGATCACCCGGCTCGAGCACCGTCATGCGCATGATGTCGACAGAGGGCCCGATGAAGTAGTCCTCGGCGTCGTACAGCCGACGACGTGGGCTCTGCACGACCATCTTCGCGTCGAGCGCGATGAGCGCGGGTGCCGTGTCGGACGGATTCACCGCCACGCAACGGCTCCGGCCCAGGATGCAATGCTCGCGGTTCATCGCGAGCGGCGCGGACGCGTAGCAGACGTTTCCGCCGGCACGGTAGCAGGGCCATCCGCTGCGGTAGTACCAGCACCGCGTGTCCTGCGACACGTTTCCGCCCAGGGTTCCCTGGTTTCTGATCTGCGGCGTCGCCACGTGCTCGGCGGCGTTCGCAAGCAGCGAGTACTCGGCGCGCACGCGCTGATGGTTCGCGACCTCGGTCAGCGTGGTCATGGCGCCGATCTCGAGACCGCCCGCCTCGTCCCGGATCCCCTTGATCTCCTCGATCGCGCCCAAGTCGACCACGATCCGGGGACGCTTGATGCGATCCTTGAGCCAGTCGAAGGTGTCGAGCCCGCCGGCGAGGACCCAAGCCTCTTCCCCGTTGTCCTTGAGGATATCGACTGCATCCTCGATCGACGTCGGCTGAACGAGATCGAACGCCGCGATCATGTCTTTCATGTTGGCCATGTATGTGTCTCCCTAGCCGACGTGCTGGTCGAGTCGACCAAACGGAAGTGGACGTCCCTCGAGCTCCGCCAGAATGATGTCCGGTGTGAGCGGGGTCCTGCACAGGCACCGCCCGCCCATGGCGTCCGCGACGGCGGTGGTCAACACCGCAGACCCGGCGCCCACCGACGGCTCGCCGATACCCTTGGCGCCGATCGGCGTCGTGGGGTCAGGGATGTTCACCGCGTCCCATCGCATGCTGGTCGGAATGTCCATCATGGACGGCGGCCGCGCGGTGTAGAGCCTGTTCGCGAACGGCACCCCGTACTGGGGATCGAAGACCCAGCGCTGCGACGCCGCCATGCCCATGCCCTGGATTGCGCCGCCGAAGCACTGTGCGCCGAGGCTGCGAGGGTGGATGACCGTGCCGCAGTCCGTCACCGCGACGAGCTCCTTCGTCTCGAAGTGGCCGGTCTCGACGTCGAG
>SHZR01000009.1 GCA_009692205.1 Gemmatimonadota bacterium | reverse complement strand
TGGCCAAGAAGGGGACGCCCGCGAAGAGCCCCGAGGGCGGACGCGCGGCATCGCGGCGGGCGTCGTCCTCCATCGGCCGCACGACCGCGTTCAGCGTGGGGTTCAGCTTCGCGACGCGCGTCAGCGCGATCTCGAGCAGCTCCACCGGCGTGACGTCGCCCTCGCGCACCATCTCCGCGAGTCCTGTCGCGTCGCGCGCGAGGTACTCGTCGTGCGTCATTGCCGGTGACATCCGGGGCGGCGGGAGCGAACGTCGATCATGATCACGCGGATACTGCCCTTCTGAGGCGAGTCGGCGCGCCCGCTCAGAGCCCGCCGCCGAAGTACTCCACGAGCAGCAGGTAGAGCCCCGCGGCGATCGCCAGGATCACCGCCAGCTTGAGGAGCTTCTTCAGCACCGCGAACACCATCATGGCCACCATCAGAAGGATGGGGGCCAGGTAGATCGGGTTCGCCAGCAGGTACTCGACGATGCCAGCCATCGGGGCCTCTCGCGTAACAGACGGGTCAACGCTCAATTGAAGGGAAGTGTCGGGCCGAAGTCCACACTCTCATTCCGCTCCACGGGAACCGGCCGCACGCCTCGCCGGCGACCCTCCCCCGTTCACGGTGACCATGACTTCCGAAGTAACTACGGCCGAACTCACTACGAGCCCGGCGACCGTATCGC
Organism: Gemmatimonadota bacterium; assembly: GCA_009692205.1. Classification (GTDB taxonomy): domain Bacteria; phylum Gemmatimonadota; class Gemmatimonadetes; order Longimicrobiales; family Gaopeijiaceae; genus UBA2982. Next base: position 90,996 of record SHZR01000009.1, on the reverse strand, counting down.
CCGCGGACCGCTTCCTCCCCCTGCTCGTGCTCCTCTTCGTCGGGAGCGGATGCGCCGCGCTGATCTACGAGATCGTCTGGTTCCAGCTCCTCTCGCTCATCGTGGGCTCGTCGGCGATATCGCTCGGCGTGCTGCTCGCGACCTTCATGGGCGGGATGTGCATCGGGAGCATCGCGCTCTCCCGCGTGGTCTCCGCCAGCCAGCATCCCCTGCGTGTCTATGCACTGCTCGAGCTGGGCATCGGCGCGTTCGGCCTGCTCGTGCTCTGGCTGCTGCCCTGGGTGGGTGGCCTCTATACGTCATTCGGCGGGCCGGGAATGTCCGGCATCGTGGTGCGCGCGATCTTCAGCGCGCTCTTCCTGCTGCCGCCCACGATCATGATGGGTGCGACGCTCCCGGCGATCGCGCGCTGGGTGGAGGCGACGCCCAAGGGCGTGTCGTGGCTCGGGCTCTTCTACGGCGGCAACACGTTCGGTGCGGTGGTCGGGTGTCTGCTCGCCGGCTTCTACCTGCTCCGGCTGTACGACGTGGCGATCGCGACGTACGCGGCGGTCGGGCTGAACGTGGTGGTCGCCGTGACCGGCCTCGCGCTCGCGCGCTACACGCCGTACACGCGCACCGACACCTCGGCCGCGACCGAGCCGGTCCGGATGGCGCCCGGCGCGAGCCTTGTGCTCTTCTCCATCGCCATCTCGGGCGCGACCGCTCTCGGCGCCGAGGTCGTGTGGGTCCGTCTGATGGCGCTCAACTTCGGCGGCACGACCTACACGTTCTCCCTCATTCTGGCGTCGTTCCTCTTCGGCATCGGCCTCGGAAGCGGCGTCGGCTCGGTGATGGCGCGCAGCGTGCGCGATCCGCGGCGGGCGCTCGGCTGGGCACAGTTGCTCGTCGTGGCCGGCATCGCGTGGGCAGGCTACGTGCTGCTACGCGCTCTGCCGAACTGGCCCGTCAATCCATCGATCGCGACGCCGTGGTTCAACTTTCAGTTCGACTTCTTCCGGGCGGTGCTGACTGCTCTGCCGGCCGCGGCGCTGTGGGGGGCGAGTTTCCCGCTGGCGCTAGCCGCGGTCGCGGTGAAGGGGCAGGACTCCGGCCAGCTCGTCGGCAGGGTATACGCCGCCAATACAGTGGGCGCGATCTTCGGCGCGCTACTCGCCTCGCTCGTCATGATCGCCTGGGTCGGAACGCAGGCCACGCAGCGCGTCATGATCGCATTCGCGGCGCTTTCCGCGCTGCTCATGCTGGCGCTGGTAGTGGATCCGGAACGGGGTCGCGTGCGCCTCGCACCGCGCGGGTTGGTGCGCGGCGCCGTGGTGCTCGTGACGGCGTTCGTGCTCGGCAGAAGCATTCCAACCGTGCCGCCGCTGCTCGTCGGGTACGGTCGGTACGCGCCGACCTACCTCAACGCCGACTACCTCAACTTCCTCTACGTGGGCGAGGGCATGAACTCGTCCATGGCGGTGTCGGAACTCGATAACGGCGATCGCAATTACCACAACGCGGGCAAGGTGCAGGCTTCGAGCGAGCCGCAAGACATGCGCCTCCAGCGCATGCTCGGCCACCTGACCACGCTCGTGCCGACGGACGCCAAGTCGGTGATGGTGATCGGCTGCGGCGCGGGCGTGACCGCGGGTGCGGTGAGCATCGACCCAGGGGTCGTGGACCTCACGATCGTGGAGATCGAGCCGCTCGTGCCGGAGGTCGTCTCGCGCGAGTTCGGCATGCACAACTTCAACGTGGTGGACAACCCGAAGACGACCGTCGTCATCGACGACGCACGCCACTACCTCCTCACCACGGACAAGATGTTCGACGCGATCACGTCCGATCCGTTCGACCCGTGGGTGAAGGGCGCGGCGACGCTCTACACGGTCGAGTTCTGGCGAGAGGCCCGGGAGCACCTGAACCCCGGCGGCGTGGTCACCGTGTTCGTGCAGCTCTACGAGAGCAATCTGGAGGCCGTGAAGAGCGAGGTCGCCACGTTCCTCGAGGTGTTCCCGCAGGGCATGGTCTTCGCCAACCTGGCCTACGGGCAGGGCTACGACGTCGTGATGCTCGCGCAGAACAGCCCGACCCCAATCGACCTGGACCTCATCGACGCCAAGCTCAACTCGGCGGAGTACTTCCAGGTCAGGGAATCGCTGGCGGAGGTCGGCTTCAGTTCCGCGGCTCAGCTGATGGCTACGTTCGCAGCCAAGAAGCCAGAGGTCGACCCGTGGATTGCGGACGCCCAGATCAACCGAGACCGCAACCTGCGCCTCCAGTACCTGGCCGGTCTCGGCGTGAACCTGTATCAGGCCGACATGATCTACCGGGACATGGCTCGGTACCGGACGTACCCGACGGGCCTGTTCACGGGCTCGCCGGAGCGGCTCGCGCAGCTCCAGTCATCCTGGCAGTCCAGCGGAGAGTGATCTCATGACGACGAGCGCGACCGCGTCGACCCATCCCCGCGGCCTCTCCACACTCTTCTTCACGGAGATGTGGGAGCGCTTCTCGTACTACGGGATGCGCGCGCTCCTCGTGCTCTTCATGACTGCGGCCACGGTGGAGGGCAACCCTGGGCTCGGGCTCGACGTGTCGACCGCGGGAGCGATCTACGGTCTGTACACGAGCCTCGTGTACATTCTCGCTCTGCCCGGCGGATGGATAGCGGATAACTTGTGGGGCCAGCGGAAGGCCGTGTGGGTCGGCGGCTGGATCATCGCCGCGGGCCACTTCACGATGGCGATCCCGAGCACGTTCACGTTCTTCCTCGGGATGTCCTTCATCATCTGCGGCACGGGCCTGCTCAAGCCGAACGTGAGCACGATGGTGGGCTCCCTCTACCCGGAGGGGGGTGCTCGGCGGGACGCCGGGTTCTCGATCTTCTATATGGGGATCAACCTGGGTGCCTTCTTTGGGCCGCTCGTGACCGGCTTCCTCGGCGAGCAGAACAGCTGGCACTGGGGCTTCGGCGCGGCCGGCGTCGGCATGGTCATGGGCTTGATCCAATACAGACTCGGGGCGGATCGCCTGGGCGACGCGGGACTCCTGAAGACGACCCAAACGCCCGACCAACTCGCCGCCACTTCGAGGAAGTTCTTCGGGGGGTTCTTTGCCCTGATCGCCGCGGTGGTCTCCTTCGGGTACCTGGTATCCACCGGCGTCCTACCGTTCTCGCTCGCGCAGGTCGCCACGGTGATGGGTTATAGCGTCCTGATCATTGTCGCGCTGTACTTCGCGTACATCTGGACGGTCGGTGGCCATACCGCGGAAGAGAACAAGCGGATGGCCGTGATCTTCTGGCTCTTCCTGCTGGTCGCGGTCTTCTGGTCGGGCTTCGAGCAGGCCGGCACGTCGCTCAACCTGTTTGCGCGCGACCTCACCGACCGGATGATCCTCGGCTGGGAGATGCCGGCGTCGTATCTCCAGTCAGTGAACGCGCTCATGATCATCATCGGCGCGCCCATCTTCGGAGCGATCTGGGTCTGGCTCGAGCGCCGCAACGCGAACCCGTCCATCCCCATGAAGGCGGGCCTCGGGCTCATCGGCCTCGCGGCCGGCTTCTTCGTGCTCGCGTGGGGGGCCGCCAACGCGACCTCCGACAGCCTCGTCTCGCCGTCGTGGCTCGTGGTGACCTACTTCCTGCACACGGTCGGTGAGCTATGCCTCTCGCCGATCGGCCTCTCGGCCATCACGAAGCTCTCACCACAGCGGCGCGTCGGTCAGATGATGGGGATCTGGTTCGTGGGCGCCGCGCTCGGAAATCTGTTCGCGGGCCTCGTCTCCGGTCAGCTCGAGACGATGGCGCCGAGCGACCTGTTCCGTACGGTGGCGATGATCACGGGAGCAGTGGGCCTCGGAGCCCTCGCGCTCGCGCCCCAGATCAAGAAGTGGGCAGGTGGGGTGCGGTGAGCAGACGCCTGTAAGCTGCGAGGTGAGCGAGCGCCTCAGCCTTGTCGCCGCGGGCCTCGTGCAGCCTGGAGAGGTTGAAGTGAGCCGGAGCGAGACGCTCGTCGAGTCGGACCGCCTCGCGGTACGCGACGAGCGCATCGATGTGTCGTCCTTGGTCCTCGAGCACGACGCCCAGGTTGAAGAACGCCGGCGCTCTCTCGAGGTCCGCGGCCGCGGCGGCGCGGTAGTGGGCCTCCGCCTCGTCGAGCTCGCCGCTTTCGTGCAGTAAGCGTCCCAGGTTCAGGTGCGCCTCGGCGTGCCCGGGCTCGACGGCGAGAGCGCTGCGGTATGCCGCCGTCGCCCGCTCGGGCTCGCTGCCCTCGAGGTCGAGCGCCGCATTGTACCAGTCGTCTGCCGACTGGGGACCGGCCTCGGCGCCCAGCGTCGAGCCGGGGTCGGGCGACCCGAAGGCCTTGTGAGGTGCCGCGAGTGCCAGCTCGAGCTGGCCGGAGCCGGGCTGCCACGGGCCCAGGATCTCGGGGGTGCGGGGGCTCCAGGCCCGGCCGACCTTACGGATCGTCGACCGGCTCGCTCCCGCGGCGACCGGGGGAGACTCAGCCCGCTCTGCGGCGCGCGGGCTTGTTCTTGGCTTCGGGCTCTTCGACACTGATCCCCTTCTTACCGGCTCGGGCAGCGGGCTTGCGCGACTCGTCGCCCTCGATGGACGCCTTCAGGGCTGCCATGAGGTCGATGATCTTGGTCTTGGACTCCTCGGCGGGCGCGGCGGTGATCTCCTGGCCCGCGATCTTCTTCTCGATCAGCTCGAGGGTCTTCTCGCGCACCTCGTCGTGGAACTACTTCGGGTCGAACGCGCTCGAAGCGGCTTGGTCGATGAGCTGGATCGCGAGCGCGAGCTCGGCGGAGTTCACTTCACCTTCTTCGAGCGGCACTTCTTCGAACGAGCGGATCTCGTCCGCGTAGTAGAGCTGCTCGAGTAGCAGTCCTTCCGCGTGCGGCCGGACCATGACGATGTACTGCTTGCCGCGCGTGGCGTGCTTCGCGATCGCGACGCGGTTCGTCTGGCGGAGCGCGGCAGCGAGCAGCCGGTAGGCGCGGGCGCCGCACTTGTCCGGTCCGAGGTAGTAGGCCTTGTTGAAGTAGATGCGCTCGACCGAGTCGGCGGGGACGAAGCTCACGATCTCGATTTCGTCGGACTTCGGCGCCTCGACGACCTCGAGTTCTTCCTTGGTGAAGAGAACGTACTGGTCCTTGGCGAACTCGTACCCCTTCACGATCTCGTCCTTGGGCACCACGGCCCCGTCGGCGGGGTCGACGTACTGCTGGCGCACGCGGACGCCGCACTCCTTCCAGATCATGTTGAAGGAGACCTTCGCCCCCGACTCGCCCGTGGAGTAAATCTTGACGGGGAGGGAGACCAGCCCGAAGGCGATGGTCGACGTGCCGATCGAGCGCGCTGCCATATGCAGACGGAGGACCATCCGCTCGAGTACGCGGAGTTCGAGGGGATCATCCCCGAAGGCGAATACGGTGCGGGGTCCATGATCGTCTGGGATCGCGGCGTGTGGGTGCCGCTCGAGGACCCGCACACCGGGCTCGAGAAGGGGAAGCTCCTGTTCGAGCTGAGGGGTCACAAACTGCTCGGGAAGTGGACCCTGGTGAAGACGAGGCAGGCCGAGAAGTCATGGCTCTTCATCAAAGAGCGGGACGCCTATATGGACCCGGACCGGTCCACGGAGGACTATCCCGACGACTCGATCTACTCGGGCCTCACCGTCGAGGAGTTCGCGCACGCAGACGAACTTGCCGAGGCGATGGCCGGGCGGCTGGAAGCCGATGGCGCGAAGCGGCGTGCGCTCGGCGCCAAGGAAGTGACGCTCATGCTCGCGTCCGCGGAGGAGCGGCCGTTCACGAAGAAGGGGTGGGTGTTCGAGCTCAAGTACGATGGCTACCGGCTGCTCGCCGAGCGCGCGGGACGCGAGGCCTACCTCGGCTCCCGTGCCGGGCACGATCTCACCGCGACGTTCCCAGAGATCGCGCGCGCCGTGCGCGGGCTGCCCTACGAGGGGCTCGTGCTCGACGGCGAGGTGGTCGTGGTGGATGCGGAGGGATTACCCTCGTCCGGACGCCTGCAGGGGCGCGGCCGCATCCTCAACCGGGACGACGCGCTCAAGGCGAGTGTCGAGCTCCTGGCGATCTATCATGCGTTCGATATCCTCGCGCTGGAGGGGTTCGACCTGAGGGCGCTTCCGCTGCTGGAGCGGAAAGAGATCCTGCGCGACGTGCTGCCGTCGGTGGGCCCCATCCGCTACGCGGACCACATCGCCGAGCAGGGCGAGGCGATGTACGAGCAGGTCGAGCGCATGGGCTTCGAGGGGATCGTGGCGAAGAAGGCGGACTCGCCCTATCGGGGCGGGCGCTCCAAGAGCTGGCTCAAGATCCGGACGGTCCGCGTCGAGGACTTCGTGGTCGTGGGGTGGACGGAGCCGAAAGGCTCACGCGGCGGGTTCGGCGCGCTGCACATCGCGCGCTATGCGGGGGAGGACCTGGTGTATGCGGGCAGCGTCGGGACGGGGTTCACGGACTCTGCGCTCGACGAGATCCTCTCGCGCCTGCGACCGCGGCCCCGTCCCGAAGGGGAAGACCCACCACTGGGTTCGCCCCGAGCTCGTGGCCGAGGTGGAGTACAAGGAGCTCACCGAGCAGGGGCTCGCGCGCCATCCGTCCTTCAACCGATTCCGCAGCGACAAGGCCGCGAGCGAGTGTCGCGTCGACGAGACTGCCGCGGATGCCGCCGCCGCGGCCGTGGAGGAGCCGATCCCGGTCGCGGTCGTCGAGGAGCGAACCGTCCCGTTCACCAACCTCGACAAGGTCTTCTGGCCCGCGGAGGGCTACACGAAGGGCGACCTGATCGAGTACCACCGCCAGGTGGCCGAGCGGATGCTCCCGTATCTCCAAGACCGGCCCCTGGTGATGACCCGCTACCCGGACGGGATCGAGGGAAAGTCGTTCTTCCAGAAAGACGCGCCCCCGTACGCGCCCGACTGGTTCCGCCGCGTGACGCTGTGGAGCGAAGGCTCGGAGCGCGAGCTGTCGTATTTCGTCGCGGAGGATCTGGAGTCGCTCCTCTATGTGATCAACCTGGGCACCATCCCGCTGCACATCTGGTCCAGCCGGATCGAGACGCTCGCGCTCCCCGACTGGTGCATCCTGGATCTCGACCCCAAGGAGGCGCCATTCGAGAACGTCGTGGACATCGCGCGCCAGTTGCACGAGATCTGCGAGGAGATCTCGCTGCCGTCGTTCGCCAAGACCAGCGGCTCCTCGGGCATCCACGTGTTGGTGCCGCTCGGCAGGCAGCTCACCTACGACCAGTCGCGCACGCTCGCCCAGCTGCTCGCCCGTGTGGTCGTCGCCAAGCTCCCGCTCACGGCGACGCTTACGCGCAGCCCGGACCGACGTGACGGCAAGGTGTACATCGACTTCGTGCAGAACGGACACGGCCGCCTATTGGCCGCGCCTTTCACGGTGCGCCCTCTCGCGGGCGCCACGGTCTCCGCACCTCTGCAGTGGCGAGAGGTGAACAAGCGTCTCCGTATCGCGGACCACACGATCGCGAGCGTCCCGCGGCGCATGCGGCGACTCGGTGAGGATCCACTCCGGCCGGTGCTCGACCTCGAGCCAGACCTCCTCGGCGCGCTCGACCGGCTTACGCGCTGGTTCGACTAGGCTCGGCTAGCGCCCACTGGCGCGCATGGCGAGGAGCGCGCGCTGAGCCTGATGGTACAGCGCTTGGCCCTCTCTCGCGTGATCCGGGCACGTGGCCGTCCCCGCCGCGAGGGTCACCGCGATGTCCGCCTCCACGGGTGGCTTCGCTTCCGCCACGAGCGTGACCAGTCTGCCGGCGACCTTGTTGGCGACGTCGGACGAGGTCCAGGGGCAGAGGATCGTGAACACGTCCTCCTCGTAGTGGAACGCCACGTCGGAGGCCCGGGTGTGCTCGTTGAGCAGGCGGCCGACCCAGGCCAGGATCTGGTCTCCGATCACCTGGCGGTGCTGGGCGTTGATCGTCTTCATGTCGCCGAGGTCGACGAGGATCAGCGAGAACGAGCCTCCGTAGCGGCGCGCGCGGTCTCTTCCTCCAGGCGCTCTTCGAACGAGAGCCGATTGTGCAATCCCGAGAGCGGATCCCTCACCGCCTTGCTGTTCAGGCCGCTGATCTGCTCGTCGGCCTTCCGCAGGCGCCGCGACATCACACTGAGCAGACGGAGCCCAACGTCAGGATGGGCGCGCACGAGCTTGTGGAAGTCCGTCTTGTCGAGGACGAGCGCCTCGACGTCGCAGATGGCTCTCGCCGTGGCGCTGCGCGGTGAGTCGTCCAGGAGCGCCATCTCGTCGATGAACTCGCCCGGGCCGACACGCGCGAGCTGGAAGTTTGCGGCGCGATTCGGGTGGAGCACCTGCACCGTGCCCGCTGTGAGGACGTAGAGAGAGCGGCCGGGCTCCCCGATCTCGAAGAGGTGCTCGCCCTCGGCGAAGGTCCGCGTGTGGGTGGCTTCGGCGATCCATGCGATCTCCTGAGGAGCGAGCTCCTCGAAGATGGGGACGCGCGCCAGCAACTCCGGAGGTGAGGCCATACTCGATAATAGAGTGGTGCCCTGGGTGCGGCTACATTTCCGCGCATGTTGATGCGTCAGGCGATGATCGCGCTCGTCCTGTTTGCCTTCGGATCCACTCCGGGGTGGGCGCAGGACGCCGCGATCCAGGGGATGGTCCGGGACGATGAGGGCCGGGCCGTGTTCGGCGCCATCGTCACGGTCGCGCGTGATAGCGTCGTGCTCGGCGGCGCGGACACGGACCGCTTGGGGGCGTTCCGAGTGGCGCGTCTCCCCGCGGGGGCGCTGAGCCTCCGCGTGACGGGCCTAGGCTACACGGACTACGCCTGGGAAGTGACGCTGGGATCCGGCGAGACCCTGGAGGTCGCGCTCGAGATCGAGCGGAGCGCCATCGCGCTGCCGGGGATCTCGGTGGAAGCCGCGGCCAGTCGTGAGCGCGCGCGCTTCGAGGAACTCGGCGGCCCGACCGTGCGAGAGATCGACCTCGTCCAACTGCGCTCGCTCCCCGGCGTGGCCGAGGCGGATCCCATACGCGCCATCGAAGTCCTGCCCGGAGTCGTGTCGACCTCGGACTTCTCGGCGGCCTTCCACGTGCGGGGAGGGTCACAGGACCAGAACCTCATCCTCCTCGACGGCGTGCCCGTGTTCAGTCCGTTCCATCTCGGAGGACTGTTCTCCGTCTTCAACGCCGACATGGTCGACCGCGTCGAGCTCCAGTCGGGAGGCTTTCCCGCGGAGCACGGCGGACGCGTCTCCTCGGTCCTTGATATCGAATCCGATCCCGGGGAGGGGCCCTTCAACGTGGCTGCCGGGGTCTCGCTGCTCGCGACGCGCGTCGCCGTGGGTGGTCGCCTCCCCGTGTCCGTGGCGGACGCACTCGGACGCTCGAGCGTCCGCTACCGGGTGTCGGCGCGCCGTTCCTATTTCGACGTGCTCCTCAAGCCCGCCTTCGAGTTCCCCTACCACCTGACGGACTTCCAGGCCGTCGTGGAGAGCCTGGGCCATTCCGGCGATCGCCTCTTGATCACCGCCTACACGGGCAAGGACGTACTCGACCTGACCCGCTTCGACGCGGAGAGTTTCCCGCTCCGGATCGACTGGGACTGGGGGAACGACCTCGTGGGCGTGCGTTGGACCCGGCCGCGTGCCGGCGGGGGCTCGCTCGATCTGCGCGCGAACTACAGCCGTTACGGGACAGGGCTGTCGTTTCCGGACTTCGCGGACACGGAGTTCCTGAGCGGCATCGAGCAGGCTCAGGTGCGCGCGGACCTCGATCTTCCTCTCTCGCCGCGTTTCGCGCTGCAGGTCGGAACGAGCGCTGAGCGCATGTCGTACCGCAACCTGTTCGCCACGGGCGGCACCGAGTTCGGCAGCGGACGAGGAAAAGGCCTGCAGCTCGGGACGTACGCGCAGGCGCGCTGGTCGGTGCCATCGGCTTGGCTCGTAGAAGCCGGCCTTCGCTTCGACTCATGGGCCCCGGACCCGGGCGAGGGGGCGGCGGAACTCGCGCCTCGTCTCGCCGTGAAGCGCTTCTTCGCCGGGGGCGACGCCGCGGTGAAGCTCGCTGCGGGCCGTTACACCCAGTTCGTGCACTCGCTCCGGGACGAGGAACTCCCGCTCGGGCTGGACATCTGGTTGCTCGCGGGCGAGACCGCCCCCCACGTGGTCTCGAACCAGATCCAAGTGGGTGTGGAAGGCTACCGCGACATCGACTGGTTCTGGTCGGTCGAGGCATACGCACGCACCTTCGATGGCGTCGTGACCTTCAACCCGGCCGACGACCCGACCGACCCCCTCGACGAGAACCTGAGCGGAGAGGGGCTCTCCTACGGGATCGACTTCTTTCTGCGGAAAGAGACCGGGGCCGTGACCGGATGGGCGGCCGCCTCGGTGCTCCAGGCCGAGCGCACGTTCCCCGACCCACTCTCGCCCCTGCGCCCGCAGCCCGAGATCACGTACTCGCCAGTATTCGATCGGCGGCTCGACCTGGATATCGTCCTTAGCTACCCGGCTCCGTGGGGGTGGGAGGGGGGGCTGCGCTGGAATTTCGGCAGCGGGATTCCCTACACGCGCGCCATCGGTTCCTACGCCTACTACTCACCGCGCTTCGTGGGAGGCGGAAGCCTGGAGTGGAGCGGATCGGCGGACGGCTCCGGCTTCGTCGGCGAGTACGGGGTGGTACTGGAGCCGCGTAACAGCTCGCGCTTTCCGACATACCACCGCCTGGACGTCAGCGCGCGTAAGACGTTCACGAAGGGGTGGGGCACGCTCACGCCCTACGTGAATGTCCTCAACGTCTACAACCGCCGGAACCCGCTCTTCTACTTCTTCGAGTACGAGCAGACGCCACCCGTGCGCTCGGGCGTGTCGATGTTTCCGGTGCTCCCCACCTTCGGGCTCGAGGTGACGTTCTGATGCGGCCGTGCGTACGATACGCCTGGCTGCTTTTCGCGCTGGCGGCGTCCGCCTGCGAGCTCGAGGAGCTCACCGTGATCGACTTCGTCGACATCGTCGTTGCGGAGGTGTACGTGACGCTCGGCGACGCGCCCGCCGAGCACCGTGTGCGTGCGCTCCTGCACGGGACCGCGGCGGGCGGGACGCCGGACGGGGAGACGTTCGACGAAGCGCTCGTGCGCATCACGCGGGCCGACGGGTTCACGATCGACCTCGCGCTCGATCTCATCACCGAGTGCGTCGACTCCGTGCCGGTCGGCGCATCGGGTAGCTGCTTCGTGGATGGTGGTCAGGCGGCGGGCCTGGCCCCCGGAGACGCGCTCGAATTGTCCGTCGGCCTCGCCGACGGGCGTACTTTGCTCGCCGCCAGCCTTATCCCCGGCGACTTCCAGCTCGACGGGATCTCCGTGTCGTGCCGGCTGGTGCCGGAATCGCTGCTCCCGCTCTTGTGGTCGCGCTCGGACGGCGCGTGGGCGTATGTGAACGAGACATTGATTTCCGGGCTGCGCGCGGCGCTGGCGCCCGAGGGCATCGCCGTCGAGGACGACCCGCTCTACCTACTCGGTCTCTCGATCTCGGCGGCAGACACCACGGTGATGTTCCCGAGCGAGTTCGGGGTCTTCGATCGCTTCGACCTCGATCAGGACTTGGCGGTCCGGCTGCAGCAAGGGCTTCCGGACGGCACGGACGCATTGGTCTCGGTGACCGCGGTCGACCGGAACTACACGAACTGGGTGCGGGGAGGGAACTTCAATCCTTCGGGCCAGGTCCGCGTCGCGAGCGTGCGGGGCGACGGCACAGGCGTGTTCGGCGCGGCGGTGGTGCGCGAGTTCGCGGTGATCAGTTCCGCGACGCCCGGCGGCCCGCCCGACTGTCCGATCCCCTAGGCTTTTCGGGACTCGTCAGCCTTCGTCCGGCACGACGTAGATCTGTCGCGCGAGGGAGCCTTCGACGGCGCGCGACTCCGCTTCGTCGGCTCCCAGGCTGATCTCCACGGCGCCCGCCACGCGCTGCGCTTCGGCGACGCGCACGCGTACCCCCGGCACCAGTCCCTCGGCGGCGATGGAGCGCAGATGCGCCGAGTCCTCGTCACGGACCGCGCGAATCCGCACGCGCGCCCCGGGCGTCGCGTCGGCCAGCGTGGAGGCGCCGAGGCTCTCGATGTCGCCAGACACCGTCGGAATCGGCGCGCCGTGGGGATCGTGGCGCGGAAATTCGAGCGCCGCGGCCATCTTCTCGATGAGATCGTCCGAGGCGGCGTGCTCGAGCCGCTCCGCCTCCCCGTGGACGTCGTCCCAGGTGTATCCGAGCCGCTCGCACAGATACGTCTCCAGGATCCGGTGGCGACGCAGCACGCGCAGGGCTTCCCGGGAGCCCCGCTTGGTGAGGCGGACACCGCGGTAGGGCACGTGCTCGACCAGCCCCGACTCTGCCAGGCGCTTGACCATTCCGGTGACGGAGGCCGGCTGTATGTCCAGCGTTTCCGCGATCGCGGTGGTGGAAGCCGGGTCTCCCGACTCGCACAGGCCGTAGATGACCTTGAGGTAGTCCTCGACGGACCTGGACAGGGTGCCACCGCTCATCGACCGAACCTACCTGCGAGCCACGGCGCCGTCGACCCGAGGGACGTGTGGTGCCCCTCCCTGGTGCCCTATCTTCCGCAGTCTGGCGTGAATATCATGACGGTCCGACATCTGGGCGCCTGTAAGCCAAGGAACTCCTTCCGGTGACCGAAGGTCCCTCTCAAGATCGCCCCGTGGACAAGGATCAGATCAAGCCTTTCCACGCCAAGGAGGCCTCGACCGGACAGGAGATGGCGGACGTTCTGTCCGCCGTGCTCAAGCACGCGGCGGAGCGGGACGTAGCGGCAAAGAAGAAGACCGCCGCCAAGCCGCAGCCGATCTGGATGCTACCGCTGGGACTCACGCTGAGCGTTCTCGCCGGGTTCCTCATCGTGGCCCCGCCTGCCTGGGTGGTGGTGAACCCGATCGCGGCGCAGGCTCCGGAGGACCAGATGCAGAACGTCCGCGCGGCGATTGTCTTGTATGGCACGAAGATCGAGAACTACCGCAGCACCGAGGGGCGGCTCCCACAGACGCTCGCCGAGGCTGGGGTCACAGTGACGGGGATCGACTACACTCTCCAGGGAGGAGGGTACGTGCTCGCTGCGACCCTCGGCGACCGGGACGTGGTGTTCAATTCGACGGTGGAGTCGTTGCGTGATTGGGGCTTGAGGGAAGTCGTCAATCTCGGGATCTCAGGGTGAGGAGCATGAGGCGAATGGCAAGCAGATCGTCGGAGCGTGGGCTCGGGCGTGACGGGTTCACCCTCGTCGAGCTCCTCGTGACGGTCTCGATCGTCGGCATCCTGGCGGGACTCGCGATCCCGAACATGCGCAACATGACGTTTCGGGCCCGCGCCACCACCGTGGCGGCCGACCTCGAGGTGGTCCGCGTCGCGACCGTCAGCTACAACGCCGACCAGAATGCCTGGCCGGCGGAGGTTGCTTCGGGCGTGGTGCCCCCCGAGTTGGTGGGCTTCCTACCCGACGGCTTCTCGTTCGTGGGCACCGGCTACGAGCTCGACTTCGAGCGCATGGCCCTTCCTCTCGGCCTGCCCGGCGACCCCAACGCTTAGCAGCTCATTGGCGCCTCGGTCACCGCGTCCGACGACCGGCTCTCCAACGGGATCATGGAGCTCCTGGGCGGCAGCATCGTCTTCAGCGTCGGGACCACCCACACGGTGGTCATCAACGTCAGCTAGGACGGCGTCCAGCCCGGGCCGCAGCGCTATCGAGCGTGGCGGGGACCCCGCGACCCTTCGGGAACGGCCCGTGTATGACGGGCCATGCGCTACGAAAAGGCGACGGAAGGGATCAGGGTCTGGGTTCGGCCGCGTTTCTCCCTGGCCGAATCGGATCCGGCGGTGGGCACGTTCGTGTTCTCCTATCAGGTCGGCCTGGCCAATGAGGGCCTGGAGCCGGCTCGGCTCCTCTTCCGGCACTGGCGTATTCACGACTCCGCGGCCGGTGACTCGCTGGTCGACGGCGACGGAGTGATCGGGCAGCAGCCTCTACTCGGGCCTGGCGATTCGCACGAGTACAGCAGCTTCTGCGTGCTGCGCTCGCCGGCGGGCTACATGGAAGGCTACTACACGTTCGCGCGGCCCGACGGGAGTCGGTTCCGGGTGGAAGTTCCGCGCTTCCACTTGAGCGGGCCGCTCGTGCTTCCGGCGACGGGGCGGGACGTGGTGGGTCGGGAAGACAAGCCCGGTTTGATGAACTGACCGTCCTCGGCAACCCTAGATCGGTCCCTCCCGGTTCCGTTATCGTTCGCCGTGCCCGCGCATCCTAAGCCGAAGATCGAGGCTACCTCGACTGACCTGGTAGCCATCGACGCCAAGCGCATTCTGCTCAGGTACGGGGCGCCCATCGCGGTCCTGGACAAGGTGTCCGTGGCGCACCGCATCGAGTTCGCTCGGGAGATCGCCAAGACCGTCCTCCCGCAGCGGGAGGAGAGGCTGCGCGAGCTCCTCGTCGAGGGCGGCTACGTCGACGCCTCCGCCAATCCCAAGAAGAGGCGACGCCAGGCGGCTCCGTAGTTCCGGCCTAGTTCGCCCCGAAGTCGCCCGCCTTCACGGTCGTCAGTTTCGAGAGGTCGATGCGGGCGCGCGCGACCCGATTGACGTCCTCGAGCGTGACGGCGCGGACCCGGTCCTCGAGCTGCTGGTCGAATGCGAGCGTGCGGTCGAAGTAGAGCCCCTGCGAGAGTGCACCGGCTAGGCTCGAGTCCTGCGCCCGCCCGTACTGGCGGCTCTCGAGCCATCCCTGCTTCGCGGTCTGGAGTTCCTCCTCGGTGAACCCGTCGCGGAGGATCTCCTGCATCACTTCGACGAATGCTCCTTGGACGGCGTCCGCGTTCTCGGGGGCGTAGATGGCGTAGACGATGAACTGGCCGACGGGGTCGACGGGGTGGCCCGAGAGATCCGCCCCGACCGAGTAGCTGAGGCCCCGCTCCTCGCGAATCGCGGAGTTGAGCCTGGAATTGAGGAAGCCGCCGCCGATCATGTAGCCCGCCATCAGGAGCGCGGGATAGTCCGGATCGGATTCGCGCAGCTCGAGGTTCTGCTGCGCGAAGAAGATGGCGTTCGCCTTGTCCGGAGTCTCAATCACGATCTCGCCGGCCGGCGGGTCGTAGAAGGGCGTCGCGACGCGTCGGAACGCGTGCGGGCTCTCCCAGTCTCCGAACGACTGCTCGATGACGCGCCTCACTTCGGCCTCGTCGAAGTCTCCGACGACCACCACGTTCCCGCTCTGCGGCCCGTAGAAGTCGCGGTAGAACGCTCGCACGTCGTCCACGGTGAGGGCCTCGATCGACGCGATCGACTCCTCGAACGTCTCAGGGTAGTTGGGGTGTCCGGCGGGCCAGCGGCTCGTGGCGCGCGCGAGCGCCAGCTGCGCCAGCGCCTGCGGATCCGTCCGCGACTCCTCGATCGAAGCGAGCATCTGCTCCTTCAGAATGGCGAACTCGGCCTCGGGGAACACCGGCTCGCGCACGAGCTCGGCTGTGAGCCTCAGCACGTCGGCAACGTTGGTGCGGTTCGTCTGGAACTGGCCCGTGCCGATCATCGCGCTGCCCCCGACATTGCCGGACGACTGTATGCGATCGAGCTCGTCCTGGATGGCCAGACGATCATGGCGCGCGGTGCCCCGCATGAGCATCGCACCCGCGAGGTCCGCCGCGGCGCCGCGCCCCATCAGGGACTGTTCGTCGCCGAACGCCAGTCGGAGGCGCACCATCGCGAGGTCACCTCTCGTCTGCTTCGACAGGAGCGCCACCTCCATGCCGTTCGGCAGTGTGTAGCGTATCGTGCGCGACTCGATGTTGGACGGTGACGGATCGAACGCCTCGCCCTCGGCTACAGCGTCGCGGCCGCGATAGTCTGCGACCATGGCCGCCACGTCCGGGACGTCCGGGATCTCGGCGCGATCCGGGTTCGGCGTCGGGTAGAACAGGCCGACCGTGCGGTTGTCCGGCTTGAGGTACGCGCGCGCGACGCGATTCACGTCGTCGGCGGTCACGGCTTCGATGCGGTCGCGGTGGAGGAAGAACAGCCGCCAATCGCCTCGCGCCGCCCACTCGGTCAGGTCCAGCGCGATGCCCGTGGACGTGTTGAACCTCTGGTTGATCCCGTTGAGGATCGAGGCCCGCGCGCGTTGCACCTCCTCCTCGGTGACGGGGTCTTCGAGGACGCCCTCGACGGTCTGGTTCATGACGCGGAGCACCTCGGCGAGGTCGCGGTCCGCGTCCACGGTGGCGGTCGTCACGAGCGGACCCTCCTCGCGGAGTTGGTAGGCCCGGGCTCCCGCGCGCGTGGCGAGTTGCGTCTCCACGAGAGAGCTGTACAGCCGGCCCGAGGGCGTGTCGCCGAGCACGAACGCGAGCACGTCGACGGGCGCGAAGTCGGGGTGCGAGCCCGGCGGCGCGTGATACAACGTGGTGACGTACTGCACGTCGCCCACGCGCCGGAGCGTGACCGTGCGCTCTCCGTCCTGGGTGGGCTCGGCGGTGTAGGTCGGGTAGAGGATGTCGTATCCGGCTCTCTCAGGACGAGGGGTCCCCGCGAACTTCTCCACCACGAGGTCGAGCGCCGAGGCCTCGTCGAAGTTGCCAGCCACGACCAGGACCGCGTTGTCGGGCTGGTAGTACTTCCGGTAGAACGACTGCAGGCGCTCGATGGGCACGTTCTCCACGTCCGAGCGCGCGCCGATGGTCGAGTTGCCGTAGTTGTGCCAGAGGTACGCGGTCGAGAACACGCGCTCCCCCAGGATGCCGTCGGGACTGTTCTCGCCGCTCTCCATCTCGTTCCGAACCACCGTCATCTCGGACTCCAGATCCTCGCCGAGGATGCGCGCGTTGACCATGCGGTCGGCCTCGAGGTCGAGCGCCCACTCCAGGTTGTCGGCGGACGCGGGGAATATCTCGAAGTAGTTCGTGCGGTCGTACCAGGTCGTCCCGTTCGGCTGCGCGGCATGCTCCGCGAGCTCCTGCGGAATGTTGGGGTGGTCCGGGGTTCCCTTGAAGAGCATGTGCTCGAGCAGGTGAGCCATTCCGGTCTCGCCGTACCCTTCGTGCCGCGAGCCGACGATGTACGTGATGTTGACCGTGATCTGCGGCTTGCTCGGATCGGGGAAGAGGAGCACGCGCAGCCCGTTCTCGAGCCGGTACTCCGTGATGCCCTCGACGCTCGCTACCGGCTCCAATTCCGCGCCCGACTGCTGCGCTCCGACCGAAGCGGAAAGGGTCACCACCCCGAACAATGCGCCGTTCAGCGCGCGGACGAGTCGAGTCGTCATCCCAACCTCCCCTGATCAGGCTCCGCCCCACGCGGGGTGGCTTTCAGCCTACAGTCTATGTCGACGGTTGCGAGCGGGGCAGGGAAGCACGCAACTTCGCCACCCGTTACCCGACAAGGAGTCCGGCACTTGGGCGCGATTCGCGACTTCATGGAGAAGCACTATCTCCACTTCAATGCCCGTGAGACGGTCGACGCCGCGAAGGCCTACGAGGCGCACCTGGCGGCGGGCGGCAAGATGCTCGTCGCGATGGCGGGCGCGATGTCGACGGGCGAGTTCGGCATCATCCTGGCCCGCATGATCCGCAAGGGCTACGTGCACGCGATCTCGTGCACGGGGGCGAATCTCGAGGAGGACGTCTTCAACCTGCTCGCGCACAGGGAGTACGAGATCGTGCGCTCGTGGCAGCAGCTGTCCACGGCTGATGAGGTCGCGCTCTACGAGCGGGGGATGAACCGCGTCACGGACACGTGTATTCCCGAGACCGTCATGCGACACCTGGAGTCCCGTCTCGTGGGGTGCTGGCAGCGCGCGGCCACGTCAGGGGTGCGGAAGACTCCCGCCGAGTTCCTCTTCGAGGTCCTCGACGACAAGACCCTGGTCGAGCACTACCAGATCGATCCGGTGAACTCGTGGATGCTCGCCGCGAAGGAGAAGGGCATCCCCGTCTACTCGCCCGGCTGGGAGGACTCCACGACCGGCAACATCTTCTCCGCGAACGTGATGCTCGGGAACGTGAAGACCCACCAGTGCGTGAAGACCGGCACCGAGCAGTTTCAGAGCCTGATCGAGTGGTACGAGAAGAACCACGGCGACGGGAAGAAGCCTTCGGTCGGGTTCTTCCAGATCGGCGGCGGCATCGCGGGCGACTTCGCCATCTGCGCGGTACCCTGCATCACGCAGGATCTCCAGCGCGAGGTCCCCTACTGGGGATACTTCTGTCAGATCACCGACGCCCGGCCGTCGTACGGCGGCTATTCGGGCGCGCCGGCGAACGAGAAGATCACCTGGGGCAAGCTCGGCGCGACCACGCCGCGGTTCGACATCAACTCCGACGCCGCGATCGTGGCCCCCCTGATCTTCGGGTACGTGCTGGGCGACTAGCGGCCCAGCGCGCGTAGCCCCTACGGCCCGTCAGGGGGCCCCCCCAAGGTGATCCGCCGTATTGTAGTTATCTTCCCCGGCTATGCAGATACGTAACATTGCGATCATCGCGCACGTCGACCACGGCAAGACGACCCTGGTCGACCATATGTTCCGCCAGGCCGGCGTCTTTCGCGACAACCAGGTCGTGCAGGAGCGCGCCATGGATTCGAACCCGCTCGAGCGTGAGCGGGGCATCACCATCCTGGCCAAGAACACCGCGGTGAACTGGCACGGGGTGAAGATCAACATCGTCGACACGCCCGGCCACTCGGACTTCGGCGGCGAGGTGGAGCGCATCCTGCGCATGGTCAACGGTGTCGTCCTGCTGGTCGACGCCGCGGAGGGCCCGATGCCTCAGACGCGGTTCGTGTTGCGCAAGGCGCTCGAGTTGGGCCTGCTCCCGCTCGTGGTCATCAACAAGGTGGACCGCAGCGACGCACGTCCGATCGAGGCGCACGACGAGGTCCTCGAGCTGTTCATGGACCTGGAGGCGACCGACGCTCAGCTCGACGCGCCGTTCCTCTACGCGGTGGGGCGCAACGGGTGGGCTTCACGCGACTCCAATGCGACCGGGGGCGACCTGTCGCCGCTGTTCGACACCGTCGTGTCGTACTTCCCGGCGCCGAAGGTCGATCGCGACGGTCCGTTCCAGATGCTGGTGTCCACGCTCGATCACTCCCCGTACGTCGGACGGATCGCGATCGGGCGCATCGAGCGCGGATCGGTGCACGTCGGCGACCGGACCGCGCTTCTCGCGCTGGGTCCCGAGGGCATGGTCGACGACCCCGCCGAGGCAGTGGAGGCCAAGGTCTCCCGGCTGTACACGTTCAGCGGACTCGAGAAGATCGATGTCGAAGAGGCCCACGCCGGGGACATCGTGGCGTTGGCGGGCATCGAAGGCGTCGACATCGGTCAGACACTTACGGATCCTGCGCACCGAGAGAGGCTGCGGGGAATCGCGGTCGAGCAGCCGACCCTGTCGGTCGACTTCACGGTCAACAACTCGCCCTTCGCCGGTCAGTCGGGGACGTACGTCACGACGCGCCAGGTGCGCGAACGCCTTTTCCGCGAGCTCGAGCGCAACGTCGCCATGCGCGTGGAGGAGACGGACCAGCCGGACACGTTCACGGTCAGTGGCCGGGGCGAGCTGCATCTGTCGATTCTCATGGAGACGATGCGCCGCGAAGGATTCGAGTTCCAGGTGTCGAGGCCGCGCGTCATCACGCGGAAAGAGCCCGGTGGCCAGCTCCAGGAGCCCTACGAGGAGGCGATCATCGAGGTGCCCTCCGAGATGATCGGCATCGTCATCGAGAGGCTCGGATCCCGCCGAGGCGAGATGACGGATATGCGGCCGATGGGTGACTCGGGCGCCACCCGTCTCCGATTCCTGATTCCGGCACGCGGGCTTTTCGGCTACCGCTCGGACTTCATGACGGATACGAGGGGCGAGGGGATCCTCCACCACAATTTCCATTCGTGGGGATCGTGGGCCGGGCCGATCAAGGGGCGTACGCGCGGCGTGCTCGTGGCGGACCGAATGGGAAAGGCGGTCGGGTTCGCACTCTTCAGCCTCCAGGAGCGCGCGACGCTCTTCGTGGCGCCCGGAGAAGACGCCTACGGCGGCATGATCGTCGGGGAGAACTCGCGCATGGACGACATGGACGTGAACGTGAGCAAGGAGAAGAAGCTCACGAACATGAGGACCACCGCCTCGGACGAGAACATCAAGCTCGAGCCGCCGCGTAAGATCACGCTCGAGCTCGCGCTCGAGTTCATCGAGGACGACGAGCTCATCGAAGTGACGCCCGCCACCATCCGACTGCGGAAGCGCGTCCTCGAGCCGCATCTGCGCAAGAAAGCCGCAAAGCGCCTGATGCAGCCCGCCTGAGGACAGCGAGGACAGCTTGGACAAGGATCGCTTCGAGAGAGCGCCGACGTTCGAGCAGTACCTCGGGGGAGTCGACCGGAACCGTGAGCTCTGGCACGCGGTCTACGACCGAGCCGAGATCCCCGCAGAGCTGATCGCCGCCGCGCGGGCGGGCGGGAGTGGGTGGCTCCTGCTGGCGCTCTCCGAGGACTGGTGCGGCGACGCGGTGAACACGCTGCCGGTGATCGCGCGCCTCGCGCTCGAAGTGGGGTGGGACCTGCGGGTGCTGTCGCGCGACGCGAACCCCGACCTCATGGACGCGCACCTGACGGACGACCGCAGCCGCTCGATCCCCGTCGTGATCGTCTACGACCCGACGTTTCAGGAGGTCGGCTGGTGGGGTCCACGGCCGGCCGAGATCCAGGAGTGGATCCTCGGCGAGGGGCTCTCGATGCCCTCTCCCGAGCGATACAAGGTGGTGCGCCGCTGGTACGCGAAGGACCGTGGCCGGACGACGGTGACGGAGCTTCTCGGGGTGCTCACCCGTGAAGCTTGAGGGCGGACCTGATGCCGCGCCGGACGCTCCGGTGGACGCTCCGGCCCCGCGTGCCGCCGCGCGGCGCGTGGGTCTGTTCGCGCTCGCGTTCGCGTCGGGCTTCGCGGTGCTCACGATCGAGATCGCCGGCGCGCGGCTGATCGCCCCGGTGTTCGGGTTGTCCGCGGTGCCCTGGACCGCCGTGATCGGCGTGATCCTGGGTGCGCTCGCGGTCGGGAGTCATCTGGGCGGTCGCCTCGCCGACTCGAGAGCGCTGCCGCTGTCGGCGATCCTCGCGTTCGCGGGCCTCACGGGGGCGCTGCCCGTCGTGGGTGCGGCGTTCCCGTGGATGGCGCGCGACGTGCTCGGCTTCATTCCCGGTGCGGTCGTGAGCGCGCTCGTCCTGTTCGCGCCGCCGGTGCTCTGCCTCGGCGCGGTGGTGCCGTATCTCGTTCAGGCGGACACGGAGAGCCTGAGCGCGGTCGGCAGGCGCGCGGGCGACGTCAGCGCCGTGGCCACCCTTGGCTCCATCGTCGGCACGTTCGTCACGGGCTTCGTGCTCCTGCCCGCGTTCCCGCTGCCGGTGCTGCTGGGGCTCACCTCGGCGAGCCTCTTCGTGTTGGCGTTCGTGTCCGGGCGGCTGCTCGGGCGCGGGCCCCGAGAGAGCCATCTCGTGCTCGCGGCCTTGGCGGTCGCCGCCCTTGGTGCTGTAGCCGCCCGCCCGCCCGAGGGGACGCTCGCGGCGCGCCAGACCCTCTACGCGTCCGTGCGCGTCACCGAGCGCGAGTGGGCGGACGGGCGCATGGTGCGCGAGATGTTCCAGAACGGTGGATCCTCGTCGGCCGAGTACGTCGACACAGGCGAGCCGGCGCACGAGTACGTCATGGTGAGCCAGCGTTTGCTCGAGCCCGTGTTGGATTCCGTCGACTCGATGCTCGTTTTGGGAGGGGCGGCGCTCTCGCTCCCGGTCGCGTTCCAGTCGCTCCGTCCGGAGATGGACATCGTCGTCGTCGAGATCGATCCGGTGGTGACCGAGCTCGCTGTCGAGCACTTCGCGTACGGAGACGCGGCCTATCCGAACATTCACATCGTTCACGAGGACGCCCGGCTGCACCTCCGGGCTTCGCGAGCGAACTACGACGTCATCTATCTCGACGTGTTCGACCACCTCCTCACGGTGCCTTGGACCATGGTGACCCGAGAGGCGCTCGCCGACATGGCGGACAGGCTCGGGCCCGACGGCCTCTTCGTCGCCAACGTGCTCTCTCCGTTCGCGGGTCCCGGGATCGGGTTCCTCGAGCACTTCCGCGCGACACTCGACGACGTCTTCGCCGAGACGCGCGTCTACCTCGTGCGGCCGGAGGCCGACCCCGGCGTCACGCAGAACCTCGTGGTGATCGCGGCCAAACGCGCGGGTGCGCTGCCCGACGTGGTGTGGCCGCAGGCCTCCGCCGGTCCCCGGGGGAGGCCGCTCACGGACGCATGGGCGCCCGTCGAGTACCTTCAGGCGAAGGTCTTCCTCGGGGGGCTGGGATGGAGCTAGCCGGAGAAGAGAGCCGATGCCGCTGATCTACAAGGACGGGGTGTCCGCGAACACGCATCCTCTGAACGTGGTGGAGGTTCCGGACGACTTCGTGACCGCGCTCGACGCCGTCACCCGGCCGCCGCTGTTCGAGGTCTACATGCGCATGGCGGAAGAACTCGCGAATCGATCCACCTGCGCGAGGCTCCGGGTCGGCACCGTCCTGACGGATGCGAGCCTAGAGCACGTCGTCGCGATCGGCTACAACGGCAACGTCCGGGGCTTCCCCAACCGCTGCGATTCCGACGAGGTGGGCCGGTGCGGGTGCATCCACTCGGAGATGAACGCGCTGGTGAAGTCGCCCGGCGATCTGCCCGACAAGGTGGCGTTCGTGACCGCCAGTCCCTGCGTCATGTGCGCCAAGCTCATGGTGCAGGCCAAGGTATCCTACCTCTACTTTCGCCACGCCTACCGGGACGCCGCTGGGCTCGACGTGCTCGAGCGCGCCGGGGTGGTGACCGTGCACTACACGCGCTGGCAGAACGCCTGGCGGGAGACGTAACCCGGACGCTGGAAATCAGCTGCCGTGTCGTTAGCTTGTGTATTCTTTCACAAGCGGGTTTTTCCCCAACCGGTCGTTAGAATCCTTGAGCAATCTGTCCTCCGGCCCAGGCGCCAAGCCACTCGGCCGTTTCTTCCTTCCCGGCCCCACCGAAGTGTATCCAGAGGTCATGGAGGCGCAGCTGCGCCCCATGATCAGTCACCGCGGCTCGGCCATGACCGAGATCCTGCAAGAGCTGCAGGCCGGGCTCGAGACCATCTTCTTCACGAAGCGCCCCGTGTTCATCTCCACGTCGTCGGCGACCGGCCTCATGGAGGCCGCGGTCCGCAACGGCGTCCGGAGCAAATTGCTCGCGTGCGTAAACGGCGCGTTCAGCAAGCGTTTCGGCGAGATCGCGACCGCGTGCGGCCACCAGGTCGACACGTACGATGTGCCGTGGGGCGCCGCGCATGATCCGGCCGAGCTGCGCAAGCGGTTGTCGAAGGGCGGGTACGACGCCGTGACGATGGTCCATTCCGAGACGTCGACCGGGGTCCTGAACGACATCAAGGCGCTGGCCGCCGTCGTGCGCGAGTTCGACGACGTGCTCGTGCTCGCGGACTCGGTGTCTGGTTTCGGTGGCGCCGAGATCAAGCCGGACGACTGGGGCCTCGACTTCCTGCTCACAGGTTCGCAGAAGGCGTTCGCGCTTCCGCCCGGCCTCGCGTTCGGCGTCGCCTCGGAGCGCATGATGGCGCGCTCGGCCAAGGCTCCCGCCAAGGGCTTCTACTTCGACCTCGTGAAGTTCGCCGAGGGGCACGAGAAGTTTTCGCCGCACATCACGCCAGGGCTGTCTACGATCTACGCGCTCCAGGTGCAGCTCAAGCGCATGCTCGCCGAGGGCATGCAGGCGCGCTGGGCCCGCCACACGCAGATGGCGGAACGCACGTGGACCTGGGTCGACGAGATGAAGGGCAAGAAGGCCGGCCTTTCGGTGCTCGCGCCGAAGGGCTACCGCTCGCCCTGCGTCACCACGGTTGCGGTCGCGCAGGCCGACGTGGCTCCGACGATCGTGAAGGCCGTGTCTGCGAAGGGTTGGACCATCGGCGGCGGCTACGGGAAGCTCAAGCCGAGTTCCTTCCGCGTCGGGCACATGGGTGACCACACGCTGGCCGAGCTGAACGACGTGCTCGCCGTGCTGGCCGAGGTGATCGAGTGAGCGGGGCGCGCTTCAAGGTCCTCGTCACGGACAAGGTCGCGGGTCCGGCGCTCGGCGCCCTGAAGGACGACAAGCGCTTCGACGTCGTGCTGGTCGACGACTCGAAGGACTCGAGGTTTCTGGAGGAGCTCGCGACCGCGCACGGCCTCATCGTGCGTAGCGCCACGAAGGTGAAGGCCGACATGCTCGCCAAGGCGCCGGCCCTGAGGGTCGTCGGGCGGGCGGGCGTGGGCGTCGACAACATCGACCTGGTGGCCGCGACCGAGCGGGGCGTCGCGGTGCTGAACGCGCCGGCGGGTAACACGGTGTCGGCCGCCGAGCTGACGATGGCGCTCATCCTGTCGATGGTGCGTCGCGTCGCCGAGGCAGATGCCGCGATGCGCAAGGGCACTTGGTCCAAGCTCCAGGGCGTGGAGCTGCGAGGTCGGACGCTCGGCCTCGTGGGCGCTGGCCGCATCGGTGGTGAAGTCGCCAAGCGCTGCAAGGCGTTCGGCATGGACGTGATCGCGTACGATCCGTATCTCACGGACGAGCGTGCGGCCGAGTTGGGCGCGAAGCGGGCGACGCTGGAGGAAGTGCTCGAACAGGGAGACATCATCTCGCTGCACGTGCCGCTGACCGACGCGACGAAGAACATGATCTCCACGGAAGCGCTCGCGAAGATGAAGAAGGGGAGCTTCCTCGTGAACGTCGCGAGGGGCGGTGTGGTCGACGAGGCCGCGCTCGCCAAGGCACTCGAGTCGAAGCACCTGGCAGGTGCGGCGCTCGACGTGTACGTGAACGAGCCGCTCGAGAAGGAATCGCCGCTGCTCACCGCCCCGAACATCCTGCTCACGCCGCACCTCGGCGCGTCCACGAGCGAGGCGCAGGATCTCGTGGCGAGCGAGATCGCCGAAGGAGTGCGTAGGGCGCTGGCCGACGGCGACCTCACGACCGCGCTCAACGCGCCCGCGATCGGTGGAGAGGCGCTGCGCAAGCTCACCCCGCTGCTGGGTCTGGGTCGTGCGCTCGGGTATTTGGGCTGCGCGCTCGCACCCGGCGCCGTGCAGGCGGTCGAGGTGCGCTATTCGGGCGACTCCGACGAGGGGCTCAAGCCGCTCACGGCCTACGTGCTGATCGGGCTGCTCGAGCAGGTGCTCGGCAGGGACCAGGTGAATTTCGTGAGCGCGGGGCACCTCGCGACTCAGCGCGGGATCCGTGTGGCGAGGACGCAGCTGTCCCAGAAGTCCGATTACACGGAGCACGTCGAGCTCATCCTGCAGGCCGAGAGAGGCGAGCTGCGTCTCTCCGGGGCCCTGCTCGGCGACGCGCACCCGCGCATCGTGCAGATCGACGACTACCGCGTGAACATCGTGCCGACCGGCGTGCTGATCGTGATGAAGAACCACGACGTGCCCGGTGTCATCGGGCGGGTGGGCACGCTTCTTGGCGACTTCAAGATCAACATCGCCGAGTATCAACAGGCGAGGCTCTCGAAGGGTGGCCAGGCGCTCGCGGCGATTTCGGTGGATGGCGACGTGGGCGAGTCCGTTCGCGAGGCGTTGCTCAAGCTCCCGGAGATCTCCTCCGCGGTCGTCGTTCGGCTGACGTAGACCGGGCGTGACGGCCTCGCGCGTGCGATGAGGCTCACATTCTGGGGTGCGGCGCAGACCGTCACCGGCTCGATGCACATGCTCGAGCTGGGCGGCGCGCGCGTGCTGATGGACTGCGGGCTCTTCCAGGGCCGGCGGGCGGAAGCCGATCGCATCAATCGCGAGTTTCCCGTCGAGCCGTCGAGCATCGACGCGGTGCTCCTCTCGCACGCGCACATCGACCACTCGGGGCTGCTGCCCAAGCTCTACGCCGACGGCTTCCGCGGGCAGATCTACAGCACGCGCGCGACGCTCGATCTGTGCGCCGCGATGCTCGCCGACAGCGCGCGCATCCAGGAGAAGGACGTCGAGTGGGTGAACCGGCGGGAGCGCCGGCACGGTGGCGACGAGATCCGGCCGCTCTACAGCAAGGAAGACGCGCAGGCGGTGCTCGAACGCTTCGTGGGCGTGGAGTATCACGAGTCGTTCTCCCCGCTCGAGGGTCTGCAAGTCGAGTATCGGGACGCAGGCCACATCCTCGGCTCGGCGACGATGACGCTCGGCCTGCGCGAGGGTGGCCGGACCAAGACGCTCGGATTCACAGGGGACGTCGGACGCGCGCATCGGCCCATCCTGCGCGATCCGGAGCCGATGCCCGACTGCGACTACCTCATCTGCGAGTCGACCTACGGCGGCAGGGTCCACGAGCCCGCAGAGTAGGCCAAGGAGCACCTGGCTCGCATCGTCGGGGAGACGGCTGCCCGCGGCGGCAAGGTGATCATTCCGGCGTTTGCGGTGGGCCGCACGCAGGAGATCGTCTTCCGGCTCGACGAACTCGCCAACGAGGGCAGGCTGCCGCCGATCCCCGTGTACGTCGACAGCCCGCTAGCGGTCAACATCACGGAGATCTTCAAGGCGCACCCGGAGTGTTACGACGAGCCCCTGAAGGCGTATATCGCGGACGACCCGAACCCCTTCGGCTTCGCACGGCTGACCTATGTCCGCGACGTGGAGGAGTCCAAGAGACTCAACGCGTCGCGTCTGCCGATGGTGATCCTCTCGGCGTCGGGGATGTGTGAGGCGGGCCGTATCCTGCACCATCTGCGCAACAACGTGGCGGAGCCGCGGAACACGATCCTCATCGTCGGCTATTGCGCCCCGCACACTCTCGGCCGGCGCATCGTCGAGCGGCAGAAGGAGGTCCGCATCTTCGGCGAGCCCTATCCGCTACGCGCTCACGTCGAGGTGATGAATGCGTACTCGGCGCACGCCGACGAGCCCGAGCTGGTGCAGTTCGTCGGGCACCAAGACGCCGCGCGTCTGCAGAAGATCTTCCTGGTGCACGGCGACCCGGCGGCGCAGGTCGCGCTCGCGGAGGCGATGGTGGAGGCGGGGTACGCGAGGCCCGTGGCTCCGGCGCGGGGGGAGAGCTTCGAGCTTTGAGGGCGGCCAGCCTCCGCCCGAGAACCGTCGTTGCTGTGACTGCACGAACCTCACGCGACCTCGGTCGACGCCTTTCCTTGGGCGTCCAGCACCTCGCGCCCTTCCAACGCCTCGAGCGCCGCGGCCTCGATCTCCCTCGGGACGTCACGGTCACGCTTCCACTCGGGCATTCCGCTCCGCCGGTTGGGCGCGACATCGCGCTCACGGTTCCTGCGCACGAGCTCCTCTAGCGGATCCGCCGACAGGGACGGTCGCGGCGGCGACGCGGCGATCGCCTTGCCCGTCGGCGAGAAGAAGACCACCTGTCCATTCGCATCGCTGAAGACTCGGTGCCCCTCCTCGTGCACGAGCCGATGGTGTCGGCCACATAGCAAAAGCGTGTTCCTGAGGCTCGTCTCTCCGCCGTCCGCCCAGTGCTCGATGTGATGCGCATCCGTGAACCGGAGCCCACACCCCGGGAACCGGCACCCGCGGTCCGGGGCCTCGAGGGCCCGCCGGAGCGCGGGCGGGACGGTCCGACTCCTGCGCCCGACGTCGAGCACCGAGCCGTCAGGACCCTTCGCCACCTCGACGACCGAAGCGTCGCACGCCAGCCGCCGGGAATTTTCAGCTAAAAATCGAGTGCCGTCCTCCAGTTCGGACATCCCGGGCTCACCCTGGGCGCGGAGCGTCGCCGGCTCGACGTGCAGCACGACTTGGTAGCGCTCGGCCCGCGAGCCTGAGACCGGCACGTCCTCCCCGGCGAACCCGACCGCCAGCGCCCGCTCGGCGAGCAGGCCCACCGCGTCCGCCCGTCGCTGCTCCGGATCGGGGCGCTCATCGTCCTGCGCGGCGTCATCGCCAGCCGCGCGTACCGCTACAGTGCATCGCCCGCCGCCTCGACCGCGCGCATCAGCACGGCGGCGACCTCGGGCGTCAGACGGCCCCGTACGAGGTACATGCCCTCTCCGTCGGGGAAGACCGAGAACGAGCGCATGCGATGGCGGAGTTGCTCGGCCCGCTGCTCGCCAGCGCGGTCCATCGTCTTCCAGCCCCGCACGAGTCGCTCGAGGCTCGCCGTCGAGCCCGCCCTCGCGAACGCGAGCAGTTCGGCCTCGTTCTCCGGAGTCGCGACGCGCGTGAGCGCCCGCACTTTACTGAACGAGAGATCGCCCCGACCCATCGCCTCCGAGATCAGCGGCAAGTCTTCGAGTGCCTTCGCGGCACGCACCTTCTCGCTCGCCGTCATGCGCGTCACGCCGATCCGCCATGCCAGCCAGTCGGAGCAGGACGCGAAGCCTGCTTCGGCCCAGTCCCGATGGCGGTCGGACTCCGCCAGCGCCCTCAGGAACTCACGCGTCGCCGCCGTGATCTCCGCATAGAGGACCGCCACCCGGTCCATGCGCTCCAAACGAGCGTCCGACTCCATAGCTTCGAGCTCCATCGCTTCTCGATCCATCGTCCACCCCTCCCGTCCCCGTTGATCGATACCAACGCCTCCAAGATAAGGGGGCGGTCGGCGACGCTTTGGGATCGCGCGAGGCTGCTGAACCATGCGTCCGAGGCTTCGCGAGGTGGGTCAGGTCGTCGACGACGAGTGGAGCTAAGCGAGCGGCGCCAGGGCGGCAGCGTATGCTCCATACTCTACCCTCACCCTCCGTGTCTCTCAGGATCCGTCCATGTCTGGATGGGACAGCTTTTCCACAGTCGAGTGCGGCGCCCGGGGTGCGCGGTGGGCTTTACGCCAGCGCCCCGTCCAGCACCACCGCCGCATGCACGGCTTGTCGCCCCGTGCCATCCGCGATCTGCGCCCGGCAGCTCGTCCCGTCCGCGACGATGGTCGCGCCTTCGTCCGCACCCCGCACCGCCGGAAAGAGCGACAGCTCACCCATCTGCATCGAGACGTCGTAGTGCTCGGCATGGTACCCGAACGAGCCGGCCATCCCGCAGCAGCTCGACTCGATCGCGGTCACTTTCGCACCCGGGATGCGGCCGAGCATGCGCAGCGTCGCAGCGACTCCCCCGAACGCCTTCTGGTGGCAGTGGCCGTGCACGAGCACAGAGCCGACGCGTGATTCGTTGCTGAACGGCAGCTCGCGCCCCTCCGACCACGCGCGATCGACGAGCTCCTCGAGCAGCACGGCCCGGTCGGCGACGGCCCGCGCCGCGGGGGTGGGCACGAGCGACGGCACCTCGTCCTTGAGTGTGTAGAGGCATGAAGGCTCCAGGCCCACGATGGCCTTGCCGGCGTGCGCATGCCCCGCCAGCGCGTCCACGGTGCGCCGTGCCTCCTCCCGCGCTTCATCCAGCATGCCGGCGCTCAGATAGGTCCGCCCACAACACAGGGGTCGCTCGCCGGCGGGCGCACGCGCGGCCGTCGCCGACCAGCCACCGCGCTCCAACACGCGACACGCCGCCCGCGCGTTCTCCGGCTCGAGCCAGCGCGTGAACGTGTCGACGAAGAGCACGGCCTCGGGCGCATCGGGTCGTGGCAGCTCGTCGTCGCGCCATGGACGCCGCGACCAGCGCGGCAGCGTGCGCTTGGGCGCAAAGCCGAGCACGCGGCCGGCCGACCGCCCACCCAGGTTGGCGAGCGCTCCGAGCCGTCCGACCGTCGGCGCGACGCGCGGCAGTCCCGCCAGCACGCGCTCCCGCAGCGGCACGCCGTGCAGCCCGTTCTGGCGGTGCTGCCACTCGAGCTTGATGCGCGCCATGTCGACGCCCGTGGGGCACTCGCGCTTGCACGCCTTGCACGAGATGCAGAGTGAGAGCGCCTCGGTCATCTCGGGCGAGTCGAGGCCGCCGGCTCCAGCGCCGTCACCGAGCTGACCGCTCAGCGCGAGCCGAAGCGCGTTGGCCCGCCCGCGCGTGCTGTGCCGTTCGTCCTTGGTGACGCGAAACGACGGACACATCACCTCGGGGTCGGACTTTCGGCACGCGCCGTTGTTGTCGCACCGCTCGACCGCGCCGAGCAGCCCTCCGGTCGCGCTCCAGTCGAGCACCACGGGAAGCGTCCGCCCCGTGTAGCCCGGATGGAAGCGGAAGAGCGAGCGGTCGTCCATGCGCGGCGGATCGACGATCTTGCCGGGGTTCATCATGCCGTGTGGATCGAACGTGCGCTTCACTTCGGCGTAGGCGCCGACCATCCGGTCGCCGAGCATGGTCCGCAGGAACTCCGAGCGCACGAGGCCGTCCCCGTGCTCGCCCGAGTGCGTGCCGCCCAGCTCGCGGACGACCACGTGCACGGCCTCCGCGATGGTCCGCACCAGCGCGACGTCGTCCGGGTCCTTGAGGTTGAGCGCCGGCCGCACGTGCAGGCATCCGACCGACGCATGCGCGTACCACGTGCCCTCGACGTCGTGGTGCGCGAAGATCTCGTCGACACGCCGCGCGTATGCGGCGAGATGCTCGAGCGGCACGGCACAGTCCTCGATGAACGATACCGGCCTCCGCGGCCCCGCCATCGACATGACGATGCTGAGGCTGCCCTGCCGCACGTTCCACAGGTCCGCCTGTGAGGTCCGATCCTGCACGCGCACGACGCTGTCTGGATATCCGAGTTCGCCGAGCAGTGCCGCGAGATCGTCGAGGCGCCCCGCGAGATCCGCCTCGCCTGCGTCCGCCGACAGCTCCACGAGGAGCAGCGCGCCCGGCGAACCGCGCACGAAGCGCTCGAGGACCACGCGGTAGTCGGGTCGCTCTCCCGCGAGGCGCAGCACCGTCCGGTCCACGAGCTCAACCGCGCTCGGGTCCAGCCGCACGATGTGCTGCACGGTGTCGAGCGCCTCGACCAGGCTGGGGAAGTGACAGACGCCGACGACGCGGCGCTCCGGGATCGGGCTGAGCTTCAGCCTGAGGCGCGAGAAGAAGGCCAAAGTCCCTTCGGAGCCCACGAGGAGCTGGGCGAGGTTCTCGCGATCGGGGTGGAGTCGATCGAGGGAGTACCCGGCGACGTTGCGGAGCGTGCGGGGTGTGCGGCGCTCGATCTCGTCGGCCTCGCGCGCGAACAACGCGCGGAGAGCGGCGGCCTCGCTCGGCATCGCGCGGGCGCCGGACATGCCGTCGCCCAACCAGAAGCGCCGGCCGTCGGCGAGTACGACCTCGGCCGCGGATACGTTGTCGACCATCATGCCGTATTTGAGCGAGCGTGTGCCGGCGCTGTTGTTTCCGGCCATGCCGCCGAGGGTCGCGCGGCTGCTGGTGGAGGGATCGACCGGGAAGCATAGGCCCGACGGCTTGAGGCGCGCGTTCAGGCGGTCGAGCACGACGCCGGGCTCGACCTCGATGTGCGTGCCGACCACGTCGCCGATGCCCGTGAGCCATCGGCTGGTGTCCAGCACGATGGCGCGCCCGATCGCCTGCCCGCCTTGCGAGGTCCCGGCCCCGCGCGGGAGCACGGGCACGCCCTCCGTCCGCGCGATCTCGAAGACCGCCTCGACGTCCGCTACCGACTTGGGGAACACGACGCCGAGCGGCTCGATCTGGTAGTGGGACGCGTCGGTCGAGTAGAGCCCCCGCGTGAACGCGTCGAAGCGCACCTGGCCCTCGAGCGAGCGCTCGAGCTTGCCGGCAAGGCCTGGGTCTCCGGGAGCGCGGTGGGTCTCGGGCACGAAGTCGGAGGGGGTTGGGGGCGACATGCCGTGAAACGGCTCGGCGAGATTGTAGTGGCGCTCGCCGCTCATCGCATCAGACATTGGATGATGGGCTCGCAGATCCGTGTCGACGTGACGAGGCCGCTGGCCACCGTCCAGCTCGCCGCGGCCGCACGGGACGCGGCGCTCGACCTGGCGGGCTGGCGGTCGCTCGCCGAGGCCTTCGAGGCTCTCTCCGAGAGGGCGGACGTGCAGTGCGTCGTCGTGCGCGGGGCCGGAGGTCGGGCGATCTCCGCAGGTTCCGACGGCTCGGCGTTCTCGCCGGAGTCGGGGGAGCCCTCCGACGCACAAGCCTACTCGGACGCGGTCTCCTCGGCGCTCCGGGCGGTGCGCGCCTGCAGGCACCCCACGGTAGCGGTCATCGAGGGCATGTGCGGCGGTGAGGACCTCGACATCGCCGCCTGCTGCGACCTGCGGGTGTGCGGGGAGTCGAGCCGCTTCGGTGCACCGATCGAGCGCTCCGGGAGCGCGGCGTCGGACGAAGGACTCGGGCCGCTAGCTCAATTGCTCGGCGGGAGTCCCGCTCTCAAGACCCTACGGAGCGGTGCGTTGATCGACGCGGAGCATGCGCGCACGGTTGGGCTGGTCAACCGAGTGCACCCGGACCGGGCGGTGGTGGAGCAGGGGTACGGCCTCGCGGCGCGCATAGCCGCGGGAGCGCCCCTGGTGAACCGCGCGCACAAGAAGGTCCTTCGCCGTCTCTCCGACCGGTCCCCGCCGAGCTAGGCCGCGCGCGGGTCGGTCTGCCTGCGCAGCCGCGCCCTGACTTCCTCGAGCCAGTTCTGGACCAGCACGAACTCGTTGGGACGGTCCCCTGAGTCGGGCCCGCCTGTCCGGATGAACATGAAGCGGCCATCCGCTGCGACGTCCCAGCTCGTGTAGTTGGGGCCCGCCTCGAGGTTGAGATCGGCGACCGAGAAGAGTCGCTCGCTTCCCGTCACCTCGAACCCGACGGTCCCGGAAACCCGGGCCGCGACCAGCGAGCGGTCGCCGTCGACGTAGTAGATCTCGC
Organism: Gemmatimonadota bacterium; assembly: GCA_009692205.1. GTDB lineage: Bacteria > Gemmatimonadota > Gemmatimonadetes > Longimicrobiales > Gaopeijiaceae > UBA2982. The sequence continues at coordinate 58,190 of SHZR01000009.1, read as the reverse complement.
GCCCGTTGCGAGCCCAACGCGGGTTGAAGCCCCCCTGGCTAGAGACCTGCCATTTGCCGGCGTTCACGTCGGGAAATGGCCGCACGTAAATCTCGTCACGGCCGGTCTCCGTCGACTCGTATGCCAGCCAACGTCCGTCGGGAGAGAGCGCGGCCGCCTTCTCGTCGTAGGGCTCTGCGGCGAGCGGCACCGTGACGCTGTCGCCGACGCGCAGGCCGACGAGGTCGCGAATGCCGGTCGCTCCGGCGCCGCCCCCCAAGCGGAGCACGAACATCGACTCGTCGGGAGGCTGGTCGACCTCGAGGATCGCTTCGTCCAGATCGAGGAGGATCCGCGGGGACCCGGTTCCATCGGCCGGCTGGATCCAGAGATCGTAGTGGTCGCCGCCCGACACACGGGCCGAGGCGAAGACGATGGAGCGGCCGTCCTTGGACCATCGCGGGCGGAAGTCGACCGCCGGGTCGAAGGTGAGCCGCGAGAGGGGCCCGGCGTCGAGCTGCTTGATCCAGATGTCCTCACCGGCCTCCGAGTCGATCTTCACCGCCGCTCGGCGCCCGTCGGGCGACAGCGCCACGGCCCCTTCGCTCGCGCCCGGATTGAATTCCCAATCAGGGTCGACCGGCGTCACTTCCCCAGTCCTCGTCACCCACACCAGTTGGGCCGACCCGGCGCCGCAAGCGACTCCGGTCCAGTACGCCAGCGTCCCGCTGGGCGACAACGCGTAGAACGGATAGCTGTCGCCGTCGACCCGAACGCCCTCCACGAACGGAACCGCCGGACCGGCGAGCGCGAGCGCGTCGGCGTCGAAGGCGGCGGCGAGGATCTGGCCGTCGATGGTGCTGAAGACGAGGTCTCCGTCCCGGGTCAGGAACGGCCTCACGCCCGGTGTGACGGTCCGCCGCTCCCCGGTGGACAGCCGTATCGCGTCGATCCGGAAGGGCGAGCCCCACACCGTGAAGACACCCGTATCCCCACCGGGGAGGATCTGGAATTCGCCGTGCGCCCCGTCGTCCTGCGCGGCGCGAGCCGTGACCGTCTCTACCGTGCCGCCCTCGGCGGGGACGCGCCTGATGCCCCGGCTGAGATCGGGAAAGTAGATGTAGCCGTCCGCGCCCCAGCGCGTGCAGCAGAACGCAGAGTCGGCGACCGTCCGCGTCACTCCACCGAGCAGGGGCGTCACCTTGAGCACCGGCTGGGCGACGAAGGCGACCTCGGTTCCGTCCGGTGACAATGCGGGACTGAACCCTTCCTCGGTTCCCGGGATGGTGGTCGCCTCCAGGTTGTCGAACCGCCGCAGCGCGAGATGCGTGCTTCCGTCCTCCCGGCGCTCGAACACGAGCGAGGCGCCGTCGTCCGAGAGCGCGAAGTCGTAGTCGGCCACCTGCCCGGGAACGGGCAGCAGCGAAAAGCGTTCGACGGGCAGCGGCGGCTCGGGGCGGAGCAGCACGAACGCCAGCGCCGCCGCCAGCGAGACGGATACCACGGACGCGGCGACTGCGACGCGCTTCCAGGCCCCGCTCGCGGCCATCGCCACCGAGTCCGTGGTCGCGCCGTAGCGGAAAGACGGGTCGGCGAGCGCCTTCGCGAAGTCCTGCGCGCTCGAGAACCGGTCGGCGGGCAGCTTCTCGAGCGCCTTCCGAATGGCGGCGTCCACATGCGGCGGGACCGCTCGGCGGATCGTCGTCGCCGAGACGGGAATTCCCTGGATGATCCTGCCGAGCACCGCCTGCGCCGTGCTCCCGGGGTAGGGCGGCTCACCGATCAGCATCTCGTACAGGACGCACGCGAGCGCGTAGATGTCGCTCGCCGGCCCGATCGCGACGTCTCCGGTCGCCTGCTCGGGGCTCATGTAGTAGGGCGTCCCCACCGAGAGGCCCGTCGCGGTGAGGCGGCTGCCGCCCGCGGCTCCGACCGCGATCGCGATGCCGAAGTCGGCCACGAGCGGCTCGCCCTCGAGCATGAGGATGTTCGCGGGCTTGATGTCCCTGTGGATCACGCCCTTGTCGTGCGCGTGCTGGAGCGCGCCCGCCACGGCCGACGCGATGTAGATCGCCTCGTCGACCGGGAGCTGCTTCTCCCTGTCCATCCGGTCCGCGAGCGTCTCTCCCTCCACGGACGGCATGACGTAGTAGAGGAAGGAGTCCGCCTGTCCCGAATCGAACAGAGGAAGGATGTGCGGATTCTGGAGGTTCGCCGTCGTCTGGATCTCGGCGAGGAACCTCTCGGCTCCGACCACCGCGGCGAGCTCGGCCTTCAGCACCTTGACCGCCACCCGGCGGCCGTGCTTCAGGTCTTTCGCCAGGTAGACCGTCGCCATGCCGCCCTCGCCGAGCTCGCGCTCGATCTCGTAACGGCCGGTGAGGGCGGCGGTGAGGCGGGGGATGACGTCGGTCATCGATGAATCCTCATGCATGTCCCGTTCGTTCCCGCACCGCGGTGAGGCGGGGAAGGGCGTCGATCATACCGTGTCGAACAACATGAACCCCAGCAACACAGGGTGATAGACGAGCGAGGCCAGGAAGAGCTTCCGCGCCGCCGCCTCGGACATGTCGCGCGCAGTGCCGACGGCCACCGCCAGGAAGCCCAGCGACGCGAGGAGCGCCCCGCCGAAGTACCACGCACCGGTGATCCCGAGCAGCGTCGGCGTGAGAGATACCGGCAGCAGCAGGACCGTGGCGGCCATCATGTGGGCTCCGATGAGCCGTCCGCCCCCGGCCGGGATGAGCTTGAAGCCGACGAGCGCGTAGTCGGCGCGTAGCATCCAGGCGAGCCCGAGCACGTGCGGTAGCTGCCACAGGTAGGCGATCGCGAAGAGCGCGAGCGCGCCGACGTCCAACGAGCCCGTCGCGGCCGTCCACCCGATGAGCGTCGGGAGCGCACCGGGCACCGCGCCCGCGAGCGTCGCTGCGTACGAGCGCTTCTTGAGCGGCGTATAGACGGCCAGGTATGCGACGCCCGACAGGGCCGCGAAGGCGGCCGGCCACCAGCCGCAGGCGACCGCGAGGTAGACGAGCCCGGCCGCCAGGAGGGCGGCGCCGAAGCTCAGCGCCTGGTTCGGCTGGAGCCGTCCCGAGGGGAGGGGCCGATGCCGCGTGCGCGTCATGACCGCGTCCACCTCGCGCTCGACGTATTGATTGAGCGCGAGCGCGCCGGCGGTCGCGAGACCGGTGCCCACGATGGCGTGAAGCGCCAGGACGGGCGCGAGGTCGCCGCCCCCCGCGACCGCCGCGCTCACCCCGACGGTGACCATGACGTATCCGGTGATGCCCGGCTTGGTCAGCTCGTAGTAGGCCCCGAGGCTCATTCGGTGGACAAGATAGCGTCAAACCGCACCGCTCAGCCCTGGATGAGCGCCTCGAGCTTCAGCACGGTGTTCCAGTTCCGTCCGGTCGCACGGGTAGCCAAGTGCTTCTCGGTCACCGCGGCGGTGAGCCGCGAGCGCCCGATGCCGTCCGGAAATACCAGGTACACGTGATCTCCCCGCGCGCGCACGACCTCCCGGCCCGTGATGGTGTGCTGGAGCGCGGTGATCCGTGCGGGCGAAGGTGCGTCCTTGAGGAGCGACATCACGAGGTGGGCGGGGTCGTCGCGGGCCTCGTCGGGGAAGGGGTTGTCCGCCACGATCGCGTGCCATTGGTCGGCGGTGCGGACGAAGTAGTCGGTGTCGACGCCCAGCCGCTCCGAGGTCGCCCGCTCGAGGATGTGCTCGAGCTGCCTTCCGGTTGCGGACTCACTCTCGAAGATCGCATTGCCGCTCTGGAGCACCGTCCTGGGGTTCGAGAAGCCCAGGTCGGACAGCAGGCTGCGGAGATCGGCCATCCCGACGAGGTTGCGGCCCCCGACGTTCACGGCCCGCAGCAGCGCGATGTGGATCACGGAGTGCCGAGCTAGTCCGCGCGCAGCGCTCGAGCGGGGTCGATCCCCGCGGCGCGCGCCGCCGGAATCCACGTCGCCACCACCGACACCGCGACGGCGGCATACGTGGTCGGATCCGTGGGGCTCACCCCGTAGAGGAGCGACGCGAGCACCGTGCTCAGCGCGCGCGCCGCGACGAGGCCGGTCACGACGCTGACCCCCACCAGCACGAGGCCGTGCCGCACCACCATGCGGCGCACCGATGGAGCCGTGGCTCCGAGCGCCATGCGAGCGCCGATCTCGCGTGTGCGCTGGCTCACCATGTACGAGGTGACGCCGTAGATGCCGACGAGCCCGAGCAGGAGCGCGATCTCCGACGCGGCTCCGAGAAGCGCCATCGTGAACGAGGTGCGCGAGGTCGCCTCCGCGAAGACGTCGTCCATCGTGCGTGGGTTCGAGACTGGGATGCGCGCATTGAGCGCTTCGACCTCGCGGCGCAACACAGCGACCAGCGCGAGAGGATCGCCGCTCGTGCGGATCACGACGTCCATGTTGCGTATGCGCTGCGGAGCGCCGGCCGGTCCGACCGTCGTCGGCCAGTAGACCATCTCCTCGGCGGGAGCCTCCAGACTCTCGTACCGGGTGTCGGCGACCACGCCGACGATGTGGTACCAATCCTCCTCGGGGTTCCCGGTGCCCAGGCGGCGGCCGATCGGGCTCTCGCTCGGCCACCAGTGCCGCGCGAACGACTCCGACACGAGCACCGACCTAGTGCCCTCGGCCCCGTCGCCGGGCTGAACCGCGCGGCCCTCGATCAGATCGATGCCCATGGCCTCGACGAAGCCGGGTTCGACGTAGTTGTCGCTCGCGAAGATCGGCACCTCTTCGGGACCCCGGGGGTGATCCTCGACATCGACGTTGGTGAAGTTCCCGAATCCCGTGAGCGGCGCCGCGGCCGCGAAGCCCGCGGCTTCGACTCCCGGCTGAGCGCGCAGGGCGTCGCCGAGGCTCCGATAGAACCCCGCGGACTCCTCCCACCCCGGCATCTCGGCCGCGGGGACGGAGAGCCTCGCCGTGAGCACGCCCTGGATATCGAAGCCAGGGTCGATCGAACGGAGCGCCTGGAAGCTCCGCACCATGAGCGCTGAGCCGGCGAGCAGCACGAGCGCGAGCGCCATCTGGACTACGACCAGGGTGTTCCTGAGGGCGTGAATCCCCCGTCCGCTCGTCGCGCCGTGCGCGGCTCCCTCGCGCAACTGGTCGACCAGGCCCATGCGGCCGAAGCGCAGCAGGGAAACCAGCCCAAAGAAGAGCGCGCAGCCGACGACGAGCGCGAGGGCGGCTGGCAGGAGGCCCATGGCCCCACGCACGGCGAGGAGCGCGATGCCGATGCCGAGCACGCCGCCGACGAGGGCGAGCACGAGGCTCTCGCGCATGCTCGCACGCAGCACGTCCGAGCGCCCCGCGCCGATTGCCAGCCGCAGCGCGATCTCGCGCTCCCGTCCCTCTGCGCGCACGAGCAGGAGGTTGGTCACGTTCGCGCAGGCGATCAAGAGCACGAAACCTACGGTGCCGAGGAGAATCCAGAGTGTCGTGCCGACGTCGCCCACCATGGACTCCTTGAGCGGGAGCACCACGGCGGCGAGCCAGACCTCCTCGAGGAAGCCCGGAGCGCCCGAGTCGGGAAAGAGCTCGCGGAGCCGCGAGCTGAGGCCTGTGACCTTGGTGAGTACGCTCTCGCCGCTCGCTCCAAAGTTCGCGAGCTGCGTCTGCACGGGATCGACGACCAGAGGCACGTAGAGTTGGGGGTCGCGCGATGGGTGACCGAAGTCGGGCGGCATGACGCCCACGATTTCGCGGAGCGTCCCGTTCATGTCGAGCGTGCGGCCGACCACGGCGGGGTCGCCTCCGAAGCGATTGCGCCAGAGCCCGTCGCTCAGGATGACGACCTGCTCGCCGCCCGGCGCGCCTTCCTCCTCCGAAAAGGTGCGGCCCAGGGCGGCCTCAACGCCGAGGACATCGAAGAAGCTCGGTGTGACCGCCTGTGCGGCGACGCGCTCGGCCTCGCCGTCCGTCACCAGGTTGACCGTTGCGGGGGAGTGGAGCGCGATCTCTTCGATCGAGGCGGCCTGCTCGCGGTAGAGCACGTAGAGCCCCTGCGACATCGGGAGCTGATCCTCGCCTCCCCTTCCGAGGTGGCGGATCGCGATGAGCTCGTCGGGCTCGTCGAAGGGTAGAGGCGACAGCATGACGCCATCGACCAGCGTGAACACGGCGGTGTTCGCGCCGATGCCGAGCGCGAGCGTGAGGACCGCGACGGCCGAGAACGCCGGATGGCGAGCCAGGCTCCTGACGGCGAGGCGGAGGTCGGCGAGGAGTCCGGTCATCTTGAGAAGCTCGGAGCCGAGGTTAGACTGAAACGTTCCGCCAATGGCAGGCCATGGATCCTAGGATACGCCACGAACGACCAACCGTTGCACGATCGTCACATCCTCTTCCTGTGTGTCGCCAACTCGGCGCGTAGCCAGATGGCGGAGGGGATCGCCCGGCGCCTCGCTCCCAAGGGCGTGCGGGTGTCCTCGGCGGGGTCGTTGCCCACGTCCGTCCGCCCCCAGGCGGCGGCGGTGCTGCGCGAGATCGGCATCGACATGAGCGGGCAGCGCTCGAAAAGCGTCGACGCCATCGAAGGTCTGGTGGACGTGGTCATCACGCTGTGCGCCGAAGAGGTGTGTCCGGTTTGGTTGGGAAGCGCCGAGCGCCTCCATTGGGCGCTGCCCGACCCGGCGGCGGTGGAAGGCACCGAAGAGGAGAAGATCGAGGCCTTCCGAGGCGTTCGCGACGAGCTGTTGCGCAGGCTGGGGGTATTCTTCGGCGGTTGAGGCCCTAGCTTCCGGTCATGCTGCAGACTGGGCGCGCCCCCAAGCGGATCCTCTGGGTCGACGACGAGGTCGACCTGCTCAAGCCGCACCTGCTCTTCCTCCAGGCGCGCGGATACCACGTCGACGCCATCGCCAACGGCGACGACGCGCTCGCGCTCATGCGCGAGTCGCCCTACGACCTCGTGCTGCTCGACGAGCAGATGCCGGGCCGCCGCGGCCTCGAGGTCCTGGAGATCCTGCGTCGCGAGGATCCCCACCAGCGCGTTGTCATGGTCACGAAGTCCGAGGAAGACCACACGATGACCGAGGCCATCGGGCGCCGAGTGGACGACTACCTCGTGAAGCCGACGAGCCCGCGCCAGGTGCTGTCGGTGGTGACCCGCGTGCTCGAGGGCACGTCCATCCGCCAGCAGCGCGTGGCCCAGGACCTGGCCGCGCGCTTCCCGACCCTCTCGCGGATGTGCCAGGACGCGCACAGCGCGGAAGACTTCGTGCGGGCGTACACCGAAATCGTCGACTGGCAGCTCACGCTCGGTGAGGCGGGTGAGCAGGGCCTGCTCGACACCGTACGCTCGCTGATGCTCGACCTGCGCCGCGATTTCGGCATGTGGGTCACGCGCGAGTATTCGAGATGGGTTCAGGGCTCGGCGGACCGCCCGCGCCTCTCCGTCGACGTGGTGCGTGACTTCCTGGTGCCGAAGCTCGGCACCGATCCGGTGTACTTCGTGGTGCTCGACTGCATGCGCCTCGATCAGTGGCGCGCGATGGCGCCCCTCCTCGCCGAGTATTTCGAGATCGAGGAGTCGTGGCATCTTTCGATCCTGCCTACGGCGACACCCTATGCGCGGAACGCGATCTTCAGCGGGCAATTCCCGGACGACATCTCGAGGGACCATCCAGGATGGTGGGACTCCTCGGACGACGAAGGCAGCTTGAACGCGTTCGAGGACAAGCTGCTGATCGATCAGTTGCGGCGTCTCACGGGGCGCGACGTGCCTGTCCACTACGACAAGATCTTCTCGGATCGCCAGAGCGAGCAGGTGCGCGCCCGCGTCAACTCCGCCGTCAAGACGCCGGGATCGGTCATCGCGCTCGTGTTCAATTTCGTGGACCTGATGACGCACGGCCGCTCGGAGTCGCCCATCCTCATGGAGGTCGCGCGTGACGAGGCGGCGCTCAGGGACCTGACGCGCGCTTGGTTCGAGCGCTCGACGGCCTTCAAGGTGCTCAAGGAGGCGGCGCGCCAGGGCCACCAGGTGCTGCTCACCACGGATCACGGGTCGATCTTGTGTCAGCACCCGACCACCGTCTTCGCGCGCAAGGACGTCACGAGCAACCTGCGCTACAAGTTCGGGCAGGATCTCCGCGCCAAGGTGCTGTCAACCGCCTACAACACCCGCGATCAGAAGGACCTGCGTCTGCCCGCGGGCCGCCCCGGCATGTCGTACCTGATCGCGCTCGAGGACTACTTCTTCGTGTATCCGACCAAGCTGCGCGAGTATCAGGCGCGTTATCGCAACGCGTTCCTCCACGGCGGGATCAGTCCGGAGGAGATGATCGTGCCGGTCGCGAGCCTCAAGCCGAAGCCCTAGGCCGAAGCGCCGATCCGAGCTCCATAGCCCCGAGCCCCGAACCCCGAGCCCCGAACCAAAGTCGTCGCCGTGGCCGTCTTCGTGCGCATCCTGTCGTTCCTGAAGCCGCATCGGGGCATCCTGGCGGCCGCGGTCGTGGCGACCGCGCTCTTCGCCGTGCTCGATGCCGCGGTCTTCGTGCTGCTGATCCCCTTCATCGAGACGCTCTTCGTGGGCGGAGGCGCGCCACCGGTAGGTGATGACACCGCGATGGCGCGACTGCTCGAGGCCACGGTCTACCGCTGGGTGGATCCTGCGGGCGATCCTCTTGTCGCGACGGGCCGGATCATTGTCCTGATCCTGCTCGCGTTCCTCGCGAAGAACGCCTTCCAGTTCGCACGGATCTATCTGCTGGCGCGCGCGGAGCAGGGCGTGAACCGCGATCTCCGCGACACGGTCTACGATCACCTCGTCGGGCTCGACCTCGCGTTCTTCGCGCGCGTACGCGCCGGCCAGATCGTGAGCCGTCTCACCACGGAGATCGAGCAGCTGCGCATGCTGGTCACCGCGGAGCTCTCCAGGCTCCTTTCCGCGGTGTTCGAGTTCGCGGTCGCGCTTGCGGCGATGCTCCTGATCTCGTGGAAGCTCACGCTGGCCGCGTTCGTGGTGATCCCGCTGGCGATGGCCGTGTGGGGGCCGCTCGTCGCGGTGCTGCGACGGCGAGACCGCAGGGTCCTCCACCTGGGTGGCGAAGTGAACGCGCACGTCTCGGAGACCGTGTCCGGCATCCGGCTGGTGAAGTCGGCGTCGGCCGAGCCCAGGGAGCGTGCGCGCTTCCGTGGCCTCACCGGGGAGTACTTCGAGCAGGTGATGCGCGCCGAGCGGGCCCGAGCTCTCGCGCTGCCCATGACCGAGATGCTCGCCGCGGCGGGGACGGCGGTCCTGCTCTGGTACGGCGCGCGCGTCGTCGTGACGGGCGAGCTCTCGGGGGCGCAGTTCGTGGGCTTTCTCGCGCTCTCCCTCAAGCTGTACTCGCCGGTGAAGAACGTGGCCAAGTTCCCCGCCACCGCGCAGCCGGGGCTCGTCGCCGCGGAGCGCGTGTTCGAGTTCCTCGATACGCCCGTCGAGGTCGCCGACGCTCCCGATGCCCGCCCGCTCGAGCGCTTCGGCGACGGGATCGCATTCGAGCGTGTATCGTTCGCGTACCGGGACGGCGAGCCCGCGTTGCACGACATCTCGTTTGGGGTTCCGAAGGGATCCCTGCTGGCGTTGGTCGGCCCGAGCGGGTCGGGCAAGAGCACGTTGGTGGACCTGCTCGTCCGCTTCTTCGACGTATCGAGCGGCCGCATCACCATCGACGGAGTCGACATCCGCAACACTCGCGTCCGGGACTTGCGGGCCCTGATGGGGATCGTCTCCCAGGAGACCGTTCTGTTCCATGACACCGTGCGCGCGAACATCGCCTACGGAAGGGCCGACGCAACCGACGCCGAGGTCGAGGCGGCCGCGCGCGCGGCGCACGCGCACGAGTTCGTTCAGAAGCTGCCGCACGGCTACGACACGGTCGTGGGAGAGCGCGGCGTGGAGCTCTCGGGCGGGCAGCGCCAGCGCGTGGCCATCGCGCGCGCGCTCCTGCGCGATCCGCCCATCCTGGTGCTCGACGAGGCTACCAGCTCGCTGGACTCCGAGTCGGAGCGCGTCATCCAGGACGCGATCGAGAAGCTGCTCGAGGGCAGGACGGTCTTCGTCATCGCGCACAGGCTCTCCACGGTCCAGCGCGCGGACGAGATCCTCGTGATGGACGAGGGCCGGATCGTCGAACGTGGCACCCACGCCTCGCTCGTCGCGCGGGGAGGCACGTACCGCCGTCTCTACGACCTCCAGTTCGGCGAGGCGGTGCCGGCCGGGGTGCTCTGACGATGGCTGGGGCCGGTCACCGACTGGAGCACGCCGCGTTCCGGCTCGCGCGTCGCGTCGGGGGCCTCTTGCCCGAGTCGGTCGCGCTCGCCTCGGGGGCCGCGCTCGGACGCGCGGTCGGGAGCGGGCTTCGGCTCCGCCGAGCGGACGTCGATCGACACCTGCGCTGGGCGTTCCCCGATGCGTCCGACCCGTGGCGGCAACGCGTGGCGCGCGCGAGCTACGCGCATTTCGGCCGGGAGGCCGCGGTCATGCTTCGCGCCGCCCGGTGGCCGAGGGAGCACGTGGTCGAGCGGACCCATGTCGAGGGCTTCGAGCGGTTCCGAGCCGCTGCCGAGTCCGGGCGCGGCGTCGTGTTGCTCACGGGCCACCTCGGGAACTGGGAGATAGGCGGAGCCGCGATCGCGGCCCGGGGCGTCCCGCTCGACGTGGTGGGGAAGGGGATGTCGAATCGCCGCTTCCAGGACGATCTGTTCGCGACGAGGGCGAGCCTGGGCATGCGCGTCATCGAGATGGGCGAGGCGTCGAGGGAGGCGCTCCGCTCGCTGGGCGCGGGCAGGGTGGTGGCGCTGCTCGCCGACCAGCAGGCCCACCGCGGCGGAGTCCTGGTGCCGTTCTTCGGGAGGCCCGCGTCCACGGCCCGCGGTCCGGCGCTCTTCGCGATGCGGTCCGGCGCGTCGGTGTTCGTCGCGTTCGCGCTCCGCCAGCCGGGCACCCTCGCGCGTTATGCCGTGACTTTCGAGCCCCTGCTGTTCACTCCGTCCGGTGCCACGGAGGCGGACGTCTTGGGGCTGCTCGGGGCCTATGGGGCGGTCCTGGAAGGCGCCATCCGCCGGGCACCGGAGCAGTACTTCTGGCAGCACCGGCGTTGGAAGAACGCCCCGGGGCCGGGACAGGGACCGGAACTGGCCTCGGAAGGCTAGGTTATTCCCCCCTGTCACCTTACGTGAGTCCGGAGCCCGCCCACGGTGATCTACGTCTGCATACCGACGCACAATGAGGCCGCCACGGTCGGGGTCTTGATGTGGAAGGTCCGTAAGGTGCTGGGCGAGTTCGACCGCCCGTTCACGCTGGTCGTCCACGACGACGCCTCGACGGACGACACGGCGCAGGTGTTGGCGCGCTACAAGCGCACGCTTCCGCTCACGGTGCTCCACTCGAAGGAGCGAATCGGCTACGCGCGCTCGGTCGAGGCTCTGCTTCGGCACGTGCAGGCCGAGGCGCCCTACCCGAAGCGCGACTGCGCCGTGGTGATGCAGGCGGACTTCACCGAGGACCCGCAGGACATGGTGCCCCTCCTCAAGCTCATCGAGGGCGGGGCGGACATCGTCGCGGGGTGCGTGGCAGGCATCGCGGGCCCGCCCCCCAAGGGGACCAAGCTCGTGCGGTGGGCGACCGGTACGCTGCTCAAGGGCGTGCTCGGCCGTGCTCCGGTGTCCGATCCGCTCGGGGGCCTGCGCGCCTATCGCGTGATCGTGCTGAAGAAGGCGCTTCGCGACCGCGCCGAGCCGCTCCTCACCACCGACGGGTGGGCCGCCAACGTCGAGTTGCTCGGGAAGTTGGCGCCGCACGCGCGGCGCATCGCCGAGGCCCCGCTCCAGCTGCGCTACGACCTGCAGATGCGTCCGACCCGATTCCGGCCGGTGCGCACGCTCTTGTCGCTCGCTCGCCTGCGCGGCTCGCTCTGGGAGGCACCGCCGAGCGTGGAGCCCGCATGAACACGCTGGGGCTCACCACCCTCGTCGTCGCGCTCGCCGTCGCGCAGCCCGTGGTTGCTCAGAGCGGCGGATGGTCCGCCAACGCCGTGCCAACGGACACGCTCGCGGCGCCGGCGCCGTTCGGGCCGGGCGAGCACCTCGTCTACGGCGTGAAGGTGGGATGGTTCAACGTCGGTTCCGGTGCGCTGACCTTGGAAGGCCTCGAGTGGGTGCGTGGGAACCCCACGTACCGGGCCGTCATGCGGATCAGCGGACGGATGACGTTCTTCAAGATCGACGACGTCTACACGACCTGGTTCGACCAGCACACGCTGCAGAGCTGGCGGTTCATCCGTAGCTACGGCGGGACCTACACCAGCGGCCGCCACTACGAATTCTATCCCGAGCGCGACCTGTGGGACCGGGAGGACAACGACGAGTTCGGGCCGATGACCACGGACAGCCCTCTCGACGACATCTCGTTCGTGTACTTCCTGCGCACGCTGCCGCTCGAGGTGGGCGACACGTACACGTTCAACCGCTACTTCAAGGAAGAGGGCAACCCGGTCGTCGTGCGGGTCCTCCGCAAGGACAGGCGCAAGACGGACGCAGGGGAGTTCAACACCATCGTCGTGAGTCCCAACTTCCAGAGCGAAGGCCTCTTCGCGGAGGGCGGGAACGCCGAGCTGCACTTCAGCGATGACGAGCGTCGGCTCCTCGTTTACATGAAGGTGGACATCCCCCGCGTTCCGGGATCGCTCACACTGCATCTGAGGTCGATCCAGGAGGGCTTCCCGGTCAATCCGGAGTCGCGAGCCCAGGTGCTGCGCGCGCGCGAGGCACGGAGATGGAATGAGAGGCGGCTCCGTGGAGAAAATCCAGGTGCTGCGCGCGCGCGAGGCACGGCTGCAGAGCGGGCCCTCCGGCCGGTGAGTCCGGCGGCAGGGTAGTTCGTGCCTAAGTCTCCCGTGCTCGGGTCGGGCGTCCGCACCAAGTCGGCGTGGTTGATCGTCGTGCCGTTCTTCCTCCTGGCTGGGCCCACGGGCGCGAGTCTCGCGATCGGGGCGGTGCTGTCGTTGGTCGGGCTCGCGCTGCGCGCTTGGTCCGCGGGCACGATTCACAAGGGCGAGACGCTCACGACGTCCGGACCGTACGCCTTCATTCGCAATCCGCTCTATATCGGCAGCTTCCTGATCGGAGCGGGCTTGGCGATCGCCGGCGGGAGCTGGCTGTGGCTCGTCCTCTTCCTCGGATTCTTCGCCACCATCTACGGACCCACGGTGGCCGCCGAGGCGGCGCGGCTGACCGAGAAGTTCGGGCACCGCTACGTGGAGTATTCGGCACAGGTGCCGGCGTTCATCCCCCGCCTGACGCCATTCCGTGGCGGCGGTGAGGAGAGGGCCGCGGGGTTCGAGTGGAGCCAGTACCAACGCAATCGCGAATGGGAGGCGCTCCTCGGTGCGGCCGCCGCGTTCGCCGTGCTCTGGCTGAAGATGGTCTGGCTCGGCTAACGCCCCACGTACTTGGTCATGGCGAGGTCGATCTTCGCGAGCACGCCTTCGACGGTGACGCGGTGCATGCCCTCCCGAGGCTCGGCCGTCTCGTCGTACCCGTCGACTACGAGGTCCTGGAACGCGCGGTAGGGGCCGGACCGCTTGGGGTTCGTGCTCCCGAACAGGCTCACGACGGGCCTTTCGAGCGCACGGGCGATGTGGAGAGGCCCCGTGTCCGGCGTGACGACGAGCGCGCTCCCCTCGAGGAGCCACACGAGTCGTCGCAGGTCGTTCCCCAGCGCATCGACGACGTGCGCCCGGGTCTGGGCCAGGATCTCGTCCGCGATGCGGCGCTCGACGGGGGAGGGTCCGCCCACGAGGACCGGGCGGAGCCCGTGCTTCGCCTCGAGTTGCTCGAGCACGCGGGCGTAGCGGTCGGGCATCCAGTTCTTTTCCGCCCGGCTGGTGCCGACGACCACGGCGCACGCGGGCCGGTCGAGCCCACGGAAGAATGAAGCCTGGGCCTCGCGCTCTGCATCTGTGAGCGTGATCCCCCACGTGACCGGTCGCGGATCGACACCCAGAAACTCCAGGAACTCGAAGTACTGGTCCTGCACGTGCTGAGTGGCGCGCGCGGGAATCCTCGCGTTCGTGAAGAGCCACTGTGCATCCCGCGCGCGGCGCAGGTCGAAGCCGAGCTTCGTGCGTGCGCGGGCGAGCCCCGTGATCAGGCCTGCCTTGAAGTACACCTGGAGGCCGAGCAGCAGATCGAACCTCCTTCCCCGTAGCTCGGCACCGACATCGCGGAAGCTCCGCCACGCACCCAAGCCGCGCCGCCGGTGGAAGACGACGAAGTCATCGATCGCGCCGTGGCTCGAGACGAGCGCGTGCGCCGCCGGCTGAATCACCCACGTGATGCGGGAGGCCGGCCAGGCGCGTTTGAGCGCGTTCGCGACCGGGAGCACGTGCACGGCGTCCCCGATGGCCGAGAGCATCACGATGCAGATCTCACGGGGCGGTGAGCCGCTCCAGCCCGGCGCGGCGGCGCTCACGGGTGCCCCTCGTAACCCGCCCGCAGGGCCGCCCACTCGAGTGCCGTCAGCGGGCGCCGATGACGCTCTCCGAGTTTGGCGAGCGAGCGCTCCAGCCGGCGGCGCATGCCGTCTCCATGGGAGCGGCCGCCGAGCGGCAGGATCCGACACCGGTCGAGGTCGAGCACCCAGGGATGCTCTCCCTCGGGTCCGGAGGGGACGACGACGTTGCCGGCGTTGAGGTCGCGGTGGAAGACGCGTGCCTCCCCGAGTTCGCGCACGAGCCGGCCCACGGACCCGAGGAGCGCCTCCGTGTCTGTGGCGGGCCCGCGGCAGAACATGAGGTCGGCGAGGCTCGGCGCGTCCGGCACCAGCTCGGTCACGAGGTCGGCTCGGTAGAACGGCCCCGCCCGATACGTCGCGCCCGCGATCACCGCCGGGGTCCGCACCCCCCGCGCCCGCGCCGCCACCGACGCCCGCAATTCCACGAGGGGCCGGCTCTCGCCGCTCGCCAGGTAGCGGTCGCCGAGCACCGGGGCGGCAGCTCCCCCCCGCCGGTACCTGCGACACGCCCAGCTGGTCCGGCGGTCGGGCCCGCTCACAGGTGCGGATATCACGCGCACGCTGGCCCGCCCCCCGCCGATCTCCGTGCCTGCGTGATCCGCGGCCCAGTCGTCGACGGTTCCCCGGTCGCGAGCGATCGCCTCGAGCCAGGGTGCGGCCGCGGCCCACGCGAAGCCGCCGACCCCCGCCGTCTCCACCGCGCGGTAGCCGTCGGGGAGCCCTGCGCTCACGCCGCGGCCGGGCTCGTCCCGCTGTCTGGCGGCAGCTCCATGAGAAAGAGGCTCGGGCCGTCGAGGGTGTCTCCCTTCACCTTGATGCGGAACCTGTACTGACCGGCTCGAGGAAACACGACGTCGTCGAGCGGCATGATGAGCTGGCTGCGCGACGGAGGCCGCCCCGGAGTCGGCCGATGCACCTCGGT
Source organism: Gemmatimonadota bacterium (assembly GCA_009692205.1). Taxonomy (GTDB): domain Bacteria; phylum Gemmatimonadota; class Gemmatimonadetes; order Longimicrobiales; family Gaopeijiaceae; genus UBA2982. The sequence continues at coordinate 42,762 of SHZR01000009.1, read as the reverse complement.
CTCTCCCTCGACGGTGAGGGAGGGTTGGCCGGACTCGTCCTCGAGGTCGGCCTTGAAGAGGTAGCGTCCGTGGTCCGCGCGCTCCCACTCGATCACGAGCACAAGCACGAGGCGCTCCTGCCGGGCCGGGAAGGCGGGTGCGGAGAGGTCGTGGTAGACGCCGTGGACGTCCAGCCGGCCGTCGGGCGTCGGGCGTGCGTCCTCACAGATGGCGGCGAAGCGGAGTTGCATAGGTCCTCAGGGTTCTGGGCGGCCGGGCGGTCCCCACCCTCCGCCGCCGGGCGAGCGGATGCTCACCACGTCACCGGCATCGACGGAGAACGTAGCCTTGCTCGGGAGGGGCTCCTCTACACCTGCGCGAATGAGGACGTTCTCGCCCACCGCGCCGTCGTGGCCGCCGCGCGCCCCTTTGGGTGCGACAGCCCGGCGCTCGCTGAGGAGCGCCACGCGCGCCGGTCCGAGGACCATGAGGTCGCGCCTCAGCCCGTCCCCGCCGCGGTGGCGCCCGGCTCCCCCGGAGCCCCGGCGAATCTCGTACCGCGTGACCCGCAGTGGATACGCGTGCTCGAGTGCCTCGATGGGCGTGTTGAGAGAGTTCGACATGTGCACGTGCACACCGGAGAGTCCCTCCCCCGACGGCCCCGCGCCCATCCCTCCACCCATGGTCTCGTAGTATGCGAATGCGTCTCCGGTCCGGGGATCCACTCCACCGACCGTCGTGTTGTTCATGGTCCCCTGCGAGAGCGCCGGGATGAGGTCGGGCAGCGCCTCACCGAACGCTCGCAGCAGCACGTCCGTGATGCGCTGACTCGTCTCTACGTTGCCTGCGGCCACCGCGGCGGGCGGGGCCGCATTCACCACACTCGCGGGAGGCAGCACGAGCCGCACCCCCGTCATCGACCCGCCGCCCGCCGGAAGCGCCTCACCGATGAGGGCCTCCACCACACAGCGCACCACGTAGCGCGCGGCGGACGCGGTGATCGCGGCCACCGCGTTCACGCCGCCGGGGACCTGGGGCGACGAACCCGTGAAATCGATGGTGAGGGTCGAGCCCGAGACCGTGAGTTCGGCGCGAATCGGGATCGAGCCCGTGCCGAAGCCGTCGTCCTCCAGAGAGTCCTCGGCTCGATAGAGGCCGTCGGGTACCCGGTCGAGTCCAGCGGCCACGAGCCGGTCAGCATACGCGATGAGCCCGCGCATCGCGGCGAGGGTTGCGTCGGTGCCCCGGCGCGCGGCGATCTCGAGCAGGCGCTTCGCCCCCGTGTTCAACGCCGCGAGCTGCGCGTCGAGGTCGCCCGCGCGCTCGCGAGGCGTGCGCACGTTGGCCAACACGGTGCGCCAGAGATCCTCGTTCCGCACCCCCTCACGGTAGAGCCGAACCGGTGGGATGCGGAGGCCCTCCTCGTAGATCTCGCGCGCGAGGGGCATCGAGCCCGGCGTCGAACCGCCGACGTCGCTGTGGTGCGCTCGCGAGGCCACGTATCCGAGCAGCGCCCCCTCGGGGGTGTGGACCGCGGAGACGAGGGTGACGTCGGGGAGGTGCGTACCCCCCTGGAAGGGGTCGTTGAGGCACGCGATGTCGCCTGGCGCCAGAGTTCCGAGAGCGGACAATGCGGCCTCGACGCTCATGGGCATGGCCCCGAGGTGCACGGGCATGTGATCACCCACGGCCACCGCGATGCCCGCCGAGTCGAAGAGCGCGCACGAGTAGTCGCGCCGCTCCTTGATGTTCGGAGAGAACGCGGCGCGCCGCAGCGCCGCGCCCATCTCTTCGGCGATCGCCGTGAAGAGGTGCCGAAAAACCTCGAGTTCGACCGCGCTCGGGGACGCGCTTTGGGTCATCGTGTCTCCGGTTTGTCGGCGATCCGTTCGCGGTTACGTTATATGGCTGAAGGCGGAAACACGACGCGTGCTGCTGGCACGTGAGAATATTGACGACAACGGAGAGCGACTTTGTCCAAGGAAAAACTCCTAGACCGCGCGCGCGACGAGTTGTTCAGCCACATCAACCGGTGCCGGGTCATCGATGCTGTGGCGGACGATCAGAGCGTGTGGATGGACGAGACCATCGAATACATCGGCGAACGTTACCCGGACCTGACCGAGGACGACCTCCAGGGGCTTCGGGAGATCGGCACCCGGTTCTGCAAGCCGGCGATCCCACACGGCCGCGAGAATACCGCCAAGAAGATGGCGGACGCAACGGTCGCCTAGACCCAGAACCCACAAGGGTTTAGAGCGTTTGCGGGACCTCGGTCGGTGCCCCCTTGGCGGGCAAGCGGCCTCCCGCCTATACTTCCGCCCGCTTTTTTTCTTTTTCTGTCCTCGGGAGCGACAACGCACGCTCCCTTCCATATGAGGTGGAAGGCGTTGGCAAAACGGCGCGACGCAGGGGGCCCCCTGAAGCTGGAGAACGAGAAGCAGCTTCTCCGGAACTACTATGCGGGCCTCCGCATGGAATCCCCCAACGGGGGCTATCTCATGCTGCTCGGTTTGCGGCAGGGCGATGCGGGTGACTCCGTGGGCATCTTCGAGTGCAGTGCTTCGTCGCTCCGCTACGAGATCGTCATCCCGAAGGCCACGCGGGGCGAGCGCACGAAGGTCAGGGCCGCCATCGACGACGGCCAGGACCCGGATTGCCCGCGACACGGACGTGGCACGCGACTGGTGCGCGCCGCCGGCGACCTCGTCTGCATGTCGTGCGGATTGGCGTATGCCAAGGCCTCTTAGGCCCCCAGCGACCGTCGCGTAGCGTCCCACCGCGCCCTTGGGCGCGGGTGCCCCGCCGCATTATAGTTGTCGCGATCCAGCCTTCACGGTTCGACCGGCGGCGGTCGCCAGGGAGCTCGCTACATGCCCGAAGGGTTCCTCAGTTCCGAGGAATACGACGAGCACGCGCACAAGCTGTACAACGACGGTGACTACGATGGGGCCCTCGAGATGCTCAAAGAGGGCCTCTCGCTTTATCCCAACGCGGTGGAACTCTACGTGGGGTTGGGATACGCGCGGCTCGCGCGCGAGGAGTTCGCTTGGGCTCGGCACGCATTCGCGCGGGCTGTGGTGCTCGACCCGACGCACGAGGATGCGCAGGTCGGCCTCGGCGAAGTCTTGCTCCGATTCGGCGACAAGGAGCAGGCGCTGCGCCTGTTCCGAGACGTCGCTTCGCGCGGATACGGCGACGATATCGAGTTGATGCTGACCATCGGCCGCGCGCTCTATCGCTCGGCGATGTATGCGGACTGCCGCGACATCTTCGGGCAGGCCGCAGCAGGGCGCCCAGACAGCGCCGACGCGGCGGCGTCCTTGGGCTATGCACTGCACCGACTCGGCGACGAGGTCGGTGCCGGTCGCCAGATCAGACGCGCGCTCCGGCTCGATCCCGACCTTCATGAGGCACGCATCTATCTGGGGCACCTGCTGTACGACCGCGGGGATTGGGAGGCGGCTCTGCGAGAGTTCGAGCGCGTGCCGCCCCAAGAGCACTGGGACGCACTGGGGGTGTGGCGCCTGATGGAGCTCAAGCGGACGCTCTGGCAGATGGAGTCCGGGGATGGGCGGCTCGCTCCGTGGGAGCAGCGTCTTCGGGAACTCGAGGAGTTGGACGACCCGATCGACCGCCTGCTCGCAGAGGTCGAGACGCGCATGGGCGCGACGGACGGCGACGTCCGCTATGATCCCAGCCAGTTGGAGCTCTTCGAGCGCGCATTCTCGGGAGGAGACCAGGGTTCGTACGCCGTGCGGCTCGCTGACGGCGTCCTCTTGCGAGGCACTTGGCAGGACATCGTGCGACAGATGAGAGACCACGCGGGCTTCTCGCACGAGTCGATGGTCGAGTACATGCGGCGCCTCGCCGAGCGTTGGCACGAGCAAAGCGGCGCAGAGATACCATTCACTGATCCCGAATCCTTCCTACGCGCCGCGGTTGCAGCCGGGCTCGTGAGGCTGGAGCGGGGCGACCAGGCGGGGACATGAACGACGCGAATGAAATATTGGAGCGCTTCCACCGGGCGCTGATCGAAGAGATCCAGACGCAGCGGCCCGAGTACTTGACAGGTCCGTTCACCGTGGCCGAGATCTATCAGAACCTGGTGCCCTACGGCTCGCACAGGGACCGGATCGGCGTGTCGATGAACGGCGACTACGAGGATGCGCTCCTGCGGCTCCTCGCCGGCGAGGGCGGCTACCTGGTCCTCGAGTCGGAGCCGGCGCTACGCGATCTGCGTGCCGAGCTCGGCACCCCCAATCCGAACACGGGTCTCTATCGCGAATACGCTGCGGTAGATGTCCGTTTGAACCAGGCGTATCTGGATCTGGTCGCCGTGAGCGTCGGAGACCGGCAGGACCTCTCGCGGGAGATGAGTGCGGGCGAGCCGATTCCCATGGCCCATCTCGCCCCGTCCGAGGCCGCGCTGGAAGCCATGGCCATCGTGCCGCCGGGCGTGGACGTGTTTCAGGACAGGGCGCCGGTGGCGACCGCCGCCGCGTCGAGCGCGTGCCAGTGGTGCCGGGCGGAACTGCCCGCGCGGGACAACCTCAATTTCTGTCCCTTCTGCGGGACGGACCTCAAGGTCGTCCCGTGCAACGACTGCGGCGAGGAACTCGAGCCGGAATGGTGCTTCTGCATCGTGTGCGGGGTCGAGGTGGTTCGTTAGCTCCCGCGGTCTCCGCGCGCTTGCGGTCGTCCTGGCCTTCGCGTGCACTCCCGAGCCCGATCCCACCCTGCAGCCGGATGCGGTGCTGCAGGCGGAGCTCGGCCTCACCCTGGACGACCGCGTCTATCGGGTGTCGGTCACGGGAGGAGAAATCGAGCGCTCGGAGCCCGCTGCGCTTTCGATCGAGGCTGGGTCGTATGTGGAGTTCATCACGACCGACTGGCTCGTTCACGAGATTCGCTTCGAGACCGACAGCCTGGGCACCGCCCAGCGAGCCTTCCTGGAACGGACCGACCAGGTGGCGTCGCCGCCCCTGATCGAGCGGGAGAGCCGGTACGTCCTGTCGTTCGCGGAGGCCCCCCCGGGGAGGTATGGCTACCGGATGGAGGGCAACGGACAGGCGGGACGAGGCGTCATCGTGGTGGTCGTGCCCGCGGAACCCACTCGCTCGCGCCGGTGGCTGTCGCCTTGAATTAGAAAAGTCCGGGGGTTGATTGAAGTAGAGAGGAGCGACGTGTGAGCATCGAGCGTGTCGGGGTGGTGGGTTGCGGACTGATGGGCAGCGGCATCGCCGAGGTCGCTGCGCGCGCCGGGAGGGACGTGACCGTGCGGGAACCGAGCGCCGAGCTGCTCCGGGCCGGGCGAGATCGCATCGAGCGGTCCATGGAACGCGCGGTCTCCAAGGAGAAGCTGAGTACCGCCGAACGCGACCGCGCGCTGGAGCGCCTGCGCTTCACTACGGACCTGTCCGACCTGGCGGCGTGCGACCTGGTCATCGAGGCGATCGTCGAAGATGTGGCGGCGAAGCGATCGCTGTTCCAGGACCTCGACGCGCTCTGCGGCGCGAGGACGATCTTCGCGTCGAACACGAGCTCCCTGCCCATCAGCGCCATCGCCGCCGCGACGTCCCGCCCGGACCGCTTCGTCGGACTCCATTTCTTCAATCCCGTGCCGGTGATGGCGCTCGTCGAGGTCGTGCGGACGTTGCTCACGGGCCACGAGGCGTTCGAGAGCGCCGTCGCATTCGTCCGCGCGCTGGGCAAGGTGCCGATCTCCGCCAAGGACGCCAGCGGGTTCGTGGTGAACTTGCTCCTGGTGCCCTACATGCTCGACGCGATCCGTCAGCTCGAGCGGGGCGTCGCCAGCATCTCCGACATCGACACGGGCATGGTTCTGGGCTGCGGGCACCCCATGGGCCCCTTCACGCTCTGCGACTTCGTCGGCCTCGACACCCTACATCGCATCAGCGAGATCATGTACGAGGAGTACCGCGAGGAGAGGTATGCTCCTCCGCCGCTCCTGCGGCGCCTGGTCACCCTCGGTCGGTTCGGCAAGAAGAACGGGCGGGGCTTCTACGACTGGGGCGGGCCCGAGCCGGTTCCGTTGGCGGTGTAGCCACCCCGCTGGTGGCGAACGCGGTCCCTCCGCCTGCACATTGACGGATAGAGACCCCGCAGCTCCCGGACAGCATCAGAATCCAATGATCGTCGCGCGATGCACGGACCCGCTGCTGCGCCACGCCCTGCGCGCCGCCGCCCACGTCGAAGAGGACGTGGTGACGGAGTCGGCGCTCGTGGCGGAGGCGCTGCAATGGCGCTTCGCTCGGCTGCTCGTGCGTGCGAACGGCTTCGAGGCAGCGGACCGCCCGACGGGCGTTCCCGTGCTCGACTTGGACGACGCGCTCCTGCGATGCTGAGAGGCCGAGCGGAGGGCCGAGCAACCGCCCACGCCGAGGCGGGACTTCCTCGCTCGCCGACTGCGCGTGCTGATCGAGCGGTCGGCGGGGGACGCTAGCTGGGTCGACACGGGGCTCGCCGAACTGAGCCGCCCGGCCGGCGCGAGGCTGCCCGCTCCCTTGAGGTCGTTCGCGAGGCGGGTCATGGAGTTCCCGACGCGCTACACGAGCCTGCACGCGGTTGCGCGGGGATGCGAACTGAGCCGCGGCGCTCTGAAAGCGAGGTTCCGGCGCCGTGGCCTCGCGTCTCCCTCCGTCTACCTGCGCTGGTTCAGGCTGATGGCGGTCGCGGAGATGCTCTCCGATCGCTCGGTCACTGTGGCCGGCGCGGCGCATCGACTCGGGTTCACGTCCGACGGAACCCTATGCCGGATGATGGCCACGCTCACGCAGCTCACCCCGACGGAAGTCCGCACGGTGCACGGCTGGAACAAGCTGCTGATCACCTTCGCGTGGACTCACCTGACGCCCCAGGCCCTCGATGCTTGGGCGGGACTCGACGTGCTCTTCCAGCGGCGCGCGGCCTGACTCCTACCGTCAGGCAGGGCTAGCGGCGGACTCGACGCTGGCGCCGACGCTCTCTGCGAATCGCCGCCTCGCGCTTCCGCTTCTTCTGGGCGCTGGGCTTCTCGTAGAAGCGGCGCTTCCGGAGCTCGGAATAGAGTCCGGAACGCTGCACCTTGCGCTTGAACCGGCGCAGGGCGCGGTCGAGACTCTCGTTGTCCTGAATGACGACTTCCAAGCGGCAGCCCCTTCAGCGTGGCGATAATTGAGCTTAGAAAGGTAAACGGCCCCGTCAAAGGGGGCAACGTCAGGCGGTCCCGGGGAGGGGCACGAGCGCAGCGACGTCTTTCTTGCAATGCCCGAGAGCCGAGGCGTATCGTAGCAGAACGACACCCGGCTCCGGCAGGGTTTCTTGTCGAAAGGGGGGTCGCAGATTCGATGCAGCCGAACGTGCACACCGATGCTCGCCCTGAGGCGATGGGCGACGTTCCTGGGATCTGCGAGCTCTCGCTCACGCGAGCGATCGTCCAGTACCGTGACGTCCACGAGATGGACGCGCCCGGTGGACGGATCGAGGACATCGGCCTCGCGCTGGTGGTGGAGGGTCGCTATGCCGCCACCGCGGAGGCGGTGGACCTCGGGAGCGGCCAGGTAAAGGTGCTCGACCTGAGCACCGAGCTCGTGGTGCTAGACTGGGTCTATGAGCCGACGCTGGATCATGTCTCGGAGCTGATCACGGCGACCGCCGCGACCCGGGACAACGACACGCTCAAACGTTACGCGTTCCAGCTCGGGCTCCGCGTCCTCGAGAGGGTCGGCTTCGGTCCGCTCACGCGCGCCACGTTCCTGCGCCTCGGGTTCCGCGACATCTGCCGTGACCTCGACTTGCACGAGGGGACTTCGATTCGGTTCGTGCTCGGACCGGGCCGGCTCACGCGTGCCCATCTCGACTACGACGCCTGCGCCGTCGTCTTCCGCACCGCGTTCCCCGAGCCCGACGTGCACTTGGAGCACGCGCTTGCGGAGGCGTTCCTGACCGCCGACCTGCTCCGTGTCGAGCCGATGACAGAGGAGGGGGCCGTCGAGTACCAGGTGCGCTTCGCGCTGCCGACGACGCTGGGTGAGGCGAGAGCCTGTTTGTCACAGGTGCGGCGGGGCCTTCTGTCGATGTTGGCGCGCTTCGAGCCGGAGCGGCTCGCCTCGATCGCGCCGGTGATGGACACGTTCGGCGAGCGCGAGACCCTCGGGGGACTGCGCATCCACGAGCCGGCGACACACGTCGTGGAGGTTCCGCCTCCCTTCGCCGGCTCGCACGTGGTTCACTAGAGCGATCGGCGGCCTTGGTCTTCGAGGATCTTCGCGCACTCGATACTGCGCACGGGCAGTTCGCCCGGGATGAGCTTTTGATTCAATACGGGGCGTACCGTAAACGCCAGGCGCGCGGTCTCATTCGACTGCTCTCTCGCGAAGCCGTGCGGCCGCTCTATCGGAAGGCACTCGAAGCGGGGTTCGGAGAGCGCTCGCCCGCGGACCCGCTGGCGGCGTTCGTGAACTACTGCGAGAGCCTCCTGCCGCTGCCTCCGTTCGAGGAATGGTGTGCGGACCTCGCAAAGTATCCGGCCGCGCACCTCCACGATCTGGACGACTCCGCTGCGGCTCCGACCGCGGAGGCCCCGACGACTGTCGAGGCGCGCCTGTTCGAGTTCGGAGGGAATCCCTGGATCGCCTACCTGCGCTCCTTCCGCGATGGAGGCGCGTGGCGCGGTTACATCGCGTTCGAGGACAGGATCTCGCGCCGGGTGCACCGCACGGCACTCATCTTCCGCGAAACGGATCCCGCGGACCTCCGCGACCGCTTTCTCGCCTTCGAGCCGGTCGCCCTCGAGGCGTTCCTCCGCTCCGCGCTTCCCTAGGGAAGCTCTGCACAAGCCTGGTGCCCCGCGCGCAGGGGGCTCGCGAGACCAGGAGTAGGAACGACGACGAGTCGTACTGGTCCGTACGGCGAGGAGGAGTGACGACCTCCTGGGCCGCGATCCCCCTGCGCCCCCAAACAAGCGGAAGATCTGCAACATGTCCGTGGGTTGCGATGGCACGGCCCCATCTCCGTCGTTGGAGCTCCTCGACGTAGCTACGGCTATGCCTTCGTCGCTCCGCCTCGGATCTGGGGCCGTGGCACCGCAACGCGGGGCGCCAGACTTGTGCAGAGCTTCACTAGGTCACTTTTCAGTAAAAACTGTGCGACATCGCGTGGCGTCGCGCGTTGGAAGACTCCGGCCAAACTCCGTGACTCGCATGAACTTCCACTCGGCGCGCACGCATGCGTGTAAGGTGCACGTCAGGAGAGGAACACATGGTTTGGCGATTCGCCCCTGATCTGTAAGCGGTTGTTATACAACATCTTACGCCACTGTGCATTTTCATGTGGCGCGGCCAACAAGGGGGTTGCGCCGCGTAGAGTCACTCCTTAGAGTACCTCCGTCTCGAGGATCGCTAAGCACCTCTGCCATCGGCCTGTAGCGCGCACCACGCGCCTGGGCCCGTGCTCCCGAGAGTGTGACTTTTCCACAATCTTTCCCTGGGCGAGGTGTGTCTATGTGGGAAACGCGTTCCGTGCAGCTGTCTGTGCGCTTGCCACGCGACATCGCGGCCCAGGCGGAAGAGGTGCAACGGTCTGATCCGGAGTTCCTGAGCCGCGTCGTGCTGTACGGACTCACGCGTCGATCGATCTACCAGCACCTTCGTGAGAGCGACGGAGTCTCGACTCAGGAGACGGCGTCCGACCAGCCGAGCGCGACTCCGTAGGAGGCTTGCGTTCGTCTGCTTCCGCGGTGCATACCTTCCGCGATCCTGGAGGCTCGTTCATGCCCGCGGGAGGACCCCCAGTGGACGGCGGCCAGAAGGGCCCTGAAGAGCCGCTTCACGTCCTGCGCGCCAAGTATCACGACTACTGCTCGGCGCAGGTTGCGGACCTACTCGTCTACATGAGTCCCGACGAGATCTACCTGCTGGCCCATCGGGCGTATCGAGAGAGAGGCGGAGAGGGGGACATCTCCTACGTGGAGATGGTGCGCGTCGCGACGGACTGGTTGGCGCGCCGTATCGCGCTTCCACCCTTCGAAATCTGGCTGGAAGACTACCGCGCGCACCCGGACAAGTACGAGGAGTACTTCATGGGCCTCTGGGAGACCGACGCGGAGAAGTCGCCGAAAGGCTAGCGGAGGCCTAGAACGGCAGGTCGTCGTCGGGCTCGTTCGTTGGAGGCTGTGGGCTGCCGCCGCCGGACTCGGAGAAGCCGCCTCCGCGCCGCGCCCCGCCGCCACCACCACCGCCGCCACCGCCACCACCACCGCCGCCACCGCCACCGCCACCACCACTCGAGCCGAGCATCACCATTTCGTTGATGACGATGTCGGTCCAGTACTTCGGGCCGCCCTCTCCCTCGGTCTGGGAGTACTCGATGCGGCCCTCGACGTAGAGCCGGTCGCCCTTCTTGACGTATTGCTCGACGATGTCGACCAGGCGCCCGAAGAACGTGAGACGGTGCCACTCCGTCTTCTCTTGCTGCTGCCCCGAGCGATCGGACCACGACCGGTTCGTCGCGATCGAGAGCTTGGCGACACGGGCTCCTGCGCTGGTCGCGCGAATCTCCGGCTCACTGCCCACGTTTCCGATCAGCATGACCTTATTGAGGGACCGACTCATCGGGGCGTGGCTCCTGTCTCGTGGCGGAACGGGGCGAGAACATAAGTGCGCTTGGGCCTTTTTTCCATTTTCGGTCGGGCCGCTATCTTGCGAAGCCGACGAGGAGAGTCCGCGTGTCCGACCTCAGATACATCCGGGTGGAGTGGGACGGCGAGATCGCCGTCGTCAGCGTCGATCGCCAGGACAAGCTCAACGCGCTGAATGCGGACGTCATCCGTGAGCTGGGTGACGTGTTCACGAGCTTGGGCTCCGACAGCGCGGTGCGCGCGATCGTCCTGACCGGAGCCGGAGAGAAGGCGTTCGTCGCTGGTGCCGACATCGGCGAGCTGGCCAGGATGGACCCGGTGACCGCAGTGCGCGTAAGTCGCGATGGTCAGCGGGTCTTCCAGGACATCGAGCGATGCCCCAAGCCCGTCGTCGCGGCGATCGGTGGGTATGCGTTGGGCGGTGGCCTGGAGCTGGCGCTCGCGTGCCACCTGCGCATTGCGAGCACCCGCGCGCGCTTCGGACTGCCCGAGGTAGGGCTAGGTATCATCCCCGGGTACGGCGGGACCGTGCGACTCGCCCGGGTCGTTGGTCTGGGTCGCGCGATCGAGATGACACTCACGGGCGATCCGGTGGATGCCCCGCGCGCGCTCGCCTACGGACTCGTGTCCTCGGTGGTGGAGGGCGATGTCCTCATGGCCGAGGCCAAGGTGCTCGCCCGCCGGGTGACCAAGAACGGGCCGCTCGCGGTGCGCATGGCCCTCGAGTCGATCTACCGCGGGCTCGACATTGCGTCCGTGGACGCTCAGGAGTCCGAGTCGGCGCTCTTCGGCCTCCTCGCCTCCACGGGCGACATGAAAGAGGGCATGCAGGCCTTCTTGGAGAAGCGGAAGCCGGACTTCTCGGGCAGCTGACCCCTTCCGCGGGAGGGCTGTTCTCGGGTGCTTCCGGCGCCATCTGTTTCGGTATTCGTACAGGGTTGCTCGTCCCGGATTGCCATAGGGCGAAAATCCTTATCGCACAAGCGCTTTCGGCCGCTCACGTGGGGTAGTCCGGGGAATCGTGAACGGTTAGCTTTGCCCATGTTTTCAGGGCTCCTCCCGAGCGGCGGTCCGTGCGTCTGAGCACGCTGACCCTGCGCCACTTCCGGAACCTCTGCGATCAGGATCTGGAGCTTCCTCCCGAGGGTGTCGCGCTGATCGGGGACAACGCCCAGGGCAAGTCGAACTTCCTCGAGGCGATCTACTATCTCGAGATCTTCCGCTCCTTTCGCGGCGCGCCCGACGAGCAGCTCGTGACATTCGGCGCCGACGTCTTCCGCGTGGTGGGAAATGCCGCTTCGAGTGCCTCGCCCGACCGCAGTACGGCCCAGGTCACAGCCGCGTTCGAGCGGAAGGGAAGACGGAAGAAGGTCTGCGTGGACGGTGCGGAGCAGGAGCGGCTGGGCGCGGCGCTGGGGCGGCTCGCGGCCGTGATCTTCTCGCCTGCGGACCTCGAGTTGGTCAGCGGCGGACCGAAGGAGCGGAGGCGCTTCCTCGACATCGTGTTGTCCTTGAACGAGCCGGGCTATCTCGGCGCATTGCAGGAATACCGACGCGTGCTGCTGCAGCGGAACGCCGCGCTGCGCGACGCGCTCCCGGCGTCGATCGTGCACGCGTGGGACCCAGGGCTGATCGAGAGCGGGGCGGAGGTCATCCGCGCCCGGCGGGACTGGATCGAGGGGGTCGGCCCGGCATTCGGCACCTTCTACGCACGCGTGTCGAACGACGGACGCGCGAGCATGACCTACGAGGCGAGTGTTCCGCTCGGCCACGCGCGTGCCGCGGAAGACGTGCGCGCGGCGTTCCACGACGCGGTGGAGGGGGCGAGCGAGCGGGACCGCCGACTCGGCACGACGACCGTGGGCCCGCATCGCGACGAAGTGCGCCTGGCTCTCGACGGCACCGGGGACGGCCTCGACCTGCGCGAGTATGGGTCGGGCGGACAGCGCCGTACCGCCGCCCTCGCGCTGCGGCTCGTGGAGGCGGAGACCATCCGGGATCGTCGGGGCGAGACGCCCCTCATCCTGGTGGACGACGTCTTCGCCGAGCTCGACGAGGGGCGGAGCGAGCGGGTGCTCGAGCTCATGGAGGCCGCGGAGGCGGGCCAGGTCGTGCTCACCGCGCCCAAGGAGTCCGACGTGCGGTTCAAGCGACAAACGCTGGCCCGGTGGCGCATCAAGGCAGGCAGGTTGACGACATGAAGGGCGGCGCGCGGCCGATTCGCGTCGACGTGGTGCTCGCGCAGGTGCTGGAGAAGCACGGCGTGCAGAAACAAGTCCGACGAGTGGGTGTCCTCGATCTGTGGCCCGAGATCGTCGGCGCGCGTCTCGCGGAAGTGACTCGGGTGAAAGGCTTGGATCGGGACGCGCTCTTCGTCGAGGTGCGAAGCAGCGCGTGGCTGATGGAGTTGAGCATGTTGAAGACCGAGGTGCTCGAGCGCGTGAATGCGCGGCTCGCGGACGCGCCCCTCGAGCGCATCGTATTCGTACTGGCTGAGACAGCGTAGCAGCGCGGGCAGCCCGCGCATCCACGCTTCGGAGAGACAATGGCGACGAAGAAACAAGAGCAGGATAGCAGCGATTATACCGCTGGCCAGATCCAAGTCCTCAAGGGATTGGAGGCGGTACGGAAAAGACCCGGCATGTACATCGGGTCGACGTCGGCCCGGGGTCTGCACCATCTCGTGTACGAGGTCGTCGACAACGCCATCGACGAGGCGATGGCCGGATACTGCACCGAGGTCACGACGACGATCCACAAGGATGATTCGATCACCGTCGAAGACAACGGCCGCGGTATCCCGGTCGACCTGCACCCTACCGAAAAGATACCCGGCGTCGAGCTGGCCATGACCGTGCTCCACGCCGGCGGAAAGTTCGACAAGAACACCTACAAGGTCTCGGGTGGACTGCACGGCGTCGGCGTGAGCGTGGTCAACGCGCTCTCCGTGTACCTGGAGGTCGAGATCAAGAGGCAGGGCTCGCTCTATCACCAGCGTTACGAGCGCGGCGTGAAGGCGACCGACCTCAAGACGCTCGGCAAGGCGAAAGGGACCGGCACCAAGGTCACGTTCAAGCCCGACGCCGAGATCTTCACCGAGCTCGTGTACTCCTACGAGGTGCTCTCCAACCGCCTCCGGGAGCTCGCTTTTCTCAACAAGGGCCTCGACATCGTGCTCGTGGATGAGCGGAATGGCGGGCACCACGAGAAGTACCGCTACGACGGCGGCATCGCCGAATACGTGACGTTCCTGCGGGGGGCGAGGCCCGCGGTGCATGAGAAGGTCTGCTACTTCGAGTGCTCCAAGCCGGAAGCCGAGATCGAGCTCGCGCTCCAGTACGACGAAGGATACAGCGAGAACACGCACACCTTCGTGAACAACATCAACACGCACGAAGGCGGCATGCACCTGACGGGGCTCAAGGCCGCCCTGACCAGGACCATCAACGACTACGCGCGTCGCACCGGCATCTTCAAGAAGGACGACAGCCTCTCCGGCGACGACGTGCGCGAGGGACTCACGTGCGTGCTGAGCGTGCGCGTCAGGGAGCCCCAGTTCGAGGGTCAGACCAAGACCAAGCTCGGCAACTCGGAGGTGAGGGGGGCGGTCGAGGCCGCGGTCAACGAGCACCTCGCGATGTTCCTGGACGAGAACCCCAAGGCGGCCAGGGGGATCATCGAGAAGTCGTTGCAGGCCGCGCGCGCCCGCGAGGCCGCCCGGAAGGCGCGTGACCTCGCCAGGAAGAAGAGCTCGCTCGAAGGTGGCATTCTGCCTGGTAAGCTGGCCGACTGCTCCATCACGGATCCGGCGATGTGTGAGTTGTACCTCGTCGAGGGTGACTCCGCCGGTGGATCCGCGAAGCAGGGTCGCGACCGGGGCTACCAGGCGATCCTACCGCTCAGGGGGAAGATCCTGAACGTGGAGCGCGCCCGCATCGACAAGATCCTCTCCAACGAGGAGATCCGTGCCATGATCACCGCGATCGGCACGGGCATCAAAGAGGAGTTCGATCTCAAGGGCGCCAGGTACCACAAGATCCTGATCATGACGGACGCGGACGTGGACGGCGCTCATATCAGGACCCTGTTGCTCACGTTCTTCTTCCGGCAGATGCCGGAGCTGATCGAGGCGGGATACATCTACATCGCTCAGCCGCCTCTCTTCCGGGTGCAGAAGGGCAAGCAGGAGCAGTACGCGTACACCGAGCAGGAGCGAGATGAGTACGTGAAGCGGATGGGTGGTGGTGCGGACGGTGAGGGAGAGGCGAAGGGGGTGCGCATCCAGCGCTACAAGGGTCTGGGAGAGATGAATCCCGACCAGCTCTGGAAGACCACGATGGATCCCGATACCCGCACGATCCTCAGGGTCATGATCGAGGACGCGGCGATCGCGTCGAATCTCTTCGATCGGCTCATGGGCGATGAGGTCGAGCCGCGCCGCGAGTTCATCGAGAAGAACGCCAAATACGTGAAGAATCTCGACGTGTAGGCTGGCTGCGACCGGGGTCGGCGCGGGGGCCGCACGGGCCCGGGCTTGCGCTCATGGCGACCCTCGGTGAACGATCATGTCTTCGCCATTTGACGTAACGGCTGCCGTGAGCCGATACTGGCCCCTCCCAAAGAACCCGGTCGTGAGGCTTCGATGAGCAAGACGTGGTCTATTCTGGCGTGGGTGGGCGTAGGAGTGCTCGGCGCGGTGGCCTTCGGTGTGTTGGCCCTGTCGCGCGGCGAGACGATCAGCGCCGCCTGGCTGGTGGTCGCCGGCGTCTGCACGTACCTCGTCGCCTACCGTTTCTACTCGCGCTACCTCGCGAACACGGTCTTCGGCCTCGACAGCCGGCGGGCCACCCCCGCGGAGCGGCTCGAGAATGGCCGCGACTACGTCCCGACCTCCAAGTGGGTCGCGGCGGGTCAGCACTTTTCGGCGATCTCGGGCGCGGGGCCCCTCGTCGGGCCGACGCTCGCGGCTCAGTTCGGGTACCTGCCCGGCACGATCTGGCTGATTGCCGGCGTCGTGCTCGGCGGGGCCGTGCAGGACATGGTCATCCTCTGCGCTTCGGTCCGGCGCGACGGTAAGTCGCTCGGACAGATGGCCAAGGAGGAGGTCAACCCGGTTGCGGGTATGGCGGCGATGGTCGCCGTCTTCTCGATCATGATCATCCTGCTGGCGGTCCTCGCGTTGGTGGTCGTCAACGCGCTGCGAGACAGTCCATGGGGGCTGTTCACGATCGCCGCGACGATCCCGATCGCCGTGCTCATGGGCGTGTACATGAAGAACATCCGTCCCGGCAAGGTGGTCGAGGCGACGGTGATCGGCGTCGCGTTGCTGGCGGCGGCGTTGGTGGGTGGTCAGTGGGTGGCGGAGAACCCGACTTGGAGTGCGTGGTTTACGTGGTCGGGCACCGAGCTCGCCTGGGGCGTGATCATCTACGGCTTCGTCGCCTCAGTCATTCCCGTTTGGTTGCTCCTGACGCCCCGCGGATACCTGTCATCGGTTCTGAAGATCGGCACGATCCTCGTCCTTGGTGTTGCGATCCTGATCCTGCTGCCGGACCTGCAGATGCCGGCTGTGACGCAGTTCATCGACGGGACGGGGCCGGTCTTCGCGGGCAAGATGTTCCCCTTTGCGTTCATCACGATCGCCTGCGGCGCCATGTCGGGGTTCCACGCCCTGATTTCCAGCGGCACGACGCCCAAGATCGTGCGCTGCGAAGGCGACATCCCACTCATCGGGTATGGCTCGATGCTGGCTGAGTCGCTGGTTGGCCTGATGGCTCTGATTGCCGCCACGACGCTCGAGCCGGGCGTGTACTTCGCGATGAACGTCGGTCCGGCCATTCTGGGGACCACGGCCGAGAGTGCGGCCGTGGCGATCCAGCAGTGGGGCTTCATGCTGCGGCCGGAGCAGATGGCCGAGCTCGCCGAGCAGATGGGTGAAGCATCATTGCTGTCCCGCACCGGCGGCGCGCCCAGCCTGGCCGTAGGCATGGCGCACATCCTCGGCGGCGTGTTCACCGGGGGCGGCCTAGCGCTCTGGTATCACTTCGCGATTCTGTTCGAGGCGGTCTTCATCCTCACCACGATCGATGCCGGCACCCGTGTCGGTCGCTTCATGCTGCAGGAGCTGTTCGGACTGTTCTACAAGCCGCTCGGCCGTCAGTCGTGGTACCCCAGCATCATCTTCACGTCCGGTCTCGTCGTGCTCGCGTGGGGCTACTTCCTCTACCAGGGCGTCATCGATCCGCTCGGCGGGATCAACTCGCTGTGGCCTCTGTTCGGCATCTCCAACCAGCTACTGGCCGCGGTAGCGCTGTGCGTGGCGACAACCATCCTCATCAAGATGGGCAAGCTGCGGCACGCCTGGGTGACCGTAGTCCCGCTCCTGTGGCTCGCCACGGCGGCGTTGACCGCCGCGTATCAGAAGGTCTTTTCACCGCTGCCCGGGCTGGGCTTCCTCTCGCATGCGCGGTCCCTGGCGGGCTCGGCCGACCCGAACGCGGCCCAGCTCATCGTCAACGACCGGGTCAACGCCGCCCTCGCGCTGTTCTTCATGTCGGTCGTCCTGATTGTGATCGTCGCCTCCGCGCGCGAGTGGTATCTGGTCATATCCGGGCGGAAGGCTCCTGAGGTGCACGAGGCGCCGTACGTCGAGTCGAAGCTGAACGCGGCGGGCGCGTAGGTCGGTCAGCCCGGACCATCGGTGCGTGAGGGTCGAGCCCGCCCGCTAGGGCGTCGGCCCTCACGCCCGCGACGCTCGAACGGCGCGACGTGCGCGGCGACGTAGTCGCGCCCCCGGGGAGACCATGCCTGTAACCCCTGCCGAAAGCGCTCCCCATCTCGTCCAATCGCTTGCGCGTGTGTCCGCGAAGCACCCCGCGGCCCGCAAGCTCCTGGTGTCGAC
This sequence comes from Gemmatimonadota bacterium, assembly GCA_009692205.1. Taxonomy (GTDB): domain Bacteria; phylum Gemmatimonadota; class Gemmatimonadetes; order Longimicrobiales; family Gaopeijiaceae; genus UBA2982. Next base: position 25,242 of record SHZR01000009.1, on the reverse strand, counting down.
GACCGTGGCAGCCGGACGCGAGCTGCTGCGACGTCTCTCGCTCACCGGCGAGGGATGGATCGGCTTCGAGCCCACCACGCCGCGCCCTCTGGCGATGCGCTTGGCCAGGCCGGCCATGGAATCCGAGGTGGCGGTTCTCGACGCCTTCGAGGCTCGTGCGCTGCTCGATGAGGCGATGGACCACGCACTCGCGGCCGACGGCACGCGCCTCGGGGCGCTGGCCGACGGCGTCGGCTTCCGGGAGCGCTCCCACGGCGCCATCGAGGCGCTGCGGCTGGCGGGCGTCGGCACGAAGGACGTGGAGCGGGCGCGCCTCTCCGACGGAGCGAAGCGCCGCTTCCTCCTGAAGATGTTGCAGAGGTACGAGCAGCTGCTCGTGGCGCGGAGGCGCGTCGACACCGCGGACATCCTGCGCTTGGGCGTGGCTGCCATGGAAGCCGAGGGGTCGCGACTGCCTCCTGCCCTGGACGTCGACGTGATTCTGCTCTTGCCCGGCCTCGGGACCCGAGGGCTCGTGGGGCGATTGCTGGCCGCTCTCGCCGCTCGCGGCGCCAAGGTGCTCGAGACCGACGCCGTCGTGGGCCTCGAGACCCCACAGCGCACCCTGTGGAAGCCCTCGAAGCTGCTGGGTCCGCGCTCGTTCCTGCACGCGCCCGCTCTGGTCGTCGACGCCGACGCCCGACCCCAGACCGAGCTCTTTCGGGCCGCGTCGGTCCACGAGGAGCTCCGCGAGGTCCTGCGGCGCGCGATGGCGAGGGGCCTGCGTTGGGACCAGGTCGAAATCATCACGCCCGATCCGGCGGCGTACGGGTCGGCCCTGCACGCCCTGTGTGCGAGGCTCGGGATTCCGGTGACGTTCGCCGTGGGGCTGCCGATCGAACGAACGCGCACCGGTAGGGTCGTGCGGACCTACCTCGACTGGATCGAGGAAGGCTTCCAGGCGGACCCCATTCGACGCCTGTTGGAGGCCGGAGACCTGCAGCCCCGACGGTCACGGAATCAACACTCCGGCGCCACGCTCGCCAGGAGATTCCGCTCGCTCCGCGTGGGTTGGGGGCGCCTGCGCTACCGCACGCAGATCCGCGACGCGCTCGCGGGGGTGGACCAACTCGAGCCGCGCAAGCACGAGACCGAGGAGAGCGTTCGCCGGCGCCGTGAGCGGGTGAGAGAAGAGCTCGAGGCCCTCCGGTCGATCCTCTTCCCGGCGCTGCGCGCTACGCCTTCGGTGCCCGACCACATGGGGCAGGAAGGAAGACGGGTCTCTCCTTCGGAGCTGGCGCGGGGGCTGCGCGCGTTCCTGCGGCACGTGCCCAAGGGGACGGGGGCGGACCGGGCCGCGCGTGAGGAAGTCGACAGGGTGCTCGAGCGCGTGGAGGCGACACTGGTGCGCCGGACCGCGTTCCTCAGCGCAGTGACGGTCCTGCGCCGGCACCTCGACCTGCGGGTCCGGGCTGGCGCGTCCAGCACCCGAACGGGAGACGGGGCGGCGCCATGGTCTTCCGAAGGCGGCCACCTGCACCTATCGGATCTGGAACACGGCGGGTTCTGTGGGCGGGAGGCCGTCTTCCTGGTGGGCCTCGACGCGGACCGCACCGTGGGGGTCCATGGACAGGATCCCGTGCTGCTCGACAGCGACCGTCGTGTCCTGGGCGCCGAGCTCCCCACATCGCTCGAGCTGCTGCGCGAGCGCGCGTTCAATTTCGCGGCGCTCTTCGCCCGCCTGCACGGCTCGGTGACGCTGAGCTACAGCGCGTGGGACGCGAGCGCGGCCCGGTCGGTAGCTCCTTCGCCGCTCCTTCTCCAGGCACTACGACTCGCGCGTGGATCGACGACCCTGACGTTCGAGGATCTCGATGCGGCGCTCGGTCGGGTCGTCTGCCCCGTGCCGAGCGCGGCCCGGCTGGCCCTCGACGTCGAGGACGCGTGGATGGCCGAGCTCGGGAGGGGCGACGTGCTGCGCGCCGGCACGGACCGCGTCGCTGGAGCCTTCCCGCGGCTCGGTGCGGGGCTGGCAGCCCAGCGAGCGCGCCTTGGCGAGCCCGGGGTCTTCCACGGAGTGGTCAGTCCTCGGCCTGAGTTGCTCGACCCTCGCCGCAGTCCGTCCATCGTGGTGTCGGCGAGCCGTCTCCAGGCGCTGGGGACGTGTCCGCTCCGGTACCTGCACGAGGCGGTGCTCGGGATCCACCCACCCGACGATCCCGAGCTGGATCCCGATCGCTGGCTCGATGCCCTGCGCTCCGGTTCGCTGCTGCACGCCGTCTACGAACAGACGTTGCGCGAGGCGAAGGGCCGTGGGGTGGCGATGAGCGAGGACGCGTTCGAGGCGCTGGCGCTCGAGGCGCTGACGCAGGGGATCGCGCGCATGCGCGTGGAGGTGCCTGTGCCGGGAGAAGGCGCCCTGCGACGAGAGACGGCCGCGCGGCAGAACGACGTTCGCTCGTTCGTGCGCATGGTGCGAGAGAGAGGTGCCCCGTGGATCGCGCTCGAGCTCAAGTTCGGGCTGGGTGACGACGAACCTGTCGCGATCGACGTGCCTGGCGGCACGCTTCGCCTGCGCGGAGCCGTCGATCGTGTCGACGAGGACCTGAGTGGGCTGACCGTCATCGACTACAAGACGGGCGTGGCGTGGGATTTCGCCGGAACCGGGACCTTCGCCGGCGGCCGTAGACTCCAGCACGCACTGTACGCGCTCGTGGCAGAGGCGCGGCTACGAGGAACGGTGGTCAGCGGCGAGTACCATCACCCGACCATGCGGGGACAGAACGAGGTGGTGCCCTTCGACCGTCTTCGCATCGCGGGAGTGCATGGGCTGCTGGGCCTCATGCTGGACGGCGTCGCCAGCGGGAGCTTCGTTCCCACCGACAGCGCCGACGACTGCAAGTTCTGCCACTTTGCGGAGGTCTGCCGCGCGCGCGAGGCGGGCCACTCCAAGATGGAGTCCCCGCTCGCGGAGTGGTCTGGGCAGCACGCGAACTCAGGGCTGTCGCCGGCGTTCGCCGACTTCAAGCGCGTGCGGACGTACGAGAGTTGGGCGCGCCCTCCGCGGGACCTGTGAACGACGCCGACGTGGTTCGGCTGCCGCTTCCCGATGCGGCGGCACGGGCGAAGATCGGCGCCGGCCTCGATACGAACCTGCTGGTCGAGGCCGGTGCCGGGTCGGGCAAGACCACCGAACTGATCTCCCGCATGGTGGCCCTGCTCGAGACCGGTACCGCCGAGGCGGACGAGATCGCGGCGGTCACGTTCACGCGTAAGGCGGCGGGCGAGCTCAGGGAGCGCTTCCAGGCGGGCATCGAACGTCGCCTCTCCGAGTACCGGGCTCGGGGCGAGATCGATGGCGACGCATTCGAGCGGCTCAGCCGAGGTCTCGACGACATCGACCGCACGTTCATCGGCACGATTCACGCGTTCTGCGGTCGCCTTCTCCGAGAGAGGCCCCTCGAGATCGGTCTGGATCCGGCGTTCGAGGAGATGGCGCTCGAGGAGCGCTCCACCGTGCGCCGCCGCTTCTGGCAGGGATACCTCGAGCGGCTCACGCGCGAGAGCGACCCGGTGCTGGAGGATCTCTCTCGCGCGGGCTTGAAGCCGCTCTCGCTGTACAACCTCTTCGAGGAGGTCGTGGAGAATCCCGACGTGGAGTTCCGGGCCGACCCGTCGGCACCGGGCTCGCCCGAGGAGCTCACAGCGCTGCGCACCGAGCTCGAGCGGCTGGTCGATCGCGCGTGGGAGCTCATGCCGGACCGCGTGCCCGAGCGCGACTGGGACTCGCTCCAGAAGAAGCTCCGCACGCTGCACTTCTCGCGTGATGTGACCGGGTGGGTCGAGCCCGCGGAGTTCTACGAGGCGATCGGGAGTCTCTGCAAGCCGGGCAATGGCCACGAGGTCACTCAGAACCGGTGGCGCGACGGCGCGCAGGCGACGGCGCTACGCGATGCCGTCAACAATTTCGCCGTCGGCGACACGCCCGCACGAAACCTGTATCTGCGGTGGCTGGAGCACCGCTACGCGCTGGCGATGCGATTGGCGCGACACGCCGCCGAGGAGTTCGCGGCGCACCGTCGCCGCATAGGGAAGCTCGACTTCGAAGATCTCCTCGTCCTCGCCGCCGAGCTCCTCCGCTCGAATCCGGCGGTGCGCCGGGACCTGGGCACGCGTTATCGCCGACTCTTGGTGGATGAGTTTCAGGACACGGATCCACTGCAGGCGGAGATCATGCTGTTGCTCGCCTCGGAGCCGGACGGGACGGCCGGGGGACGACCGGGAGCGTCGAGCCCGACGACTACCGTGCCGGTGTGGCGCACCGCGGTCCCTCGGCCGGGAGCGCTCTTCGTCGTCGGAGACCCCAAACAGAGCATCTACCGCTTCCGGCGCGCGGACATCCAGCTCTATGGTCTCGTGAAGGACCGTTTTCGTGTGTTCGGCGAAGTCGTGGAGCTCACGACCAACTTCCGTTCGCGTCCGCCGATCGGCGATCTGGTCAACGAACTCTTCCCGACCGAGGGGTTCTTCCCGGCCTCGGCGACGCCGGAGCAGTCGGCATTCGAGCGGCTCAACACCCGTCCTCCGATGGGCGCCGTGAGCGCGGAGGGTGTGTTCTACTACCGTGTCACCCCGCCCGAGCAGAACGCGGCCGCGGCCGCGCGCGACGACGCGGCCCGGCTCGCCTCCTGGATTCGGGGTCGTGTCGACAAGAACGAGCGCAGGCCGGGTGACTTCCTCATCCTGACCCGCAAGAAGGTCCACATCGATGCCTATGCGCGCGCGTTCGAGGCGCAGGGCCTTCCGGTCGAGGTCACCGGGGCAGGCATCGGGGCGGAAGAGGAGATACGCGAGCTCGTCGTCGTGCTCGAATGCCTCATCGACCCGTCGAATCCCGTGAAGATCGTGGCGGCCTTGGTGGGCCTCTGCTTCGGCATCGACTACGAGCGCCTGGTCACCCACCGACTCGAAGGCGGCGGCTTGGATGCTATGCGCCCGGGAGATCACGGGCATCTGGACGTCCTCGAGGCACTCCGCGTGCTGCACGGTTGGTGGCGGTCGGCCAGTGCGGAGCCCGCGGACATCTTCGTGCCACGACTCGTGAGCGAGCTCGGACTGCTGCCGCTTGCGGCGGCGAGTGAGCTCGGTGCCGTGCGCGCCGGCGCGCTCATCTATGCCATGGACGCGATACGGTCCGCCGCGCTCGCGGGGGAAGCGTCCCTGCCGGGTGCGATCGCCGCGATGCGGTCCGCCCTGTCGCTCGCGGAAGCCGAGGCTCCCCTCGAGCCATCCAAGCCCGATGTCGTGCGGCTCATGAATCTCCATCAAGCCAAGGGGCTCGAGGCCGCGGTGGTCGTTCTGGCGGACCCCTCCGGCGGGCGCGAGCACGCGCCCGACCTGCACATCGAGCGGGGGGACGATGGCCGCGCGGTCGGATACACGCGGGTGACCGAGGCCACGGAGGGTTGGGGGGGCGCCAGGGATCTCGCGCGACCCTCGGATTGGGATGCGATGGCGCGGCTCGAGACTCGGTTCGATGCCGCCGAAGGCGTGCGGCTCCTCTACGTCGCCGTGACCCGAGCGAAGGAAGAGCTGATCGTGGCCCGCTGGCTCGAAAAGCCGGACGAGTCACCCTGGCGGGCTCTGCACTCCTGGCTGGATGACCATGCTGAGGTCCTCGAGATCGAGCCCCGCCCGGCGTCTCCACGTGAGGGACTCGAGGCAGCCGCGAACGACATCGGACGGGTGACGGCGCAGGCGGCCCAATCGATCACTGCCATGCGTGCTCCTTCGTATCTGCACCGGTCTGTCACCGACGTGGCCAAGGCGACACTCGCAGAGGGGAGAACACGGGGACCCCAGCGGGCTCCCGGGGCCGTCGTCGAGGAGTTCCGTGGCTTCTCGTGGGGAAGTGCGGTTCACGGAGCGCTCGCCGAGGCCGCCCGCGCGCCCGGCGCGGAGCCGCTCCGAGCGACCTGCCGTGACCTGCTCGTGGAGCACGGCAGACCCCTCGACGACCACGGCGAGCCGCTCGAGGTCGACGAGCTGACCGGACTCGTGCGGGCCGTGCAGGCGTCCGAGCTCTGGGGAAGGGCGATACGCGCGGAGCGGATGCTCTCGGAAGTCTCGTTCTCGGTTCCGGGTTGGACTCTCGCGGCGGCGGCGGCGGACACTTCGGAGGCCGGAAGGACGCGACGTTCCGACGGCAAACGACAGCTCGACTTGTTCGGCGGGGAAGGGACCCCGGCTTCGGCTCCGGTCGAGCCGTCGGCGAACGATGCCGCCGAGCCCCCTGTGGTGCTCGAGGGTGTGATCGACTTGGTGTTCCGCGAGGCGGACGGCTGGGTGGTGGCGGACTACAAGACGGACGTCGGCACGGACCCGGAGTTCGCCGGCCGCCAGTCCGCGTATCGCCGCCAAGTCGATCTCTATGCGGAAGCGTGGTCCAAGCTCACGGGGGACCCGGTCAAGGAACGCGTCCTCTTCTTCACGGCGCAGGGGCGTGCGGAGAGCTGGTGAAGCGGGGGTCGTGGGCGCGGAGGGCGGTGCGCTCTAGTTTCCACCGCATGAACATCTTCGAAGCCATTCGGTCACGACGCTCCATCAAGGCATTCACGGACAGGCCGGTCTCCCGTGAGGAGATCGAGCGTCTGCTCGAAGCCGCCGTTCAAGCGCCCAACCATCGCATGACCCAGCCGTGGCGCTTCTACGTCCTCGGGCCCGAGGGGCGGCGCGCCTACGGAGCGGCTCTCGGCGCGCGCAAGGCGAAGAAGGTCGAGGACGCCGCGGCGGCTGCGGAGATGAGCCGGAAGGTGGAGGAGAAGCACGAGGGACTTCCGGCGATGCTCGCCGTGAGCGTCGTCCTGGCCCCAGATGCCGAGATCCGCGAAGAGGACTATGCGGCGGCGTGCATGGCGATCCAGAATCTCCTTCTCGCGGCGACGGCCCTCGGGCTCGGCACGCACCTGAAGACGGGAGCGGTCATGGACGACCCGCGCGCCCGCGCGGCGGTCGGCGTTCCGGAGGGCGAGCGCATCATCGTGACGCTCGAGCTCGGCGAACCAGCGGGAGCCTCGAGCGCCAAGCCCCGCACGTCGGCCTCCGCGCTGACGACCTGGGTGCCGTGACCCGATCGATCGTCGCGCCGAAGGGGCACAACACGACCTTCGTCGAGCTCTTCTTCGATCTCGTGTTCGTGTTCTGCATCACGCAGGTTGTCGGGGTGCTGCACCACGACCTGAGCTGGAACGGCGTCGGCCACGCGATCCTGATCTTCTGGCTCGTGTGGTGGGCGTGGACGCAGTTCACATGGGCGCTCAACCCCGCCGACGCGACCCACCCGTTCGTCGAGCTGGGGACGCTCGCTGCGACCGCGGTTGCGTTCTTCATGGCGGTATCGATCCCGGCCGCGTTCTCTGGTAGGGCCCTCGGGTTCGCGGTGACGTACGTGCTGGTGCGTGCGTTGGGCCTCTGGATCTACTCCCAAGTCGCGCGCTCGAACGACGCTGGTCAACACGCGGCGGTGCGCCTGTTCTCCGTGGTATCCACAGGCGGGCTGGTGGCGGTTCTCGCGGGCGGGTTGGTCGGAGGCACGACCCAGGTGTGGCTCTGGGCCGTCGCGATTCTGCTCGACGTCGTCGCGGCGTTAGTCGCAGGCAGCGCGGACCAGTGGGGGATCCACGCCGAGCACTTCACGGAACGCCACGGCCTGATCGTGATCATCGCGCTCGGGGAGACCCTCATCGTCGCTGGTGCGGGCGTCGCGGAGGCGGACTTCGTCGGCGTCGCCTTCCTGGGCGTCCTCGTCTCCTGGGCGCTCTGGTGGAGCTACTTCCCGGTGGTGAAGCCGACGCTCGAGCACGCGCTGAGGTCGGCGCCGAGCGAGGCTCGAGGCGCCATGGCGAGAGACGCATTCAGCCTGGCGCACTTCCCGATGCTGTGCGGAGTCATCGCGTATGCCGTCGCGCTCGAGGACGCCATCGCGCACCCGAGCGACCCGCTCCTTCCTGCTGCGCGTCTCGCGCTCGCGCTCGGAATGCTCCTCTTCCTCAGCGGGAGCGCGTTCGCGATGTGGCGTGCGACCTGCGGTTACCCACTCTCGAGGATCACGATCGCCGCGTTCACGGCGGGTGCCGTCGCCGCGCTGCCGACGGTGCCCGCCGCGGGTGCGCTGGCGATGGCGTTCACGAGCGTCGTCGCCGTGGCGCTGCTCGACGAGCGTCGCGCTCGACGGCTTCATATTTGATCCCCTACGCTGGCCGGCCGCGCCAGCGGCCGGTTACGTTCGGTCACGACATGCCACGCCGACTCTGCTCGCTCCTCATTGCCCTGCTCCTCGCAGCCGGGTTGCGTCCCGCTCCCGCCTCGGCGCAGACGGTCCTGCTGCGCGTGATGGGCTCCGACACTTCGGGGCCGATCTTCGGCGCTCTCGCCCATCTCATCGACGATACGGGCCGGATCGTGCGCAGCGTGCTCACCGACGAGCGCGGTCGGGCGCTCTTCGTCTCCGTGCCGCCGGCGCGTTATCGCGTGCGCGCCGAGATGATCGGGATGGCGACCCGAGAGACCGAGCCCTTCGATGTGACCCAGGGGGTGGCCGAGCCCCTGGAACTCAGCCTCGATCCCAGGCCGATCGACCTCGAGGGGATCGACGTCATGGCGGACCGGCGCCGGTGCACCGCTAGGCCTGCGGGCGAGGGGCTGGTCGTCGCCACCCTCTGGGAAGAGGCCCGCAAGGCCTTGAGCGCCGCCGCGCTCACCGAGCGCCAGGGGCTGTATCGCTACGAGACCATGAAATACGAGCGCGACCTGGATCCGAACACGCTGCTCGTCATGCGCGAAGAGGAGTCCCGGCGTGACGGATACATGCGGGTACCCTTCGAGAGCGTGCCGACTGCGGAGCTCTTGGATGGTGGGTTCTTGCAGCGTGATGGGCCCGAGCTGGTGTATTACGCTCCGGACGCCAATGTCCTGCTCTCCGACGAGTTCCTGGACACGCACTGCTTTCTCCTCGCGGCCCGTGACCAGGTTGCGGGCGTCATCGGGCTGGGTTTCGAGCCACTGGATACGCGCGGCCGGATCGTCGATGTCTCGGGCACGCTGTGGCTGGACGACGGCACAGCCGAGCTCCGTTGGCTCGAGTACTCGTATACGAACATGGACTTGGACTTCGGGTCGGCCCCGGCAGGCGGGCGCGTGGAGTTCCAGCGCATGCCCTCCGGTACCTGGATCGTGCCGGAGTGGTGGATCCAGATGCCCATCATCGGAACGCGGGTCGTCGATCGGACGTCGAGATCGACGCTCATCACCCTCCGCCGGGCGGGCGGCCGAGTGGTCGAGGTGCATGAGGGTGGCGGGCGCAGTCTCGGAGGCCGCCGCCAGACCGGCGGCATCGAGGGCGTCGTCGTCGACAGCGTCGGTGCGCCGCTCCCGGGCGCTCGTGTGGGTGTGGTCGGCGGCAGTCAGGAGGTCTTCACGGACGCCGAGGGGCGGTTCGGGCTCCTTGGTCTGAGCGAGGGCAACTACCGGGTTCGATTCGTCGACCCCCGCCTCGCTGCGTTCGGCCTCCTGGCGACACCGCTCACGCGCGAAGTCATTCAGAATGAGGTGTCGTACGTCGAGTTCCACATGCCGTCGGCGAACGACCTCCTGCTCGAGGCGTGCCGCACCCAGCTTGGCGCGGCAGGCGGCGGCGCCTTCGTCGGCAGGGTTGTCGATGCGGCGGGTGGTGCGTGGGCGGGTGCGACCGTTCGGGCGACCTGGTTGGGATTCGGACTCGGAGCGCCAGGTCAGGATGCCCTCCGCCTGGTGGACAGGTCCGGCCTCGAGGTGACCACGGGCCAGGACGGCGCGTTCACGCTCTGCGGTGTGCCTCGCGGACCGCAGATCTCTGTCTCCACGGTCGTGGATGGCGCGGAAGTCGGCGCGGACCCGGTAACGATCGGTGCGGCGGAAGCGGGGCGCGCGGTCGAGATTCGTCGCGCGCGCGAGAACCGCTAGCGCATGACGCGGAGGGTACGCCGCGGCATCGAGCGGTTGTTGGCGGGGGAGGCAGCGCACCTGCGGCCCCTCGCGCTCGGCCTCATCGCCCACCCGGCTTCCGTGACGGATGACCTGACCCACTCGGCCACCGCGCTCGCGGAGGCGGGCTACGACCTGCGCGCCCTGTTCGGTCCGCAGCACGGCGCCCGCGGCGAGAAGCAGGACAACATGGTGGAGTCCGAACCGTACCTGGATCCGGTGAGCGGCGTGCCGGTGCATTCCCTGTACGGTGTGGTTCGCAAGCCGACGCCCGAGATGTTGCGGGGCCTGGATGCGCTGCTCTTCGATCTTCAGGACGTCGGCGTCAGGATTTACACGTTCGTGTGGACGATGGCCCTGGCCATGGAAGCATGCGCCGAGGCCGGCGTTCGCTTCGTCGTGCTCGATCGTCCGAATCCGGTCGGCGGCGTCATTCGCGAGGGGCCGCTGCTCAGGGCGGGCTTCGAGTCCTTCGTAGGACTCCACCCGGTTCCGCTCAGGCACGGTCTCACGTGCGGGGAGCTCGCGCTGTGGCTCAACGCAGAGCGCGGGATCGGCTGCGAGCTCGAGGTCGTCGGGTGCGATGGGTGGCGGCGGACGATGTCGTGGGAGGACACGGGTCTGCCCTGGGTCATGCCGAGCCCCAACCTTCCCACGTCCGAGTCGTGCCGGGTCTACCCGGGGATGGTCCTTCTCGAGGGCACCAACCTCTCCGAGGGTCGGGGAACGACGCGACCGTTCGAGCTGTTCGGCGCTCCTTACCTGGATGCGTACGCGCTCGCCGAGCGACTCCGCGGGGAGCTGGGCCCCGGTGTCACCCTCCGACCCTGCCACTTCGAGCCCACGTTCCAGAAGCACGCGGGTAGGATATGCGCGGGGGGACAACTCCACGTGACCGACGCGCGCGCGTTCCGCTCCGTCCACACCGCGGTCGCGATTCTTGCCGCCGTGAAGGCGCTCGCACCCGACGAGTTCGCCTGGCGCTCGCCGCCGTACGAGTACGAGGCCGAGAAGCCCCCGATCGATATCCTCTGGGGGAGCGACACGCTGAGGTCGGGAATCGACGGGATGTCGTCGCCGACGGAGATCCTGGCCGGCACCGAGGGCGAGATTGGCGCGTTCGGCAGAGCCGTGGCGCCTTACTTACTCTACGAGTAGAGGCGGCTCACCTGCAGAAGGAGCCGTTGGCGTCGGACATGATCTCGAGTTCGACGGTATCGCCCGGGTTGACCATGACCACGTCTGTCGTGCACGTGGGACCCGCCAAGAGATCGATCTGAATGCGGAGGCCTCCGGAGAACTCCCACGGCATCGTGAACACCGCAGTCGAGTTCCCCCCCACGGTGCCGAGCCTCCGGCGTCCGTTGTCGCCCAGTGCGATGAGCGTGGCGTCGTAGAAATTGGAATTGCGGACGCGGATTCGCGCTTCCGTCGCAGTGCCGGCGCCCGAGAACGGGTCGGAGCCGGGCAACGCGCGACCACCTCCGCACGCGGAGGCGGCCACCAGGAGCGCACACGCGAGCAGGCGCGGCGCGGCACGGTCGGCTCGCAAGCGCATCGACCCAGGAGGCGGCATCATGACCGGGCTTACCCTCGACGCCCGGTCCGCGATCCATGGGCGCCGATCGATGCCCCAGACCTCGCGAGTTCTTCGTCGAAGGCCACGAGCTCGAACTCGTCCTCGAATCCCACACGATCGAGAGCCGGCAGATGGCGCTCTACGTCGACGCGCGCATCCTGGAGCGCGCGGTCGAAGAGTGCACCATCCCGGGCTCCGGCCTCCGCGGTCGTGTCGGATGTCGAGTAGATGATGTCGCCTAGCGTGCGCTTCTCCAGCTCGAGCTTCCGGCGGACGGCGTCACTCGCCAGGAACGCGCGCCGCAGCGCGGGGAACGCGAACAGGGTCGCGCCCGCGTCGTCGGTGGTGACGTCGGCATCGAGCTCCGCGGCCAGGGTATGCAGCTCGGCCTCCACGTCCCGCGTCTCGACGACCTGATCCTTCAGCCGTGACGTCACATACCGATGCGCCTCGGCTGCGCTGACCGGGGGCGCGTCTTCGAGTCCTTGACGATAGACCAGCCCGAGCAGGACGCGCCGGACGTTGCGCCGCCGCCGCCGCCGATTCTCGAGCTTCACGGCGAGCGTGCGCGCGAAGGGCACGGCGAAGAACAGGAGGCTGAAGGCGACCGGCACCCACACGAGTCCGACGAGGGCGGCCGTGCCGCCGATCCCGAGCCGCGGAAAGATGAACCAGGGCGACGTCGCGGCGGCGAGGAGCGTGAAGGAGTTCATGCCCGCGACCGCCCAGTTCGCTCCTCCGGTGTTGCCGGTGAGTTCGAGGCGCGGCTCGAGCCTGAGCCACGAGGGGTTCGGCGGCCGCGACCGCTTCGTTTCATGCGCGCTCGTCATCAGCTCGGGGAACGCATAGACGATCTCCCCGTGCGGGGACACGACGGCCTCGCCGTTGTACGCGCCGAGCAGCCGACCCATCTCACTCTCCGCCTCGGGGAAGGTGGTGGCCATGTGCTCCACGAGCTCCGCGGTGGTGAGCACGCCGTTCTTCGAGCGGATGAGTCGGATGGTGCCGCGGTCCAGTTGCTGCTGCGTCGGCCGCGGTCGGTCGGGCCCGAAGACGAAGGAGAACACCTTCTTGTAGAAGGGGACCTTGTCGTCCTTGTCGAGCGTGCGCTCCCACTTGTGTCCGTAGTACGGGCGGCCGACCCGCCAACGCGGACTCCAGATCCAGTACCAGAAGAAGAGGTTCGGCATGTGGAACCCACCGTGGCGGTGTCCGCGTCCCCACCCGCCGCCGCGGTTGTCGCGGCCGCCCTTGTTCGCGAAGAGGGCCGCGACCACGAGCACGACGAAGAGGACGAAGTACGACACCAGCATGACGACGATCCACGCCTTGAACCCACCTCGCAGGGCCTTTCCGATCGCACGCTTCATGCGGAAGAAGAGCGGCTCTGTCCCGCGCTCGATCAGGCGAGGGTCGAAGTCGTACAGCAGCTCGCCCGAGTCCGAGACCGCGAGCTGGCCGCGGTGGGACTCGAGCAGCGCCTTCAAAGCCTGCCGCACGTCCTCACTCGGAAGCCCGGCCGCCGCCGCCACGTCGCCCACGGTGCCGCGACCGCGGAGGCGTCGTAGCGCCGTGAGGGTTTCTGCCTGGCGCTCCTCGCTCATGGGGTGTCGCTCTGGAAGATCTCGCGGACGGCCGGCTTGGTCACTTTTCCCATCGGGTTGCGGGGAAGCTCGGCCACGAACAGGAACTGCTTCGGCACCTTGTACGGCGCGAGCCGGCTCTTGGCGAACGTACGAAGCTCCGCCTCCGACACTTCACTCGCGGGGCGCCGCACGACCGCGGCGCACACCCGCTCGCCCCACTCCGGATCCGGCACGCCCACGACCGCGCAGTCGGCGACGGCCCCGTGCGCGCGAAGCACGTCCTCGATCTCCAGGGCCGAGATCTTTTCCCCGCCGGTCTTCAGGATGTCCACGCTCGAACGCCCCAAGATGCGATACGCGCCCTGATCGATGACCGCCACGTCCCCGGTGCGGAACCAGCCGTCCGGGGTGAAGGCGGCGGCGGTCTCCTCGGGACGCCCCAGGTAGGAGCCGAACACCGTCGGACCCCGCACCTGGATCTGGCCGGGCGTGCCGACGGGGACCGGCTGGTCGGCCTCGTCGACGAGCCGGACCTGCACGCCCGGCAGGGGCTCGCCGACGTACCCGGGGCGGCGCTCGCCGGTGACCGGGTTCGAGAGCGCCATGCCGATCTCGGTCATGCCGTACCGCTCGAGCAGCCGATGCCCCGTGATCGCTTCCCAACGCTCGAGGGTCGGCACCGGGAGTGCCGCCGACCCAGAGATCATGAGGCGGCAGGGGCGCGCACCGAGAGACCAGGCGCTCCTCTTCTCGGGTGCCGCTTCATCCCAGGCATCGATGAGACGCGCATAGACCGTGGGGACCGCCATGTAGAGGGTCAGCCCCCCGCTCGCGAGCCGCTCCCACACGTCGAGCGGGCGGAAGGTCGGCAGGATGTCGCATACCGCGCCGTTCCAGAGCGCCGACGTCAGGACGTTCACGATCCCGTGGACGTGATGGAGAGGGAGGTGCAGGAGCACGCGATCGTCGGGGGTCCAGCCCCACGCCTGCGAGAGCGATTCGACCTGGGCCTGCACGTTGCCGTGCGACAGCACGGCGCCCTTCGGCCGTCCCGTGGTGCCGGACGTATAGAGGATCATGCAGGGCCGCTCGGGGGCGAGCGTTGGGAGCGTGCCACCGGAGCTGCTCCGGGTGAGCTCCTGCGTGTCGATGAGCCGTAGCCGCCTCGTCGTGGCCGCGTCGCTGAGGCGCGATGCGAGCTCGGGGTGCGCCACGACCGTGGTAGGTCCAGCGTCGTCGAGCACATGCTCGAGCTCGGCGGTGGGGTGCGAGACTGCCATCGGGACCGCGACCCCGCCGGCGCGCCAGATTCCCCACTGCACGGCCGCATAGGACCAGCCCGACGGGACGAGGAAGCAGACGCGCTCGCCGCCGAGGTCGGGGCGCCCGTCCAGGAGGTGGGTCGCCACGGACTCGGCGGCGGCCGATAGCTCCCCGTAGGAGAACTCGCCCTCCGGCGCGACGATCGCGGTGCGATCTGCGTAGCGCCGTGCCCGCTCGAAGAGGGGGAGGGTCACGTCTAAACGACGCTCCTCGCGGCGGAGAGGTCCATGCGGGCGTGTCCGATCATCACACACAACTGAACCGAGGGCTCCCCGGCGGAGCAAGCGGGGCGTGGCCCACGGGGGCCCGCGGTGCCTTGTGCAGAAGCCGCCCGCGAGGTAGCGTCGCGTCCCTTCGAACGAGCCCGACTGATGGCGCATCCGCACTTCGAGCACGTCGCCGAGCACCTGGCCCGCGTCCGCGACGGATACCAGTTCATTCCCGATCCGGACCAGATCTATCTGGGCCGCGCGGAGAAGGACCACTTCTGGGAGCTCGTGGGGCTGCGTCTGCAGGGCTGCCCCGTCGTGGTGCTGGCGGCGCTCCGGTTCGAGAGACTGGACCGGAAGGGGGTCCCGGACTCGCGCGAGTCCCTGGGGACGTATCTCACCACGCCCACTCCGGGCGCTGGGCTGGAGAAACGCCTCACCGCGCTGTTGCCTCACAAGGATCAGAAGATTCCGCAATTCCTCACCGGTCTCCGCGCCGGTCGCGAGTTCGCGCCCGTGAGCATCGACCGCGTGCGCGTGGAGGTGGCCTTCGACTTCCGTGCGGACAATCCGTCGGCGATGAAGGACCTTCGCGACGCGGCCAACCCGTTGCGCAGCCACTACTACCGCACGGTGGATGGCCACGTGCTGCGGGGGGAGTCGCACGAGATCCAGACGGTGGAGGGCTCGGACCATCGCTTCGTGGCCGTGCGATCGCCCGAGCAGCTCCTCCCCGAGGGCGTGATCGCGATGCCCACGCTCTTCGTGGCGCACCGGTTCGTGGGCCTCCATGTGGACGTCACCGACGAGGCCGCGCGCCTCGCGGTGCGCAATTGGGTTCCGTTCCTGCCCTTGACCGCTTCGGCGGAGGGTCTGATTCCGATCGGCAGGAAGAAGAAGTCGACGGAGTAGGTGGAGGGGTCTCAGCGACTCCGAAAGAGTCGCCGCACGATCCCCCGCAGTGCCCGCAGCGTCGCGATCACATTCCAGCCGGCGAGCGTGGCCACCTTACCGGCGCCGGTCCTCCGCCAGACACCGTCCGACGCTCGCAGCACTCGGGGCCAGAGCGCCGGCCCGAGCGGCATCAGATAGCGGATCTGGTCCACCCACCAATGCTCCTCGGCCCTGCGCCAGTCGTCCGGTGAGCGCGAGCCGGAACGGTCGCTCGGCGCGACTTCGTCACACACGAAGCGCAGGAACCGCGAGCCCGCCTCGAGCTTCTCGCGCTGATGCCTGCGATTGGCGTCGGTGATGTTCAGCCCGCTCGCGCGCCAGCGCACCTTCCCCCTCGTGAGCGTGCGGATCTCGCCGCCGCGCGAGAACGAATACCAAGCCACGTCGTCCGCGCACCACGCGACCGGGTAGTCGGGGAACCCACCCGCTCGCTCGAACGCATCGCGACGGAAGACGTACTCGACCACGTAGCTGTTCCGCTGGCCTCGGAGTCGCGCGTAGAGGAAGTCCACGCCGGTCTCGACTTCGGGGTGCGCCGCGCTCATCGAGAGCGTCTTGCCGCGTCCATCGATCACGTCGGTGTTGAAGCGGAGGACGCTCCGGTTGCGGTTGCGAGACAGTTCCTCGTGGATCGACGCCACGCAGTCGGGGGCCATCTCGTCGTCGTCCGAGAAGAGCCATACCCAGGGCTCCTCCGAGAGGGCGATGCACCGGTTCCAATGGGCGGTGAGGGAGCGGCCCCCGAGGTTCTCGTCGAACCGTCGGTAGACGATGTCGACCCCGGATGCCGAGAACGAAGCGCAGATCCTCTCGATCTCCGGCGGACCGCCGTCGTCGCCGACGTATACGCGAAAGCGCCGGTCCGTTTGCGCGGCCACGGAGTCGAGCGCGGCCCGGAAGAAATCGGGCTTATAGGCTGGAATGACGATGGCGAGGACATGCATGGTGTGGAGACGCTATACTCTGGATATGACCCCTCCGGCAAGTCCCATCGAGCCCACGCCACGCGGCGTACTGCGCCATTATTGGCGTGTCGCGGGAGTCCGGCCGTGGGACATCGTGCTGCCCACTGTTCTCGTGTTGCTCGCCGGTGGCTTCGAGGCGATGTCGTTGGGGCTCCTCCTCCCGCTGACCAGCGCGGTGGCCCAGAACTCCTTCGACTTCCTCGGCGACTCACCCGCGTTCGGCTGGATCCTGGCGCTGGTGCCCGACTCCGTCGCCGATTCCCCTTCGCGTGACGCGTTCCTGGTCGTCATCATCGTTGCGTTGATCGTGGTCGGGCGCATCGCCAAGCTGGTGTTCGAGTACGTCCGGAAGCTCTACGTCGTGGCCCGCACCGAACGCTACCGCGTGTCGGTCGGGGAGGAGACGTTCGCTCGCGTGCTCGGCTTCGGGCGCCAGTACTTCGAGGGGCACTCGCTCGGGAAGGTCGACGCGGAGATCGGCTGGTCCAGCTCCGTGCTCGGCCTGCTCACCGCCGCCGAGGAAGTGTTCCGCTATGTGATCAACCTGGCCACGAAGGCCATCGTGATGATCGCGATCTCGTTGCCGCTGTCGATCGCGTTCGTGGTCACGCTCCCGTTCGTGCAGTGGTTCATGACCGCGATCAACAGCCGAGTGCGGCGTATCTCTGCGGAGGGCGTCGAGGTGGATCGCCGCGTGCGGTCGCGCATCCTCGACATCCTAGGGTCCATTCCCCTGGTGAAGGCGTACTCCCAGGAGAAGGCGGCGTCGGACACGTACGTCGAGGTGCTCCGGCAGGCGCAGGACGTCGCGGTGCGACGGGACCGGGTCGTGAGCCTGCGGTATCCGGTCGAGGAGATGGTCGTCCTCCTCGTCATGCTGATCGTGCAGGGTGCCGTGATCGCCATCGCGGGGGATTTCCGGCCGGGGGACCTAGCGGCGTTCGGAGCGTTCCTGTTCATGCTCCAACAGGCGCTCCCCGACTACAAGCACATGAGCATGTTCAGCGTGAAGCTCGCCGAGGAGTGGCCGCGTCTCGAGGCGGTCGCGGGGCTCTTCACGGACGAGGGCAAGTTCATCGTCCCTTCGGGCCCGCGGGCGTTCGAGGGCCTCCAGCAGGGGATCTCGGTCCAGGGTCTCTCATTCCAGTATCAGCCCGGCGTGGACACGTTGGTCGATATTCACGCATCGATCGCAGCGGGTAAGGTCACCGCGGTCGTGGGCCGTACGGGTGCGGGAAAGACGACGTTCGTCGACTTGATCGCCCGTTTTTACGACTGCGAGCCCGGGCGGATTCTGCTCGACGGCGTGGATGTCCGCGAATACTCACTGCCGTCGCTGCACGGGCGGATGGCGATCGTGAGCCAGGAGGTCTGGCTCCTCAACCGCACGCTGCGGGACAACCTCTCGTTCGGACTCGCGCGCAGGGCCTCCGACGAGGAGCTCGGCGACGCGCTCCGAGACGTGGAGCTCGGGGAGTTCGTGGCGGGACTCAGAGAGGGACTCGACACCGAGATCGGCGATCGAGGCGTGCGCCTGTCGGGAGGTCAACGGCAGCGGGTCGCGCTCGCGCGCGCACTCCTGCGCGACCCCGACATCTTGATCCTGGACGAGGCGACGTCCGCGCTCGACAGCGTGGTCGAGCAGCGCGTCGCGCGCGCGATTCAGCAGCGGGCCAAGGGCCGGACGCTCATCGTGATCGCGCACCGGCTCTCCACGATACGCGACGCCGACCTCATCCTGGTCATGCACGAGGGCCGCGTCGTCGAGCAGGGCACTTGGGACGATCTCGTACGGCAGGAAGGCGCGTTCTATCGCCTCCACCAGGCGCAGTACGGCAAGGACGCCTCCGTAGGAGCCTGAGGCGAGCGCGGGGTACCCGCGCGGGGCACCCGCTCCGAAGGGCGCGGGTCGGGCGTGGGTCAGGGCTTGCGGCGCAGTCGCTTCAGTCGACCGAGGCGCCTCGACTCCTCCCGCCAGTGCGCTTCGGCGTCGCCCGGCAGCCCCGCGGCTCGCCGGCGAGCCTTCGTGCCGGCGAGCAACTGCTCGAGCTGATGCGGCTCCAGGGGCCAGAGCATGTGGAGGAGGGGCTTCGTCGGCCTGGAGAGGTCCAGTGTCGGGAACTCCTCCGGCCAGTACATGGCGTCGGGCTTCGGCAGCGTACCCAGCTTTCGCCGCCCTCCCACGATGCCGAACGCGATCTCGTCTCCCAGCCAACGCCCGAGCAGGGTCGTCCACCGAAGCTGCCGCAGGACTTCATTCACGTAGCAGTCGCGGCACTCCTCCATGATCTGGAGGGCTGGCCCGCGCCGGAAGCAGAAGAGCCCGCTGTTGGTCTTGAGGTAGGTGTCGAGCTCGAAGCGCCGCATGAGCCGACGGGTGGAGAAGCCATGATGATTCCGGTCTTCGCCAGCCGTCAGCTGCTCGCCCGTCATGGCCATGTCCGACGTCTGGAGCGCGGACCAGAGGTGCTCCATGCTGCCGAGCACGATGCAGTCGGCGTCGACGAAGGTGGTCTCGTCGAACGGGCTGGCCTCCGCCGTCCCGTACTTCAGTGCGCGGCCCTGTCGGAAGCGCTCGGGCACGAGCGTGATCGCGTCGAAGGCAGCGGCGTAGCGCGTCCGCGCCACGTCGGCCAGCGCGTCGTCGGCCGCGAGCGCGATCGGCAGCTCCGTGTGCGCGCGCAGCGAGAGGGCCATGTCCACCGCCATCTCGAGGTAGCGGGGGTCGCGGGCCGCCAGCGTGAGGTAGCCGCGACTGGCGATCACGCCAAACGCGGGGACATCTGGAGCTGCGCCACCAGACCGAGGCACACGGCCCAAAAGACCAGGGGGACCGCCCACGGCGCCTCACCGCGACTCACGAGGAGCGCGGCTCCGGCGAGGCAGTACGCCATGGCGAGCAACTCGGCGAAGAACGTCCAGTGCAGCGGACTCGTGTAGGTGCGGGGGGCGGCGGACGACTTAGACGCGGATGCGCCGGCGGGCCGGTTCGACTTCGGCGTGCGCACGAACTCGCCACCCGCCTCGATGAACCCCTGCACCTGGCCGGCGGAGTTGTTGACCATGAGGCCGATGCCGACACAGATGCCGGCGATGATCTCGCCGATCGAGGCGATAGACCACCGCCCGTCCCGCTCGAACACCGTGATGGCGAAGCTGAGTGGAGCGACGAGGAGCGCGACACCCATGAGTGCCTGCAAGACCCAGAACAGGGATCGATCCATCTCCAGCACCGCCCAGGGCCAGAGCAGCAGGTTCGCGAGCAGGATGGGGTGGATGGCGTACCCCGCGAGCAGAAAGAGCTCGTCCCAGCGGTCCAGCAGCACGCCCTTCGATGCCATCACCCTGCCCGTCAGGCTGCGGAAGCACTGCGCGTTGCCCTTGGCCCAGCGGTGTTGCTGCGCCTTGAACGCCCGCATGTGGCCCGGGATCTCATTGATGACTGCGACACGGTGCACATAGGCTCCGCGCCATCCGCGCAGCGCGCAGCGGTAGCTCAGGTCCAGGTCTTCGGTGAGCGTCGCGGCCGACCAGCCGCCGGCCTCCTCCACCGCCTGTCGGCGCCAGATCCCCGCGGAACCGTTGAACGTAGTGACGTTGCCGACAAACGCGCGCGTAGGCTTCTGCACGAAAAAGTGTCGGTCGATGAGGAGCGCAAGCGCCGAGGCGAAGAAGCTCTTCCCCGCACCGCCGAAGGACCAGCGTGCCTGTACGAACGCGACCTTCGGATCGTCGAACGGGCGCTCTTCGAGGAGGAGGCGCCTGAGGAAGCTCGGCTCGGGCACGAAGTCCGCGTCGAATACGGCCATGAAGTCGGCGTCGGTGTGCTCAATGCCGGCCGCGAGGGCTCCCGCCTTGTAGCCCTGGCGGTTGTCACGATGGAGGTGCTCGATCTGGACCCCCGTTCGGCGGATCTCCTCCACGACCTTGGCGACGATGTCCCGGGTCTCGTCGGTCGAGTCGTCGAGCACCTGGACGTCGAAGCGCTCCCGAGGGTAGTCCTGCGCGGCGGCGGCCCGGATGATCTGTTCGGCCGTCGTCCGCTCGTTGTAGAGCGGAATCTGGACCGTGACCCTGGGGGGAACGAAGTCGGCGCGTTGCGCCCCGCCCGCGGGAGCCCCTTCGAAAGCCGCGTGAATCGCCGTGCGGTTCCTGAGGAAGCGCCAGAGCATCCGCAGCTCGATGAACGCGAACGCCGACGCGAGGACCGCGGCGACAGAATAGAGAAGTGAAAGAAGGACCTGCATGGACTCGGGGGCGCGGGGTGACCGTGCAGGCGCAACACGGAGGGCCGAAAACGGTATTCAAGATCGGGCGATGCTGGCAACCCTAGTCGCAGGCTCAGCGGCCCGTCGCACCATGCCCGAGCCCACCCCCGACGCCTATTTTAGGAGATATGACCGCCCACCCTCGCCTCGCTCTCCCACGCCGCGCCCTGCGGGCCTGGATGTCGTGCTTCGCGGGGATGGGCTTGGCGGTGCTCGCGTGGGCGGCCCCGGTCAGCGGTCAGGACAACGGGAATACCGACCCGCCTGACGAGGAGCTCTGCACCAGCGGGATCATCACTGCGATCGACGTAGATAGCCGATCGGTCTATGACCCGGAGTCGACGCGGATCGCCCCGCTCGCCTGGACGTATAGCCTGCTCAATCTCCTGCACGTCAACACCAACCAGGCCTTCATCCGTCGCGAGCTCCTATTCAAGGAAGGCGACTGCTTCGACCCGTTCCTGCTCACCGAGTCGTACCGGCTGCTCGACCAGTACGGCTTCATGATGGTCGAGGACATCGAGGACTACGACGACGGTGCCGGCGGCCACCGCATCAACGTGGCCACGCGCGACGAGTGGTCCACCAAGATCGACATCGGCCCGGCGTACGACGACGGCCTCCACATCGAGAGGTTCCAGGTCACCGAGGAGAACTTTCTCGGGAACGGAGTCTTCGCGGAGTTCACTCACTATGCCCGGCGCGAGACGCGTACCCAGTCGTTCGGGCTCCGCACGCCGCGCTTCTTCGGTCGCTCGGACGCGGGCATCGCGGCGGGGACCTCGCGCCCCGGCCGCTTCATCGACCAGTACTGGCGTTACCCGTTCCTCGGGGAGGCCAGCCGGGTCTCGATTCGCGAGGGTTACAACTACACGACGGACTTCTTCGCTTACGGCACGGACGGCGCGGACTCGCTCTTTACCCAGGTCCTCCTCCCGGTCCGGCGCCAACAGGCCGAGTTGTCGGGCGCGTACCGCTTCGGTGATCCGGGCGCTTCCGTCATCCTAGGCGCGAGCCTGACGCGCGACGTCGTGACCTTTCCGCTGCCGATTGAAGGGACCGCCGGCGACTTTGACGTGCGCGCGTACCTGGCGGTGCCCGCGGGACTCCTTGGCCAGCTGAGACCCTACTCGGCGACCCGCGTGGCGCTGCACCTCGGGACGCGCCGCATCCGCTACGCGGAATACGTTGGGCTGGACGCGCTGAGGGAAACCACGCTAACAGGGCTCGGCATCTATGCCGGGGCGAGCGTCGGGCGCACCCTGCCCATCTTCGAGGCTAGCCGGGCTCCGGCGGAGGACGATTGGTACACGCGGGCTCACGTGAGCATCACTCAGCCCATCGGCTCCTCGATCATCCACTCCGGGTGGGCGATCGAGGCGAGGCACATCGCGGCGGGATGGCGGGACGTGCTCGCGGAGGGCGAGTTCGTGGCGTTCGGGCGAGCCGGCTGGTTGCCCGGCCAGACGCTGTTCTTCCGAGCGTCCACCGCCGGCGGTTGGGAGACCACGCTGCCCTACCAACTCAGCCTCGGGGGCCGCGAGGGGGTTCGGTCCCTACCCGAGGATCGATTCCCGGGCGGCAGGATGCTGCGGTTCGTGGCCGAGGACCGGATCGTCCTCCCATGGCCGACGGATACCGCCGACCTCGGCCTCACGTTTTTCGGAGATCTCGGCCGCGTGTGGGCCGCGGAGGCCCCCTACGGCGTGAACTCGGGATGGCAGGCCGCGGCGGGCTTCGGGTTGCGGATCGGGCTCCCGAACGGCACCCGCAACGTTTGGCGAACCGACTTGGCCTTCCCGATCGGCGGGGCGGGCGGAGGCCCGGTGTTCCGGGTCAACCTGGAGCTGAACAAGCTCCGCTCCGGATTCCAGACGCCCGAGGCGGCCCGGAGCCACCGCTTCCGCGTCGGCGCCGAGACCTTCTAGCGGCTCGGGGGCGTCGTGCACCGGGGCTATATTCGTGGATAACCCCGCCGCCGCGACTTCCGAGACCCCAGCTCCCAGACGCATGGACACCAAGAGAGCGACCGTCCCCGCAGCCGAGGAGATCCTGGGCCGCTACTACCGAGTTCTCGACCACGGCTTCGTCGCGCTCGTCGACTACATGGGCTCCGATGAGGCCGTGGAGCAGGCGGCGCGGGTCAGTTACGGGGCGGGAACGCGCAAAGTATCCGAGACGCGAGGGCTCATTCGCTACCTCCGCCGTCATCGGCACACGACCCCCTCCGAGATGGTCGAGTTCAAGTTCCACTGTGCGATGCCCATGTTCGTGGCAAGGCAGTGGATTCGACACAGAACGGCCTCGGTGAATGAGTTGAGCGCAAGATATTCGCTCATGCCCCTCATGTTCTACATGCCCAAGGAGGAGCAGTTCGAGCTCCAGAGCCGTTCCAACAAGCAGGGCAGGGAAGATGGCGCGCCTCCCGAGGTCTAT
Source organism: Gemmatimonadota bacterium (assembly GCA_009692205.1). Classification (GTDB taxonomy): domain Bacteria; phylum Gemmatimonadota; class Gemmatimonadetes; order Longimicrobiales; family Gaopeijiaceae; genus UBA2982. The sequence goes on along the minus strand of SHZR01000009.1, from coordinate 1,923 downwards.
CGCGAGGCGGTGGAGCGGTGGGAGAAGCTGCGCGCAGACGCGAGCGGCACCTACCGATGGATGCTCGAGGAGGACGTGGCACGCGAGATCGCCCGCATCGATCTGCCGGTGTCGATGTACACGCAGTGGTACTGGAAGCTGGACCTCCACAACCTGCTGCACTTCCTGTCGCTGCGCGTCGATTCGCGCGCGCAGTGGGAGATCCAGGAGTTCGCCCGCGCGATCGCCGGGATGGTCAAGCGTGTCGCGCCGCTTTCGTACGAGGCGTGGGTGGACTACGACCTCGAGTCGCGCCCCCTCACGCGCGCCGAGCGGGACGTCCTCTCGCGTGTGATCGACGCTGGTGACGACGCGGTGTCCGCCCGGGCGGGCGCGAGCGTCACGAAGGACGAGATGAAGAAGGCCGGGCTATCTCCGCGCGAGATCCGCGAGTTCGCCGAGAAGCTCCAGGCTCCCGACCGCCCGGACTTCGACCTCGACCTGTCGCGTATGCGGTCGGCCGAGGACGTCGCCGCCGAGATGTATCAGGCGGCGCCGGGAGACTTCCAGTAGAGGGTCGTCCGCGTCGCGGTCACTCCCCTCCGCCGCCCGGGCGTGTCCACCCGTCGTTCGATGGGCCATTCTGATGGAAGCGCGAGTCGCCGCTCAGAGGATTGCCCGTCGCATTCCCGAACGCCGCGTTCCCCCAGAGCTTGCCCGCGCGATACGTGGCGTTGCGCGTGCGGGCCTGCAGATCGTGGTACTCCGGGCTGTTCTGGGCTAACCCCGAGAAGCTCGTCAGGTCCGCGTTGCCCAGGATGACCACGTCAACGCCGGGCACGGACGCGATCTCCAGCGCGTTGTCCACCCCCTCGGGCGTCTCGATCATGACGATGACGAGCATGTTGTCGTTGATCGACTCGCGGAAATTCGAGCCGCTCGGCACGGCCGGTGTCCAGAGGCCGGTGGCCTGACCCCCACCCGAGCTTCGGCGCGCGGTCGGGGGGAAGCGAGCGTACCGCGCGGCCTCGCGCGCCTCCAACGCGTCGTCCACGGTCGGCACGATGATGCCGAGCATGCCGATGTCCATCGCCTTCTGCACGCTACCCTCTAGGGCGTCGGGTATGCGCAGGACCGGCGTCGCACCGATTCGAGGACACGCGGCGACCATCGCCTCGACCTCGCCGTAATCCATGGTGCTGTGCTGCATTTCGAACCAGGTGAAGTCGAAATGCGGAGCCTCCGCGCAATAGCGCTCGATGTCGAACGCGGAGATGGTATGGCTGTAGACCTGCTGTCCGGCGAGAAGCTTCCGCTTGGCCGTGTTGTAGAGCGCGCGATTCGGGTCGTCCATGAAATCCCCCACCGCCCAGCCCCACGGCCGTCCCGCGTCCAACGGTTCAAGGGAAATCGTGCCCGTTCCCCAACCCGCGAGGCTCTGCGCTTCGGCGACGGACGGCACGAGGGCCTCGATCAGCGCGAGCGCCGCAAGGAGTCCAGCCAGCTTTCCGCGTGACATTCTCTCCTCCCACTTGGATGTCGACTGACGCTGACGTTGCCGAGCAGGGATCGTGCAAGCCAGCGGGGTCGCTCGCGTCATCGTCCACCTGGCGGCGACCTCGGTCCGCGCCGAAGCTTCCCGAAAGGACGGACAAACCCTCGGGAGGAGATCGACGTGTCGGCAGTGAGAGGCGGACCGATCAGGCTCTTCGTGACCGGCGGAACCTTCGACAAGGAGTATGACGAGATCCACGGGACGCTCGAGTTTCGCGATACGCACCTGCCAGAGATGCTGGCCCTGGCGCGGTCGAGACTCGACGTCAGGGTTCGCATGCTCATGATGGTGGACTCGCTCGACATGACGGATGCCGACCGCGATCTCATTGCGAGCAACTGTCGCGAAGCGCCCGAGCCGAACATCGTGATCACGCACGGCACCGACAC
>SHZR01000059.1 GCA_009692205.1 Gemmatimonadota bacterium | reverse complement strand
GAAAGGAGAACGCTACGATCCAGCGAAGTTGACGATGCAAGCGCACTAGCGCCCGGATCCACGAGGCCGCGGTAGGGGCGTTCCCCTAGGCCACGGCTCCAGGATCCGGGACAAGGGTGCGGGGGGCAGTCTCGACCAAGTCGTTCGCCCGGCCCACAGTCAAGCCGAGGCACTCGTCTAACCATAGGCCCTCCCGCAGAACCCGAATAAGCGTCAGGCCGGCCTCAAGCGCCGAGTCTCAGATAGAACCATGGTTCGCCACGCGCGACCCTCAGACGCTTGCACACGTCCAGTACGGATCCGGAGACGAACCCAGGAGAACGATGCGAAAGAAGCCTGCCAGCACCCCGGGCACCAAAGGACCTCGCTATCTCGTACATCAGGGGCTGATTGCCAAGGCGGATATACCGCTCAAGCAATCAGTCGCCACGGAGTGCGCCCTTGACAATCTCTCTTATAGAACAACTTTTTCAAAGCTTCCCACCGGTCGGTGCCGTGTCAAGCAAACTCCGACCGGGGGGGGAACCAACGCCCACGGGCTGCGTAGTCTGCTACGACCCCCGCCGGAGGCCCGCCGCGAGGTAGGCACGCCGGTTGAAGACGCGCACCCCACGATCCCACTACCGTTGCGTCCTAAATACCTCATACTCGGCGCCATCTTTCCCGTGATCATGGCCCTCGACTTGGTCACGAAGCGGTGGGCGCTCGAGGCTCTCGCGTTCGAGCGGAGCGAGGTCCTGGGGGGTCTGGTGCCTCTGACCCTCGCCTTCAACAAGGGCGCGGCGTTCGGAATCCGGCTCGGGGATGACTCCCGGTGGTTCTTCGTGCCCGTCACGATCGTGGCGCTGGGGCTGTTGGCGATGCTCTTCCGCCAGGCGGCGGATAGGGACTTCCTCAGAATCGTCTCGATCTCCCTCGTCGTCTCGGGGGCCATCGGCAACCTCTACGACCGGGTGCGATGGAGCCGCGGCGTCATCGATTTCATCGGGCCGATCGACCTCGGTCTCTGGAATTTTCCGATCTTCAACGTGGCCGACATGGCGATCACGTGTGGGGCGGTTCTGCTCGCGCTCAGCTTCTGGTTCGAGGAACAAGAGGAGCGCAATCGGGCGTCGGCCACGGCGCCCGCCGTGCCTGACGGGGAGCCTTCGGCGTAGGTCGCCATGACGCGATCGGGCCCTCCAGTCCGCGAGCGTCGAGCGCACCCGCTTTGACCGTCGAGCGGGAGGGCCTGAGAAGCTGGTACCTCGAGGCCATGGGTCGACGCATCGGGGAGTTCCGCGAAGGCCTCATCGCCTGCGATCCGGCGACGTTCGACAGGGCGAGGCGGGTCGCACAGGCCCTGCGAGGCTCGGGCGGCACGTTCGGTTTCCCTGAGCTTTCGGCCGTCGCCGCGCTCGTCGAGGCTTCCACGGATGCAGGCACGCTTCGGCGTGTCGAAGGGCTCATCGAGTACCTCCATGGGTTGCGCCACGCCGAGCCGTCCCCGCCACCCGTCCACGCCGAGTGGCTGACCCGTGCGTCTGGGGTCGCCGATGGCGCGGCCTACCCGGACTTGGCGAGCGCATGGCGCGACGTGTCTGCCAAGAGTGGACTGGGCGAACGCCTGCTTGCCGAGCGATCCGCGGCCAGGCTCGGTCTGCGTGCGGCCGACCTGTCGAAGCCGAGCAGGTCGGCGCTGCGTCTGGTTCCGGAGGCGCTGATGCGCAGGGCAGCGGTGCTCCCCGTGCTCGAAGACGTCGCGACGGTCACCGTCGCGGCGGCCGACCCCCACGTCGCTCACCACCGAACTCGAGCTCACGCGGCTCACGGGGCGCCGACCCGTGTTCGTCGTGGCGCCGCCCGACGCCTTGGCCCACGCGCTGTCGGCTCTGTAGGATGCCGCCGCTGCCGAGAGTGGCGCTCGGCGCCGAACCCCGGCGCCTGCCGAACACGGACCTGGCAAAGTGCTCATCGTGGACGACGACCCGGCGTCTCGGCTGCTCGCTCGCACGGTGCTGGAGAAGCACGGTCACGCGGTCGTCGAGGCGGGCAACGGGCTCGAAGCACTGGAGCGGCTTCGCGGCGAGCCGTCCGTGGCGCTCGTCGTGGCGGACCTCAACATGCCCGAGCTCGATGGCCTCGAGCTCATCTGGGAGATGCGTGACGTCCCCGAGTGGTCGTACATCCCGGTGATCGTCCTCACGGGCGAGACCGATGAACTTCTCGAGACGAAGCTCATCGAGGAGGGCGCGGACGACTACCTCTGCAAGCCCCTCGATCCACGACTCTTCGCCGCGCGGGTCGGCGCCACCATCAGGCGCGCCGGAGCGTAACCTCCGCGGCTCGTTGATTTTCGCCGGGCTTTGACCGATGGTTCCGCGCTCTTCCAGCCCCCGGCCGTGCCCGCTTCCGGGGGCTCCACGCCCGAACCCCTTCCACGGTGGAACGCAAACTGGTCGTGGCTTTTTCCCTCCCCTTGCAAGTCATCCGCCCGTTCGCCGGATTCGGGCGCGCCGCCCAGGTCACGGTCGAGCACTCGGGTGCGCTCGGACTGCTCGCGTGGCAGACGCTCGTCGCGATCGTGCGGGGGCGGGTCCGCTATCGGGACGTGCTGCAGCAGACCTACATCATGGGGATCCAGAGCCTCCCCATCGTGTTCGTCACGGCTTCGCTCGCCGGCATCGTCACGAGTCAGCAGGGCGGTTACCAGATCGTGTCGACGTCGCCGAGGTACCTGCTGGGGACTCTGGTGGTCCAGAGCATCGTGCTGGAACTCGGGCCGCTGCTCACCGCCATCGTGCTGGTCGGGCGCATCGGCGCGCGCATCACCGCCGAGCTCGGCACCATGGTCGTGTCCGAGCAGATCGACGCGTTCAAGTCGCTCGGCCGCGATCCCGTCTCGGTACTCGGTGCTCCGCGCATCATCGCGGGCCTGATCACCATGCCCCTCCTCGTCGGGTTCGCGGACGTGGTCGGCATCGCAGCGGGCATCATCGCTGCGAACCTGGACGCGGGCCTGGGCACGGAGACGTTCCTCTACGGCGCTCGCCTGTTCTGGCACAATTGGGACCTCTTCTACGGCTTCTCGAAGGCGGTGGTGTTCGGCTTCATCATCCCACTGATCTCGGTGCACATGGGGCTGCGCACCGCGGGCGGAGCGGAGGGCGTGGGGCTGACGACGACGAACGCCGTCATGTTCATGATCCTCACGCTGCTCATCCTCGACGCGATGTTCCCGCCGCTGTTGCTGCAGTGAAGAGACGAGTCCGTTGATTACCTACCGCAACGTGCACAAGGCGTTCGACAAGCCCGTACTCAGCGGCGTGAGCTTCACGGTGGAGAGCGGGGAGATGTTCGCGCTCTTCGGCCCGTCGGGGACGGGGAAGAGCGTGCTGCTCAAGACGACGATCGGGCTCGTTGTACCGGACCGTGGCGACGTGGAGGTGGACGGTATGTCCGTGTACCACGGTGGACGCAGTGCAGTCGACGACGTGCGGAGAAAGTCGGGCTACGTCTTCCAGCACGCCGCCCTCTTCGACTCGCTAAATGTTTACGAGAACGTCGCCATGGGGATTCCGGAGGACGAGCTCGCAAGTCTCCCGAAACGAGATACCGCGCATAGGGTGTGGGACGTGCTCGAGAACGTGAACCTCGATCCCCACGAGGTGATGGCGAAGATCCCGTCCGAGCTCTCGGGTGGTATGAAGAAGCGCGTCGGCATCGCGAGGGCCATCGTCGGCCGGCCCAAGATCCTGCTTTGGGACGAGCCGACCACGGGGCTCGACCCCATCAACACCGCCGCGATCGAACGTCTCATCCACCGCCTCTCCACAGAGCTCGAGGTCACTTCGATTCTCGTGACGCACGACGTGGAGGGTGGGCTTCAGATGTGCCACCGCGTCGCGATGCTGGAGGGGGGCACCTTGCGCTTCATCGGCACTCCGGCTGAGTTCAGGAGTTGCCCGGATCCGGTCGTGCGTGCGTTCGTGGACCGCGCGGCGGCAGAGGCCGCCCTCGACATGGTGACGGAATCTCGATGACAGACAGCTCGCAGCGCCTTTCGGACGAAGAGCTCATGACCGCGGTCCCCCGAGGCACGAAGGGGCGCGAGGCGAGCGTCGGGCTCTTCGTTTTGCTCGGCCTCATCTCCTTCGTCGTCGTCATCTTCTGGATGACCGACCCTGCGATGCTGAGGGGGCGGTACATGCTCGTCACCACCGTCGATGATGCCGGTGGGGTGCGGTCCGGCGACCCCATACAGATGCAGGGTGTCAACATCGGCCGGGTGAACGGCTTCGAGATGGTCGGTCAGGGCGTGATCTATATCACGCTCGAGATCGAGGGGGAGTGGCGGATCCCCCGCGGATCGAGGACCGAGATGGGTGAGGCCGGACTCTTCGGAGGGCGCACGATGATGATCGTGCGAGGCGATTCGAACGAGTATCTGGCGGAGGGCGATACCCTTCCGGGAGAAGGAGCGGTCGCGGGCCTCATGGGGTCGGTCGGCGAGCTGACCGAGCAAGCGGGCTCGGTGCTCACGGCGATCGATTCGCTTCTCAACACAGAGACCGTCGGATCGATCCAGGAGACGGTCCGCGACCTAGACGAGCTCATCGTCGGCCTGTCTGAGGTGACGCAGGAGCAGCGCGGTGCGCTAGCGCGCCTCACGGAGAGCCTCACGCGCTCCGCTGAGGGTCTGGAGACGGCGGCGGCTGCGGGACCCGGCGTAGCGAGCGCGGTCGCGCGCGCCGACTCGGCGATGGCGATGCTTGCCGGTGCGAGCGAGAACCTCGACGCCGTATCCGCATCGCTCCGCACCGTGCTCGCGCGCATCGAGGCAGGTGAGGGGACCCTAGGCCGTCTCTCGACCGACGACGCGCTCTATACCAACCTGAGCTCCGCCGCGGCGAGCCTGGATTCGCTCCTGACGGACTTGCAGGCGAACCCCGGCCGCTATATCAACATTTCGATCTTCTAGTAGGGACTTCTAGTCGGGGGGTGCGGCGCGGCGGTTGTTGGCGTGGTGGCCCGACGGCGACGCCCGCTCTCCGGGCGCTAGCTGTCGGAGCCGCCACCTTGGAGGTCGGTCTGCACGCTCGAGGCTCCTCCCGATGCGCCCTCCGAGCGGGCGTCACCGTCGGGCCCCAACCGGGGGGAGGGCCGCGATGGCACCCCCCGCGTCTCCGATCAGGTACTCAACCCCAGCCGCCACACCCTCTCGATCGCACACCCATCTGGCGGTTAAGTACCGCGCGAACCTCACGAGGTGCCGCGCGGGCACGTCGGTGTTACGCGCAATCGCGAAGACGTGAGCGGCAGTAGAATCCAGCTAGCGTAGTGTTACAAAAGTCGCTAGCCCACAAAGGCGAGAGCGCGTAGATTGTCGGTTATGGGCAATCCAACGAAGACATTGCGTCTGCGGCGTGGGGATCGAAGGAGGCTGGCTTCCTGGCTTCGGTCCCGGACGCTTCCACAGCGGCAGGTCGAACGAGCGCGCATCCTGTTGGGTGCTGCTAGAGGGGAGTCGAGCCGGAGCCTCGCTGAGACGGTGGGCGTGGCACGTGACACTGCCAAGCTCTGGATTCGTCGCTACTAAGCGGACGGGTTGAAGGGTGTGGAACAGGATCGGACGCGAAGTGGCCGCCCACGCAAGCTCACGCCGACCCTCGAGGCAGGGATCGTTGGGCGGACCGTCAGCGAGAAACCTCCACCCGAGGTATCGACCCATTGGACAAGCCGGCTGCTGGCTGCTGCCATGGGTCTCAATCACGTCGATATCTGGAGGACGTGGACGAAGTATGGCCTGAAGCCACACCAGGTCCGGCGCTTCAAGCTTTCCCGGGATCCTCGCCTGATCGAGAAGATCAACGACGTCGTGGGCGTTTACCTCAATCCCCCCGCCAATGCAGTGGTCTTCTCCTTCGACGAGAAGAGCCAGATCCAGGCCCTGGATCGTACCCAGCCTGGCCTGCCGCTCAAGAAGGGCCGGGCCGGCACCATGACCCACGACTACAAACGACACGGTACCACCACCCTGTTCGCTGCGCTTGAGGTCGCCACCGGCCATGTGATCCACGATTGCATGCCCCGGCACCGTCATCAGGAGTTTCTGAGATTCATCAAGACCGTCGAACGCTCGGTGGAGCCCGGACTCGAGATTCACGTCATCCTCGA
>SHZR01000027.1 GCA_009692205.1 Gemmatimonadota bacterium | reverse complement strand
CCGCGTAGTCGAAGGATGTGTTGCCCGAGCGACTCTCGAACGCGAGGTCATCAACCACCGACCCGTCACGCCGAATCACGAAGGTCACCGAAGCCACCCAGTTCCCCGACGGCGGCCGGAAGCACCGCTGGATCTGGCGAATGATGTTGTTCCAGTACTCGGGATAGTCGCGACGCAGACCCTCCATGCGCACGTTGATCCCCTCCCCGGAGCGCGCCGCGGGCTCGGGGCTCGGATTCGGCCCTGCCGCGGGGGTCGACGCGGCGGGAGGCTCGGGCTCGGGCTCGGGCTGCCGCGTCGGCGCCGAGGGAGCAGGCTCCGGCTCCCGCGCCGCCACCGTGATCTCCGGCTCGGGCTCGGGTTCGGGCTCGGGCTCTGGCTCCGGTTCTGGCGGCGCTCGTTCTGGCTCGGGTCGCTCGACGACCAACTCCTCGCTCGCCGGGGTGTACTCGTCCGCCTGCACCGCCGGCGGCGGCGAGACCAAGTCGATCTCGTACGAGATGAACTCGATCGTCGGCTCCTGCCGGACGGTGGACACCAACCCCAACGTGAACAGCAATCCGTGCAACACGATGGAGAGCGCCATCGCGCGTTTGTCGAAGGGGTCGAGTCGCTGCATCTCGGGCCGTCAGGGCTCGGGCGCCCAGGGCTCGGCGACGAGCGACCACGGAACGTCACTGTTCAGCGCGGTTGCCATCACCCGGAGCACGGGGCCGTAAGGCGCGAGCGAGTCGGCGCGGATGAAGACCCGCTCGACGGTACCCGCCGAAAGCAGCTGCGGGAGGCCCGCCTCGAGCTCCTCGATGGTCACCGCGGTCTCCTCCATGACGATACTGCCATCGCGCAGGACGCCGATGAAGAAGGGCTCGTCCTCCGACGTCAGCGCTTGAACGTCGGCACGCGGAACATCGACCTCGATCCCTCCCTGCATCATGGGTGCCGTGATCATGAAGATGACGAGCAAGGTGAACGCGAGGTCCACCAGACTCGTCACGTTGATCTCCACGTTCACAGGGAGGCCGCGAGATCTTCCCCGTCGGTGCGAGCTCATCTAGATGCGGCCCTCGCGGGCGAGCGTGCCGATGAATTCGCTGGAGAATCCCTCGAGCTCATTGCTCACCAGGTTCAGCTTCGTCACGAAGAAGTTGTACCCGAAGACGGCGGGAATGGCCACCACGAGACCCGCGACCGTGGTGATGAGTGCCTCGGCGATGCCCGGAGCCACCGACATGATGTTGCTCGAGCCCGAGATCGTGATGCCGAGGAAGGCATCCATGACGCCGATGACCGTGCCCAAGAGGCCGAGCAGGGGCGATACCGTCCCGATCACCGCGAGCATACCGATGCCGTTCCCGAGGGCGTCCCGCTCCTCGGCCTCCTCCTTCTCGAGGACGAGGCGGAGCGCCTCGAGCTGCGTGAGAGAGAGACCGGCGGTGGGAGGAGCGCCCTCGCGCAGCGCGCCGGGCCGCAACTCGCTGAAGAAGTTGACGCCCTGGCGGAAGACGCGCCCGTAGGGTGACTCGGGAAGCGAGAGAATCGACTTGTACGCGTCCGTGAGGCGCTGGGCCTTCTCCATGTGCTCGAGAAAGACGTCGCCCTGGCGCCGCACCTCACCGAACTGGCGGGTCTTGCGGAAGATCAGCCACCAGGACATCAGCGAGAAGACAAGAAGCACCAGCAGGACGATCTGCGTGAGCAATGTGCCCTGCACGATCATCTCCGTGACCGACTGCGGCGGGGCGCCGCCCTGCAACATCAACAGGAGATGGAGGCTCATGACTTGGCACCGGCCCGCTTGGCCGCGATGTGGTCGTAGGTTTCACGAAGGCCCTGCTCGAGAGTGAAGGCGGGCGACCAACCGCGGCTCCTGAGCAGGCTCGCCTCGAGCGTGCTATGGCGGAGTTCACCCGGACGCTCGGGCTTGTAGTCGCGACCGGGCGCCCGTCCCGCGACGGCCTCCAGCGCACCAGCCAGGCGATTGACGCTGGTGCCCACGCCCGTCCCTACGTTGAACGCGCGCGCGTCCAGTCCGACACCATTCCCCATGTCGATGCTGGAGGCCAGCATATTCGCGGCCACCACGTCGCGCACGAAGACGTGGTCACGGGTCTGCTCACCGTCGCCGAAGATCGTCAGTTGCTCCCCGCTGAGGAGCCGGTTGCAGAAGATGGCGACCACACCCGCCTCCCCATGCGGATCCTGACGCGGACCAAAGACGTTGGAGTATCGGAGCGCCACGTACTCCAGGCCCCGCACCTTCCGGTAGTAGTTCAGATAGTGCTCGCCCGTGAGCTTGGTCACGCCATAGGGAGACATGGGCAACTTCGGTGCCGTCTCCGGCGTGGGAATCTGCTCGGGCTCCCCGTACACGACGCCGCCGCTGCTCACATACACGAACCGGCCCGTCCCGACTTCGATCGCCGCTTCCGTGAGATTCAGCAGCCCCAGAAGGTTGATGCTCGCGTCCTTGGCCGGATCGAGCACCGACACGCGCACGTCGATCTGCGCGGCGTGATGGTTCACCACATCGAAGCGGACCTCGCGGAACAGGTTGCGGACCTCCTCCGCCCGGATGTCCATCTCCACGAACTCGGCGCGCTTGGGAATGTTCTCCCGGCGGCCCGTGGAGAGGTTGTCCACCACCCACACGGTGTCCCCGGCGGCCAGGTAAGCATCCGCTACGTGGCTCCCGATGAAGCCGGCTCCGCCGGTGACCAGAACTCTGCGTTTGGATCGAGGCATCGTTGCGTCTTGGGTATTAACGGAAGTCCCCGCCGGCCGAAGCCAGCGGGGACTCGGGAAGGATCACGGAGGCGAGGACTCGGCTCATCCTCGCGGGCAGCATCAGGGCATCTTTCGGGCCAGCCGCACCACGACCCCCTGATGGAAGACGTCATCCACCATGGAGGTGATGCGCGCCGCCGCCATGCTCGGAGTCACGCCGACCACCTGCAGCGAGCCCTCGGGCGATCCGACCGCGGAGCCATAGAGCACGAACTCGTCGCCGAGCTTGATGCCATCATTTAATAGCGCACCGCGAGGTCCCACAGCCTGTCGTCGCCGACCACCGTGTGGGTCCCCACGGGTTGCTGCCCGAGGGCGAAACCCGGAAGAATCAGTAAGGCGAGTATGGCCGCGGCCGAGCGAACCATGCGGGCTCCTTCGGCAATAGGGACAGGGCTTTCCGCCCGGTGAATGAAGACCCAAGATAGGAGCCGCCCCCGCGCCGGGTCAACGCATTTTTTGAAATTGACGCCATATGTTTCCAGGTAGCCGCGCGGCGGGGTCCCTCAGAGCCGCCCGACCCGAGCCAGTTCGTCGGCCAGCGAGGCATACCCACCCGCTCCCACGACCACGTGGTCGAGCACCGGAATTCCCACGGCCCGACCGGCCTCGGCAAGCTGCTTGGTCACCGCGCGATCCTCGGCCGAGGGCGTCGGGTCTCCCGAGGGGTGGTTGTGCACGAGGATGATGCCCGCCGCACCCTCACCCACCGCGGGACGAAAGACCTCGCGTGGGTGGATGAGCGAGGAATCCAGCAGGCCGCGCGTGACGAGCACCTCTCGGATCACGCGGTGACGGCTGTTCAGCATCAGCGCGTGGAATTCCTCTTGCCTCGCATCCCTGAGGCGTGGCCCCATCCGCGCGAAGACGTCCGCAGGCCCGCGGATGTAGTCACCCGCGTCGGACGCCGCGGTCGCCGCCCGCCGGCCGAGCTCCAAGGCGGCCAGCACCCTGGCGGCTGTAGCCACGCCGACCCCGGGAACCCCCTCGAGGAAGGAGACGTCTAGGGCCGCCAACCTGGAGAGCGATCCCTCGGCGAGGGCGAGAATCCGGTCACCGACGACGGCGGCCGGGCTGCTGCCGCTCCCGCTTCCGACGATGAGGGCGAGAAGCTCGCCGAGCGAGAGGTTGCCGGCCCCTACCGATCGGAGCCGCTCGCGGGGACGGTCACGCTGCGGCTGTGCGCTGCGCTCGAATGAAGTGGGCATGCCCGAGGATCGCTCCCGCCTATGGGCGCGGGGATGGCAGGCCGGGTCACAGCTCCGCCTTCAGGATGCGGGCGTCCTCCTTCGGGTGATCGTAGTACCCGCGCCGCAGCCCCACCTGCGAGAAGCCGAAGCGGCGATAGAGCTCGAGCGCATACGCGTTCGACTCCCTCACCTCCAGGAACAGCGTCTCGACGCCACGCTCCCGAGCGACCTCGATCACGCGGGCCATGAGGCGATTGCCGAGTCCCTTGCTCCGCATGCGCGGGACGATGGCGAGGTTGGCAAGCTCCCCTTGGTCGAGGATGCACCAGACAACGGCGTACCCGACGATTCCCTCCTCGGAGTGTTCCACCACGAGCATCTCGAGGGTCGACCGGCCAATCAACTCCGCGAACGTCTCCCGCCGCCACGGGCTGCTGAACGTTGCCGTCTCGATGTCGACCACGGCGTCGACATCCTCCGCCCGCATCGTTCGGACCTGGACCGCGGAGCGATCGGCTAGGGGATCCATCCGCGCTCCGCGCTCGCGCCGCGCACGTAGCGCGGCTCCCAGGCTGCGAGATCCGCCACCGGAGGGACTCCGGCGCGTAGCCCGAGCAGCCTCAGTAGGCCCTCCGCGAGCGTCCGCGACGGCCCGGGGCCGACCGCGAACCCCGCTCCCACGATGGCCGCACGATGCCGAAGAGAGCCATCGCCGACGAACACCGCGCCCCCCGGGACGTCCCCACCCAGCGTGTCCCGTAGCGTGCCCCCGTGGGGGTCGACCAAGTCCTGGACGGCGGAGCTGCCGACTCCGTAGCACGCACCGTAGACGCGATCACTCCGCGCGTCGAAGAGCGCGTACCGAATCGGACCGACGTCCTCGGCAAGCGCCGCGGCGGCGAGGCTCGGGAACGCCCACAGGGGCAGGTCGAGCGCATGCGCGAGCCCCTTCGCGGTGGCTGCGGCCACGCGGACCCCCGTGAACGACCCCGGCCCTTCCCCCACCACGATGCCGCCCAACTCCGAGCGGTCGATGCCGCAGTCGGCGAGGGCCCGGTCGATCGCCGGCACCAGCCGGGCGGCATGCTCGTGACGCTCTTCGAGCGACCGATTCGCCAGAACACGCGACCCCACGCCCACGGCCACGGAGCCCACCGCCCCCGAGGTGTCGAACGCCAGGTAGGGGACCTCCGCCATCAGACGATCCCCCTCCGCGGCGGCCGCGTCACGCGCCCGCGGAGGACATCGGAAAGGGCGCCAGCTCGTGCGGCGTCCCGACGCGGACGACCTTCACGTCGCGGAGACGCGGCTGACCCAGGGGTGTGGCGAGCTCGATCCGCCAGTGATCGTGGGGCAACAGCTCGCCGGCTCTTTCGGGCCATTCGACGAGCACGAGGTCACACTCGCCCGGGAGCTGCGCCCAACCGAGTTCCCAGATCTCATCTGGCGCATCGATTCGGTAGAGGTCGAGGTGAACCACTTCTCGCCCCGAACTCGCGCCGTACCGCTGCACGAGGGTGTACGTTGGGGAGGGCATGGCCTCCCTCACCCCCGCCCCGGCTCCGATCGCGCGCGCGAGCACCGACTTGCCCGCGCCGAGTGGTCCCGAGAGCGCGAGCACGGCAGGCGGCGTGAGCATCTCGCCGATGCGATGCCCCCAGCGACGAAGGTCCTCCTCGCTCAACCTCACGGGCTACGCTCCGTCATGGCTCGCCATATAGCCGCTCGCGCTCGATGATCGTCCACACGCCCGCCGGCACAGACTGACGCACGTCCTCGCCCCGGCGGCGCCGCGAGCGGAGGTCCGTCGAGGACTCATCGACGCGCCGGACGGGGACGAACACCGCATCACGGCCGCCGGGAACCTCGTTTGCGAGGGCGGCGGCGGACTCGCCCTCCCGGTCCATGACCGCGAGGCGGACATGCCGCACGATCTGGTCCGGGTCGTGCCACGCGCCGAACGCGCGGAACTCGTCTGCGCCCACGATGAGGAACAGGTCTGATTGGGGGAGCGCGCGTCGGAACTCCTGTACCGTGTCGACCATGTACGAGGGCCCCGGACGCTCCAGCTCCAGAGTCGCCACCTCGAAGCGGGGGTCGCCGGCCGCCGCCGCGCGCACCATCGCGAGGCGGATCTCCGGAGGAGTCAGCGGGACGTCACGCTTGTGGGGCGGCTCGCCGGCGGGAATCCAGAGCACGCGCTCGAGGTCGAGCGCATCGGCCACATCCGTGGCCACCGTGACGTGGCCGATGTGCGGGGGGTCGAACGTGCCTCCGAAGAGGCCGATGCGCGCGCGCCCCCTCGGTTGGGTCAGGAGGCGCTTCCCACCGTCCTGATCTCGACGGCCTGCGGAGAGTCCGGATACTCCTGCAACAGCCGCGTCCGAGCTTCCTCGGCCAGGTCGTCGTACCCAATGGCCTGATTGGAGAGATACACTCCGAGGAGCGCCTGCGGGGCGAGGTCGGTTTCCGGATACAGGTCGACCACGAACTGGTAGTAGATGATGGCGGAGTCGTATTGCCGGCGCCGGAAGTAATGATCGGCGTTGAGGTACTCCTTCTCCGCCATCGTGCGACGGAGGTTCGCCCGCAACGCCTCCGCTTCCTCGGCCTGCGAGGTGCGCGCATAGTCGAGCACGACGTTGCCGCACACCGTCAGGGCCTCTTCCGTAAAGCCCTGATCCCGCTGCGAAGCGGGAGCGAGCGCCGCGAGCGACCTGCACTCCCCCGCCGCCGCATCCGGCGCACCCGGGTGGGCCGCGAACCGGTCCAAGAAGCGCCGATACTCGGCACGGGCGGTCAGGTAGTCATCGTTCTCATAATGCGCCCGTGCCAAGAGCAGGCCCGCCTCCGGAAGGCGTGGCCAGTCACCGAACGACACGTGCAGGCGCTCGAGTGCCTCCACGGCGTTCTCTTGATCGCCTTCGGCGAGCTCGTTCTCGGCCATGCGGTAGAGGTCGTCGGCAGTCAGACCCTGGTAGGGGTCACCGCCACCGCAGGCGATCAGCGGCAGCGCGAGGGTCGCGAGCCAGGCGGCTCGTCTCGAGGGCATCTTCTGCATCGGCGTGGATACACTGACTCCGGCCCCGAGTTCGTTCGGGGATGTCCCTAGCGGCACCGGCCGTCCCGCAGGTGCTCGAGCCCCGTCCCGAATCGGATCTCGTCGAACCGCGACTGGGCTCGATCCACGAGCGACCCCGCCTGGTCGGCGTAGCGCACCTGGGCGTAGGCCTCCATGGCTGCCTCGCACTGCCCGAGTTCCGCCAGGATCTCGCCCTTCTCGAACCAGGCCTGGGCCTGGATGTTGCGGGGCTCGCCCACTTCGACGGTTCGGTTGATCAACTCCAGGGGCCGGTTCAGCTGCTCCGGGTCGAGCGTCCGGGTCCGCAGTTCCCGTGCGATGTTGAACGCACACGTTCCGATGTACCAGTCGACCTCGCCGCGCTCCCAGGGTCGAACCATGGCCCGGAACTGCTCGAAGAAGACCAGGGCGTGCTCGCAGTCGCCGATCTCCTCGTGCGCCTGCCCGACCTCGAACACGATCTCGGGAACCGAGTCGGTCGCCTCCGCCATGGCGATCTGATAGAACGGCAGGGCGCGACCGTACTCGCCGTTCGTGAAATAGTGACGCGCGAGCTCGAGCATCATGTCGCCCACGCCCACGCCCGGCCGCAACTCGAGCGCGGTCTCGACGGCGGTCGCCATCGCGAAGCGATCGCCCGCCGCGTGCGCTTCGCGCGCCAGACGCATGAGGTCCGACACCGCCTGGTCCGCGAGGCTGGGGTCCCGCGCCGCGGCGTCCCGGTAGTATGAGCCCGCGTCGTCGACACGGCTCATCATCGCGTACGTATGGGCGACCCGCGCCGCGATGGCCGGATCGTCGGCGCCCTGACGGACCGCCAGCCTGTACTCGGCGAGCGCCTCGTCGAAGTCGCCCTGCGCGAACGCCTCGTCCCCGCGGCGGACGGCATTCTCCTCCGAGCCTCGCGGAGAGCACCCGAGCAGGGCTGCCGCGAGGAGGACGGCGGAGCGAGGAATCGAGCGGCTCATGATCCCTGGATACCCTAGCAAGGACTGGGCCGCCCGCTGCCCGATCGGGTCAACGGGACTCGCCTCCGCCTTTCGCGGGCGGCTCGACACGCGCCGCGACCGCCGCAAGGTACGCGCGCGCGCGCATGTCGGTCGGCTCGTCCTCCAGGCACTGCTCCCACTGCTTCACGGCTTTCGCGTCCTCCCCCATCCTGTGGAGCACGACGCCGAGACGAATGCGCGCACCGACGAAGGAGGGCCTCGACTCCAGGATCAGGGTGAGTTCGTCCTTGGCACGCGCCAGGTCTCCGAGCTCGATCAGGGTCTCGGCAAACTTGCTGCGCACATCCATGAAACGGGGGCGGATCTCGAGCGCGGCTTGATACTCCTTGAACGCGAGCTCGGGATGGTTCGCGACGAGGTAGAGATCACCCAGTTGGGCGTGCGTCACCGCGATCCGGTTGCCTACATCCGCCGGGAAGACCGGTGTGTCCCGACCGTGGAGCTCGTTGACGCGGACGAACGCTTCGGCCGCCTCGTCCCCTCGCCCGAGGTCCTTGAGCACGAGCCCGCGGTTGAGGTGCGCCTCCGCGTAGGCGGGGTTCCGCGTCACGGCGGCCTCGAAGTGCACGAGCGCCTCCTCCAGCCGTCCGAGCATCGCCAGGCAAAGGCCCGCCTTGTTGTGGACGTCGGCGAAGTACGGATGCTCCGCAAGCACGCCGACGAACGTCTGGAGGGCCGACTCGAAGTCGTCCCGGTCCCAGGCGCTGACGCCCTGGGCCACGATCATACGCGCGTGCTTCTGGTCCGTCGGCATGTCGGAAGGTTGGTGGGTGCGCGAGCGGCGGTAAAGGGTTCGGTCGCCTGGGAGACCGGGCGTCGAAGGGATCCTGCGCTATGGATGCTCTGCACGAGTGTGGCGCCCCGCGTTGCGAGTGCCACGGCCCCATATCCTAGGCGGAGTGACGAAGGCATAGCCGCAGCTACGTCGAGGAGATCCAACGACGGGGGGCACCCGCGCCCGAAGGGCGTGGGTGCCCGGTCGTCACTCCTGGTCTCGCGAGCCCCCTGCGCGCGGGGCACCATACCCGTGCAGAGCTTCCCTAGAGCGTGCGCGCCTTCGCGTTGCTGCGGCCGAGTGCCTCCCGGAAGTACGGGATCGTGCGACGAATGCCCTCACGGAGATCGACGCGCGGATCCCAACCCAGCACCGACCGCGCGATGGAGATGTCCGGCCGCCGGACCTTCGGGTCGTCAGCGGGAAGGGGCAGCGACTCGATCGGCGCGCCGCTGCCCGTCTCCTCGAGCACGACGTCGGCGAGCTCTAGGATCGTGAACTCATTCGGGTTGCCGATGTTCGTCGGCTCGACTCGGTTCGACTGGAAGAGGCGATAAATCCCGTCGACCTCGTCGTCGACGTAGCAGAACGACCGCGTTTGGCTCCCGTCTCCGTAGATCGTGAGCGGATCGCCGCGCAGCGCCTGGACGATGAAGTTCGAGACCACGCGCCCATCGCCGGGGCGCATCCGGGGGCCGTAGGTGTTGAAGATCCGCACGATGCGCGTGTCGACCGCGTGGTGGCGGTGGTACGCCATCGTCATCGCCTCGGCGAAGCGCTTCGCCTCGTCGTACACGCCCCTGAAGCCCACGGTGTTCACGTTGCCCCAGTACGTCTCGGGCTGCGGGTGCACGAGCGGGTCGCCGTAGACCTCGGACGTGGACGCCAGCAGGAACCGAGCGTTCTTGGCGAGCGCGATGCCGAGCGCGTTGTGCGTCCCAAGGCTGCCCACCTTGAGGGTCTGGATGGGTAGCTCGAGGTAGTCGACGGGGCTCGCCGGTGAGGCGAAGTGAAGGACACCGTCGATGGGATCGTCGAAGTAGCACGACTTGGAGATGTCGTGCTCGATCAGACGGAAGCCCGGGTGCTTGGAGAGGAGGCTCGCGTTCTCCCGGGATCCCGTGACGAAGTTGTCGAGCCCAATGACCTCGTGGCCGTCGCGGAGGAAACGCTCGGCCAGGTGGGACCCCAGGAAGCCCGCGGCTCCGGTCAGCAGGATGCGCACATCAGCGTCCGGGCGCCGGGGTGGGATAGGCGATCGGCTTCCCGATGCTGTGGTACTCGAAGCCCTGGCGCGCGACGTCGGCCGGATCGTAGAGGTTGCGCCCGTCGAAGATCAGCGCGGCGGCCATCGTGGCTTTCATGCGGGCGAAGTCGGGGTTGCGGTACGGAAGCCACTCGGTGTGGATGAGGAGCCCATCGGCCCCGTCGAGCGCGTCGTAGTTCGTGGCCGCGTACGTGATGCGGGTGCCGAAATGGCGGCGCGCTTCGTCCATCGCCACGGGGTCGTGAGCCACGACCTGAGCACCCTGCTCGAGCAGCCCCTCGATCGTGACGATGCTCGGCGCCTCCCGCATGTCGTCGGTGTTGGGCTTGAAGGCTAGGCCCCACACGGCGATCCGGCGGCCGGCCAGCTTGCCCAGCCGACTCGTCAGGCGCTCGAGGAGCGTGCGCTTCTGGTCCGCGTTCACTCTATCGACCGCCTGGAGGATCGAGGCGTCGATGCCGAGGTCCGTCATCGTCTTGACGAGGGCCTGCACATCTTTCGGAAAACAGGAACCCCCGTAGCCGATCCCCGGGAAGAGGAAGCTCTGCCCGATCCGGCTGTCCGACCCCACGCCCATGCGAACCGAGTCGATGTCCGCGCCCGTGCTCTCACATAGGCGGGCGATCGCGTTCATGAAGCTGATCCGCGTCGCGAGCATCGAGTTGGCCGCGTACTTCGTGATCTCGGCAGAAGGCACGTCCATGATCATGATCGAATGGCCGGTGCGCACGAAGGGTGCGTAGAGGTCCTTGAGGACTTCCCCAGCGTACTCGGAGTCGACGCCGAGCACCACGCGATCCGGCTTCATGAAGTCGTCGACCGCCGCGCCCTCCTTCAGGAACTCCGGATTGGAGCAGACGTGGACCGGGTGCTCTGTCTCCTTCTCGATGGCCTCGCGCACGAGCTTGGCGGTGCCGACCGGGACGGTGCTCTTCGTGATGACGATCTTCTCGCCGTTCATCGAGTTCCCGATCGTCTTGGCCACGGCCAGCACGTGTCTGAGGTCGGCCGAGCCGTCTTCGTCCGGCGGCGTCCCCACCGCGATGAAGATGACGTCCGAAGCGCGCACCGCGGCCGGCACGTCGGTCGTGAAGTGCAGGCGCCCCGCGGCGAGGTTGCGCTCGATCAGGGGCTCGAGACCCGGCTCGTAGATGGGCACCTCCCCATTGTTGAGGCGAGCCACCTTGCCCGAATCGATGTCCGCGCAGACGACGTCGTTACCGGTCTCGGACAGGCACGCTCCCGCGACGAGACCCACGTATCCAGTTCCGATGACTGCGATCTTCATCCAGGGCGACGTCATTCAGGGGGTGGGGTCGAGGCCAGCGCCAAAGATCGTGACGAAGCGGTGGCATAGGCAGGGGCCCCTTCACTCGGCGCCCGCCGTTCTCAGCTCGAAGAGCTGATCCCGGAGGAGTGCCGCACGCTCGTAATCGAGCGCGCCGGCCGCCTCCGCCATCTCCTTCCCGAGAATCTTGACGTACTCCTCGAGGTTGACCTCGTCCGCATAGGTCGCGGCGGCCTCGGCGACCCGGGGCGCCGCGGTGCGCGCGTCCGCGAGGCGCGTGGAGAACTCGATCTCCTCGACGGTCTTGCGGATCGTCTCCGGCGTAATCCCATGGCGCAGGTTGTGCGCCACCTGGATCCCCCGGCGGCGGCCCGTCTCCTCGATGCAGCGTCTCATCGACGCGGTCATTCGGTCCGCGTACATGATCGCGCGCCCCTCGACGTTCCTGGCCGCGCGGCCGATGGTCTGGATCAGCGAGCGGGCGTCACGCAGGAACCCCTCCTTGTCGGCGTCGAGGATCGCGACGAGCGATACCTCCGGGAGATCGAGCCCCTCGCGGAGGAGGTTGATGCCGACCAAGACGTCGATCTTCCCGAGTCGGAGCTGCCGGAGGATCGCCATGCGCTCGATCGTCAACACCTCGGAGTGCATGTACTTGACCCGGACACCGACCGACTGCATGTACTCCGTCAGGTCCTCGGCCATGTGCTTCGTGAGCGTCGTGACCAGCACGCGCTCGCCGCGCTTCTCGCGTTTGCGGATCTCCGCGAGCAGATCGTCCACCTGGCCTTTGACCGGCCGCACGTCGATCTCCGGGTCCACGAGCCCCGTGGGTCGGATGATCTGCTCGACGACCACGCCCCCGGCCTGCTGGACCTCCCATTCGCCGGGAGTGGCCGACACGTAGATCGCCTGCGGAAGGAGTGACGCCCACTCGTCGAACTTGAGCGGTCGGTTGTCCAGCGCGGAGGGAAGTCGGAACCCGTGTTCGATCAGCGTGAGCTTCCGCGAGCGATCCCCGTTGTACATGCCGTTGACCTGGGGGATCGACGCGTGCGACTCGTCTACCACGATCAGGAGGTCGGCCGGGAAGTAGTCGAAGAGGCACGCGGGGCGCTCGCCGGTCCTGCGTCCACTCGTGTAGAGCGAGTAGTTCTCGATGCCCGGGCAGATCCCGACCTGGAGCATCATCTCGATGTCGAAGTTCGTCCGCTGCTCGAGCCGCTGCGCCTCCAGCAGGCGCCCGTCGGCGCGGAACTTGGCGAGCTGCTCCGCCAGCTCCGCGCGCACGGCCGGGATCATGTTGTCGATCGTCCGGCGCTCGGTCACGTAGTGGCTCGCCGGATAGATCGCGGTCCGGTCGAGTGCCGTGATGATCTCGCCCGTGAGCGGGTCGAACCGGCTGATGCGCTCGACCTCGTCTCCCCAGAGCTCGATGCGGACGGCCTGCTCCTCGTAGGCGGGGTAGATCTCGACCGTGTCGCCGCGGACGCGGAAGGTGCCGCGCTCGAAGAGGTGGTCGTTGCGCTTGTACTGGATGTCCACCAGACCCTTGAGGATGTCGCGACGGGGGCGCTCCTCGCCGACCTCCACGTGCAGCATCAGGCTCCGGTAGTCCTTCGGATTGCCGAGGCCGTAAATGCACGAGATCGACGCCACGACGATGACGTCTTCGCGCTCCATCAGGGACGACGTCGCACGGAGCCGCAGCCGCTCGATGTCCTCGTTGATCGAAGCGTCCTTCTCGATGTACGTGTCCGTGGACGGGACGTACGCCTCCGGCTGGTAGTAGTCGTAGTACGAGATGAAGTACTCGACCGCGTTGTGCGGGAAGAGCGACTTGAGCTCGCCGTAGAGCTGCGCCGCCAACGTCTTGTTGTGCGACATCACGAGCGTCGGGCGCCCGTGGTTCGCGATCACGTGCGCGATCGAGAACGTCTTGCCCGTGCCTGTGGCGCCGAACAGCACCTGGTGCCGGTCGCCGCGTGCGAGCCCTTCCGTGAGCTCCGCGATCGCGCGCGGCTGGTCGCCGGCCGGGCGGTGGGGGGAGACGATCTCGAAAGCGGTCATGGGCGTTCGACCGGCCGTGCCTCGCGGCTCAGAGGTCGAGCGCCGATCGGAGCGCGCGCCCGAGCTCCGGCAACCTCACCGGTGACAGCGATCCCACGAAGTCGGTCAGCTTGGACTTCTCGACGCTGGTCAGGCCGTCGCAGAGGATCCAGCTCCGGTGCTTCAGGCCCTCGGCGGGTCCTACTTCCACCTGCGTCGAGAGACCCTCCCCATTCGTGAGCACGGGGGCACAGACCACGGTGGAAAACATCGAACGGATGACCGCCTCGCGGCTGACGATGACGAAGACGCGCGTCTTCTTCGGGTCGCCCGTCGGATGCCTCACCCGATACAGTTCGCCCCGCCGCAAGCGATCCGAGTCCTACTCGGCGTCGGGCCAGGCCGACTGAAACTCCAGCACCTCGGCCATCTCGGCATTCAGGCGGTCGGCGGCGGCATTGAGGCGCTCGACATCGTCGGCCTGCTGCGTTTCGCGTGCTTGGCGCTGGAAGTGGTAACGCAGCACCCGCTCGATGTACGAGGAGCGCGACTCCCCGGAACCGGCGTAGCGATCCAGTTCCCGAAAGAGCTCGTCACTGAGTGTGATGGACGTCTTCCGTTTCATACGACCAATATACTACCTGCGCCGCCACCGCGCTGAGAGGCTTAGGTTCACCCGCTCAAGGGCTTCGCTCGATCCTCTCGGGGTGATCGCGGATCCACCGATGAATGCCACCGAGGACACGCTCGATGTCGCCCCGGCGCTCGACGCAGATGGAGTAGAGCTCGGTGTCCGAAACCGTCTCGTAGAAGTGCACCAGCCGATTCCGGTAGCCAGCCATCTTGATGAACATCCCCGCCTCCTCGGCCGTCAGCACTCCTCGCTCGCCGAGTCGCTTCGCGACCTCTTTGTACTCCGTGGGGGCGTCCCCAAAACCCCTTGCCAGGACGTGGCGGCCGAGATCGAGCGGCGCCTCGAGGGCACGCCTAAGGGAGGACTCCGCGGCGGCCACGTTTCGCCGTTCAGCTGTGAATTCCTCTACGCTGCCGAGGGGAAGCTCGCGAATCCCTTCCAGCATGTCGCGGACCCACTCAGAGCGTTCGGCGATGACCTTCTCGTCGAGGCGACCCGGAGTCATCGATCGGCGTAGCGCGCCAGTGCCAGTTCCTGCCGGGCGCGCTGATACGGCGCCAGGTCCCCCGCTGTCGCCAGAACGTAGAGCTCGTACTCGGCCTGGGCGTGGCTGTCCGCGCAGTAGAGAAGCTCCCCACGGATGACGTCGAGAGCCAGGACCGTCTTCGCGCCCGGTAGCACCACAACATCGACCCGGGGAGCCTCGAAGAGCTGCTCAAGCTCGTCCGCCAAGCCGACAACGGCGTCGACATCCAGTCGAACCCCCACCAACGGACGAGCGCCTACATCCACGTCGGACGCGCTCCCGCCGTCGGCCGGTTCGCCCGGTGTCCTCCGCACCCGCTCGGCGATCTCCGTGGCTCGGCTGCCGAAGGCGTAGAGCTCCGTCAAACCATAGCGGCGGCAGATCTCGTCGAGTGCGTCTTTCAGATTGACAGGCATGGGGTCACCGTCGGGTTGCCGACGAGCAGAAGTTGCCAAGCCCGCGCCGGAAAGAACAGGGAGGTACGAAATCGACCGTCGGAGGGCCCGATGCAAGTCGTGCAGGCCCGTGGGTGGTAGCGACAGTCACGGCCGACGATGACGAAGACGCGCGCCTCTACTCGACGTCGGGCCAGGCCGACTGAAACTCCAGCACCTCGGCCATCTCGGCATTCAGGCGGTCTGTGGCAGCATTCAGGCGCTCGACATCATCGGCCTGTTGGGCATCGCTCGCCTGGCGCTGTGTGATGGACGTACTACCCACGCCGCCACCGCGCCGAGAGGCTCAGGTTCAGATTCCAGAGGTCTTTGCCAAAGAAGTACCGGTTGAACTCCCGAGTGACGATGAGCCCACCCCCGAGATCGAAGTCGTCCAGGAAGACGAGCGCCTGCGTGCCCAGGTTGAACGAGACGTTGTGGCAGCAGTACGTCTCGCCGTTGGCTATGGCCCACTCGTAGTAGGCATCGTTGTCGTGCACTTGGCGCTCCACGTAGACGCCGGCGCGCCCCCAGGGGGCGTACAGATCGGCGCCGAGGTGCTGTGCGTCACCGCCAGGGCCGATGCCGGCGCCGATGATCTGGCCGCCATGCGTGTAGCCCTGGGTAACGATGTGATGGGCGTAGTACGTCCCCCTGCCGCGGACCTGGAACGTCGGATCAGCTTCGAGGTGAGTGAGTTCGGCCCGTAGCGCCAGGATCCGATCGCCCGAGAGCTCGCTGGCCCTCTGAAGGCCGAGCGTGTACGCCTGCGAGTGCTCGGGCTCCAGGAGGAAGTCGCGCAGCTCCCACGAGTGGTCGTTCCGCGCCCACTCCCAGTATACCTCGAAGCCGCTCTCCGGAAGGACCCATCGCCCGAACAACGAGAGTAGCTGGTCGTGCTCGTCGTCTCCGGTGGGGTTCTGCGCCGAGACGAGCGCCTTCTTGCGCAGGCCCTGGAGGACCGCGAAGTAGTCACCGAACGCGAGCCCACCGTCCGGTACCCAGGCGTAAAACACGCGCGTCGTGCCGAGCGAGAGTCCGTCGAGAAAGCTCGGCGAGTAGGTCGCGACGATACCGGTGACAAATCGATCGGCGTTAGCCAACGCGGGGTCGAACCAATCGGACTGCCCGAGGCGGCCCCATATCCACCGCGCCGCGAACCCGCCGATTCCGGTTTCGATCTGCCCGTCGGTCCCAAGAAACGCGTGCGGGAACCCGGCGGCGTTGTTGCTCATGATGATGGCGTTCCGGATCGCGGGCCCCCACCAGAGGTTCGCCGTGCTCAACCCGAGCGCGGCGCCACGTCCCTCGAGTCGGATCTCGGACTGGCCCGCGTCCACCGTCCAGAACGGCTCCGGCCCGAAGCGCTGGGGCATGTCGATCTTCCGCCACGCATACGCGTACTCGGGCATCCCCGACACGGTCACCGGAGCCAGCTCGAAGCTCCGGTTCTGCGTGTAGAGGAGCGTGGGGTGGAGCGTGACCGTCAGCCCTCTCCACCTGGCGGTCGCGCCCAAGTCGAGCGCGCTCGTCAGCCCCTTCCCCTGCCACACCGCCCCGTCGTTCTGCCCGAACGGAAACCGCGAGTTGGCGAAAGCGCGGAGCCGCGGCTCGACGAGCGTCAGCCTCAGCGACGACGTCTCCGGCAATGCCGGCTGTAGGCGCGCGCTCCAGGGGTGGGAGACCCCAAGGATGACTGCGCCCTCGCTGGTGAGCGGCCGCACCGAGAACGAGCCGGCGTCGGCCTGCCCGAGGATCTGCAGGATGCGCAGGTAGTCCTCGTGGGGCTCCCCCACGGGAAGGGACTGGGCGGAGGCGGAGGCACACATGCCGAGCGCGAAGAGCGCCGCGGCGACGGCTCTGCTAGACCCAGCCAAGGTCGTCCTCATCGAAGTGTTCACGACGCTCCACGTCCAGGACGCCCTTCACCCGCCGGACCGCCCGTCGGATCTTCTCGAGGTGGGCGAGGTCGCGCACCTCGACGATGAACTCCCCCTGCATGCCCCCGCTCGACGCGCGCATGTCGGCGTGGGAGATGTCGGTGCCGGTCTCGGTGATCGCGTTCGCAACGTCGGACAGTAACCCGCGCCGATCCGTCCCCTGCAAGTAGAGCTTCACGAAGAACCGGTCGCCTTTCTCGGCAGCCCACTCGATCTCGATGCGCCGTTCCGGATCGCGGGCGAGGGCCAGCACATTGGGGCAGTCCGTCCGGTGGATCGAGACGCCCCTGCCCCTCGTGATGTAGCCGACCACGGGGTCGCCGGGCACCGGCTGGCAACACCGCGAGTAGCGCACCATCAGGTTGTCCATCCCCTGGATGCGGACGCCGCGACCCGACAGGCGAAGCTTGACCGCGAGCTTCGCGAGCGGCGAGGGCGCGCGCGCCGCCTCTTCGACCGGCTCGTGATCGGGGTGGAACTGCTTGATCACCGCCGTTGGCCCGATGTCGCCGCGCCCGAGAGCCTCGTACACGTGGTCGAAGTCGGGATGACCCAGAGCGGCGGCACCCGCCTTCAGCGCATCCGAGGAAGTGGGCAGTGAGCGGCGAGACCGCTTGAGCTCACGGTCGAGGAGTTCCTTCCCGAGCCGGATCGCCGCGGCGAACTCCTCGCGCCTCAGCCATTGGCGGATGTACTGCCGTGCGCGTGACGTCTTCACGAACGCCAGCCAGTCCCGACTCGGCCGCTGCTTGGGGTTCGTGATGATCTCGACGGCGTCGCCGTTCTTGAGCTCGCGCGACAGCGGCGCGATGCGGGCGTTGATGCGCGCGCCCGCGCAGTGATATCCGACCTCCGTGTGTACCGCGAACGCGAAGTCGATCGGGGTCGAGCCTATCGGGAGCGGCTTCACGTCGCCCTCGGGAGTGAACACGAAGATCTCGCCCCGGAAGAGATCCATGCGGAGGAACTCCATGAACTCCTCCGGCTCCTTCGTGTCCTTCTGCCACTCGATCACCTGGCGAAACCAGGCGAGCGCCTCGTCGGCCTCGCTCTCTCCGCGGTGCCCCGCGTCGGCCTCCTTGTACCGCCAGTGCGCCGCGATGCCGTGCTCCGCTGTGCGGTGCATCTCCTCCGTGCGGATCTGGATTTCGTACCGCCGCCCTCCGGGACCGAGCACTGTCGTGTGGAGCGAGCGATACATGTTCGACTTCGGCGTCGCCACATAGTCGTGGAAGCGCTCGGGAATCGGCGCCCACAGGCTGTGAATGATGCCGAGCGCGGCGTAACAGTTCTGCACCGTGTCGGTGAGAACGCGCATCGCCATGAGGTCGTAGATCTCCTCGTACGGCCGCCCGCGCTTTTCCATCTTGCGTTGGATCGACCAGAGGTGCTTCGGTCGTCCGCTCACCGTGGCGGAAATGCCCGCAGCCTCGAGAGCCTCACCCAGAGGTCGCTGCATCTCGATGATCTCGCGCTCGCGCCCTCTGCGGCGCTGGCGGACCTTCTTGGCCAGATCGACGTAGGCTTCCGGTTCGAGGAACTTGAAGGACAGATCCTCGAGCTCCCAGCGGATAGCCGCCATCCCGAGCCGGTGCGCGAGCGGAGCGTAGATCTCGCGCGTCTCGATCGCGATGCGCCGCCGCTTCGGCTCCGGGAGGTGCTCGAGCGTCCTCATGTTGTGCAGTCGATCCGCGAGCTTCACGAGGATCACCCGCGCGTCGCTTGCCATCGAGAGGAGCATCTTCCGGTAGTTCTCGACCTGCTGCTCGCTCGCAGAGCCAAAGTGCACCTTGCCCAGCTTCGTGACCCCGTCGACGATCGCGGCGACGTGCCGCCCGAAGCGACGCTCGAGCTCACGGACCGACAACTCCGTGTCCTCGAGCGTGTCGTGGATCAGCCCCGCGACGATCGTGTCCGTGTCCATCTGTAGGCTCGCGAGGATCGTCGCCACTTCGACGGTATGGCTGACGTACTCCTCCCCGGACGCACGCGTTTGACCCGCGTGCGCCTCGGCCGCGAACTCGTATGCGCGGCGGATGGTGTCGACGTCCAGGCGATCCGCGTAGGCCTCCAAGGCCCGTGCTAGGGGCCTAGGTAGGTCGCGGATCGTGGGGGTCGACCGGGAAGGGGTGGTGGTCGACGGCATGGTCAGGAGGATACGGTAACCGGAATTAGGGCAACAAGGCCTTGCCGATTCAGGCTTGCGCGGAATCGCGCTGGTAGCGCCGGATGCGAATCTTGCCCGCGCCCTTGCGAGCCTCCGCGATGTCGTAGGCAGCCTGCATACGCATCAGAGTGTCCATGTTCACGCCGAACGCCTTCTCGATGCGCAGGGCCATCTCACCGGACAGGTCGGCATTCTGGTTCAGAAGGTTCGACACCGCAGGGCGCGACACGCCGAGCACCTTGGCTGCGGCCGTGACGGAGAGACCGTGCGCCTCGATGATCTCGGTCCTAATGAAGTCGCCGGGGTGAACCGGCTTGCGGATAACCATGGTCATGCTCCCTTTTCAGTGGTAGTCCTCGAGGTTGATATCGATGATCTCGTCGCCTTCGATGCGGAAGGTCATCCGCCAGTTGCGGGTGACGCTGAGGCTCCATGTACCCTTGCGGTCGCCGGTCAGAATGTGCGCTTTCCACATGGGAAGGGCCGCTAAGTCTTCGGGGGTTTGCATCGCATCGAGGAACGTCAGCATCTTGCGGAGCTTGTCCACAGTATCCGCCCCCAAGCCCTTCGAGGAGTTCTCCTCGTACAGGCGACGCAAACCTTTGTGCGCGAAGCTCCGAATCCTCACATGATCATCGTAACGTTACGGACTACAGTTCGTCAATCGGAATATGCTGCACCATCCTCCAGGCAGCATCCATGTAGTCACCGGCAAACTCCCAATCAGGTCGTCCTCCGCCACACCGAGCCTGAGCATCAACGGGCAGGTGGGCTCGTGTTGCTGACGGAATGTGGCGGGGCGATACTCCGGGCGCCCTTTCACCCCATGCGACGGCTCGGCTAGGATGACTGATGATGAGTAATCCGCAGGAGGTCGGGAACGGTTCGAACGCGAGCGCGGGCGGGCGTCCCCCCCAAGACGAGATTTCGTTGTGGGAGGTGCTCGCCGTACTACTGCGACGGCGCGGGACAATCACTCTTACCACCGTGCTCTCCATTGCGGCTGCGGCCGCCTTCACGTTCTTGCGCGCCGACACCTTCACGACACAGGCGTCGTTCCGCCCGCAGGGATCGCAGGCATCGGCCTCGGAGCTCATGGCGCTCGCGAGCCAATTTGGCGTCAACGTTCCGGGCGGCGGCAGCGAGGAGGTGAGCCCGGCCTTCTACGCCGAGCTGCTGGTGTCCCGCGAGATCCTCTTTCGCGTCGCGAACAAGAGCTACGTGGTCGAGGGTGTCGTATCCGCTTCGCTCCCGGACATTCTCGAAATCGAGGAGGACACCGAGGCTCTCCGAGTGGAGGAGACGATCGAGGCGCTTAGGAACGACATCGTGTCGGTCCAGACCGGCCGCCAGACCGGCATCGTCACGGTCGAGGTGACGACGGATTGGGCCGATCTCTCCGCGGCAATCGCCGCGCGGCTGCTGGACGAGATCGCCCTGTTCAATCTCGACACCCGCCAGTCCCAGGCGGCCGCCGAGCGGATCTTCATCGAGGAGCGCGTCGACAGCGCGAGGCACGCGCTCGACGCGGCGGAGTCCTCGATGCAGGCGTTCCTCCAGGCCAACCGACAGTGGGAGAACTCACCGGACCTCACGTTCCAACACGACCGCCTGCAGAGGGACATCTCTCTGCGCCAGCAGGTCTACACGACGCTCGTGCAGTCCTTCGAGCAGGCACGGATCTCCGAGGTTCGGGACACGCCCGTCATCACCGTGCTCCAGGCTCCCTTCCTGCCGCCCGGCCCCGACGATGGGCGGCTGCTGCTGGTCGTCGCGTTGGGTGCGGTTCTGGGTGGGATGGCAGGCGTCGTGGTCGCCTTCGTGGTGGAGGCGGTGAAGCGGCCGGCCCCCGGCGATCCAGCGCGCGAGGACTTCCGGAGGACCTGGGCCGGGCTCGTAGGCTCGTTGTCCTTCACGCGGCGCAGGGGCGGCTAACGCAAACGGTTTACCCGCGTGCGCCTCGGCCCACGCCTACGCCCCGGCGGTGTCGGCGATGTCCAGCCGACCCGCGATAATGCTCCTACGGGGTGCCGGGGTCGCCGTCCCTGGACGTGACTAACCGGTCGCCCCCAGGGGGAGGCATCGGTACCAGCGCAGAGGTTCGGCCGGCAAGTTCCACTAGAGCCCCGTCAGCACCCGAACTTCGAAGTAACCGCTGAAGTCCCGCAAGAGCCATCGGGCGAGACGTTAGGGCAACGATAGTGAGAAGACAAAGCTGGACATCGACCCAGAGAGAACGATGGTCTACGTAGAAAATACCTAGACGGCTCTTGCCGGGTCGAATCAGCTGATTGTAAGCGATGTCCGGATCAGCTTGATCCTTGAGAATGTCCCCCTCGTCGGCGAAGACGATCGAAGCGAAATCAGTGATGCCGGGTCTTGCGTGGAGCAGTCTCCGCTCCTCTTGCGTGTACAAGTCCGTCTCACGCTTCACGTTGGGGCGGGGCCCAACCAGGCTCATGTCCCCTACGAGTACGTTCCAGAGCTGAGGCAGCTCATCGAGCTTACCGCCTCGGATGAATCGGCCGATCTGAGTGATACGACGGTCTGACGCCCCTGTTGAGTCGACCCCGGACCGGTCGGCGTTTACAACCATGGAGCGAAGCTTGACCATCCTGAACGGCCTCCCCCCTTTTCCTGTTCGCGGCGCGATGTAGAACGGTGAGTGCCTGTCCTGCAGCCAAACCAAGAGCGACACTGGCACGAGGATTGGGCTGGCGACTACGAGCCCTACCCCCGAGGCGACGATGTCAAACAGGCGCTTCAATCCAGTGTCCCTCCGGCCAGCACCTTGAGCGCGGCGTCTCTCACAGACCGTACAGAGGGGTAGTACAGCTCTTCGAGCACCCGAGATGTCGGGGCGGGCGCGTCGGGAAGGGTGAGTCGTGCCGGACGGGCGCCCAACGCTCCGGGAGGAACTCGCTCAGATACCAGGGCTAACACCTCGGCTGCCATGCCACAGGTCCTCCACCCGCCGTCGATCGCAAGCAAGCGACCCGTCTTCGTGACCGACTTCACAATCAAACCAGGATCGAGGGGATTAAGAACTCTAAGGTCGATGACATCGCAGCTGACGCCCTCCTCTGCCAGCTGCCTCGCGGCCCTCAGTGCGAGCTCAGTCGAGAATCCTGATCCCACCAGGGTGAGGTCGCTGCCCTCGTTGACCATCCGCGGCCCTTCGAGGGCAAGGTCGCGCTCCTCGATTGGAGGCAACTCGGCGGTCAGCTCGTACAACCACCGATCGTCGATGTACACGACCGGATCGGGACAGCAAACGGACGCGATCAGGAGGTCCCGGGCATCTGCCACAGTTGCCGGCATGACCACACGCAAACCCGGGATGTGAGCGAACCACGCGTGAAGCGCTTGCGAGTGCTGCGCGCCCTGTTCGCCTCCACGATTGATTATGGCCCGAATGGTGACTCCCGAGTGGGCTTGGCCGCCGACCATGTGCGACCACTTGGCGGCCTGATTCACGATGGCGTCCATCGCGTAAAGCATGAAGTCCATACGCGGATGGATGACGATTGGGCGCATGCCTGCCAGAGCTGCCCCCACGCCCGCCCCTGTCGTCGCAAGCTCCGAGACCGGCGTGTCAATGATTCTGTCCCTGCCAAATCGCTTGTCCAAGTCGGTCATCGTGTTACCCACGTACCAGGGGCTCCAGAGGCCCTGCCCCAAGATGAAGACCTCAGGGTAACGGTCTAGGAGGTACTCAAAGGCCGAGCGGATCGCCGTTCCGTAGTTGTGTATGACGCCGCCGCTCATCGCGAACCGGCTCGTCGGGCGTAAACGCGATCCAACAGGGCGGAGGAAGGCGGCCAGGGGTCTGCGGCGGCCCTGCCCCACGCCGAGGCAATCTCGGTCTCTAACTCCGATGCCGCTTTTCGCCGCATCTCGCCAGACCAGAGTCCCGCCGTCACCATCGCTCGCTCCAGTCGGGCGAGTGGGTCTCGCGCCTTCCACAGCGCCACGTCGACAGCGGATCGCGCGACGCCTACATCGATATCCTCGCGCCAATCCACGTGGCCCAGCCAGCGGTACGTCACGGCTTCCAAGAACGCGGGACCCTCTCCTCGGCGAATGCGCCCCACGAGGCGTTCTGCGGCTCCGGCCACAGCCACGACATCGTTGCCGTCAACCACTTCGCTCGTAATGTCGTGGGCAGCCGCGAAACGCGCTGTCGAGTCAGACGGCTGCCGTAAGCTTATATGCATATGGCTCGAGAACAGGTTGTTCTCGACAACAAACAGGACCCGAGCCCCGAGAACTCTTGCGAGATTCAGGGATTCCTGCACCCCACCTTCTTCAACTGCGCCATCGCCGAGGTAGCTGACCGAGATGTTGGGGTCTCCGCGCAGCTTGGACGCAAGACCCGCCCCGACCGCGAGGGGCACCGTTCCTGCCACTATTGGTACCGAGCCATAGAACCC
This sequence comes from Gemmatimonadota bacterium, assembly GCA_009692205.1. Lineage (GTDB taxonomy): Bacteria > Gemmatimonadota > Gemmatimonadetes > Longimicrobiales > Gaopeijiaceae > UBA2982. The sequence continues at coordinate 9,807 of SHZR01000027.1, read as the reverse complement.
GTTCGGCTGATCCCACAGATGCATGGAGCCCCCCATGCCGCGCGAGAGTCCGGTGTCCCGCCCGAGGACTTCAGCGAAGAGGCCGTGTATACTCCCTCCCAGGGCTAGGAGATGCGCATGGGAGCGATGCGCGCCAAACACCATGTCCGACGGGCTCAGGAACTCCGAGACCCCGACCGCCACGGCCTCCTGCCCAATGCCGAGGTGGACGGGACCGCCGATAACGCCCTCGCGTCGCATGGCGGCCAAGTGCTGCTCGACCATTCGGATGGACAGCATCGACCGAAGCCATGACACAAGGGTGTCGGGGGCGACTCCTTCGATTTCGAGGTCTTCCTGATGCTTAGACGGGTCCGCCAGGTCGCCGAGCATATGCAATGGGCCGATCATCTCCCGTAGAACCCGCGAACCGACTCAATCACGTAGCGTACCTCATTGTCCGAGAGCGCCACGTTCATCGGGAGCATGAGACACCGCTCGAACATCGCGTCGGTCATTGGAAATGCGCCCTGGAAGCCGAGCTCCGCGAACCGGTGCACCGGGGTCCCTGCCCATTGAACGATCGCATGCACGCCGCGCGACGCCAGGTGGGACTTGAGTCCGTCTCGGTCGTCGGCCTCCAACTCGTAGTTCTGATACACATCGAAATGCCTCGGATCGACGTCCGGAGCTGGTGGCAACACCAACTCCGGAAGGTCGCAGAGCCCAGACTCGTACATCGATGCCACCGCCCTTCGACGCCCGATGTCCTGCGGAAAGGACTTCAGCTTGAAGTCAAGTACCGCGGCCTGAAGGTTGTCAAGGCGTGAGTTGTATCCCCAGGCAATGACTCGGCCATCGGGGTTGCGGCCGTGGTCCCGAAGCAGGACCAGCCTACGTGCGACCTCATCGTCATTCGTCACGACGGCACCGCCGTCACCAAAGCATCCGAGCAGCTTGGCAGGATAGAAGCTAATCGTCCCGAACGCGCCGAAGGTTCCGGCGCTTCTTCCTTCGAAGCGGGAACCCAGTCCCTGGGCTGCATCCTCACAGACCAGTAGGTGATGCTCGGCCGCCAAGCCGCCGATAGCGTCCATATCACATGTACGCCCGTTCAGCTGAACCGGCATGATAGCAGCGGTCCGAGGGGTGATGCGCCGTTTCACGTCCTCGGCGTCCAGCATGTGATCGGGGCCGCACTCGGCGAGGACCGGTGTAGCGCCGACCATGTGGACCGCTGCAGCCGTTGCAATGTACGTGTGCGAAGGCAGGATTACCTCGTCTCCAGGCCCGATACCCACGGCCCGGAGTCCCAGGATGATTGCGTCAGTTCCGTTCGCCACTCCCAGTACATGCTTGACTCCCATGAACTCGGCCAAATGAGACTCGAAGTCGCGGCAATCCTGTTGGAGGATGTATGCGCCTCGGCGGCACACGTCGGCCATGACCTCGAGCAGCTCGGCCTCCTGTGAAGTGAAGAGCTGCGAGTACGGAAAGAAGGGTATTCGCTGGGTCGCGGTCACGTCGCATCCTGTGGAATGTGAGCCAGATTGGTCTGTTCATTCGAGAACACCGCAGAGGCGAAGATCACCTTGTGGACGCGGTCCGGAACGGCGTTGTCGAGACGTGACGGTGGCACTTGCGGCGCGGTTTCGGACGTCAGCTCCACGGGCATCGAGACCAGGCCACCGAAGACCAGACGCTTCAACAACCTCTTAGCGCGCATGGACTTTGGGATGAGACCCAGCCGGGCTGCCAAAGCCTTGAGCGGTCGAAGCCAACGCTGCAGCAACCCGACGCTGTCCACAGGCGTGTCCCCGAAAAACGTCACCGTGAAGGCCAGAGCGTCGAGCTCGTCCTGCAAGTCACCTACACCGAGGTATCGATAACTGAATGGACTTGGATTGAAGTCGAAGAGGTCCTTGTTGGCGGTCGATATGAGGAGCGTTCCTCCAGGCCGTAACACGCGGCGGCACTCCCGGAAGAAACGCACGGCATCGGGTACGTAGTACAGCGCCTCAAAGATGATGATCACGTCATACGCGCGATCGGCAAAAGGCAGGCGCTGGGCGTCGAGGCACAAGAACGCAAAGCGATTGCCGTAGTGCCGTCGCGCTCGATGCAAGAGCGGCTGCGATAGATCCCCTGCCGTAACGGAACGTGCGACCGTTCCGAGATGTCCGAGCCCCACTCCGGACCCGCACGCCACCTCCAATACGTCTTTGTTCACAGCATAGCGGGCGGCCCAATAGTAACGCCGCGCCATGCGTTGGACCTGCTCGACCGTGACCTCCTCCCCACCGACCTCAGTCACCGACTCGAAGTCTACCTGGGCTATCGTGGGTTCTTGCACCATTTCAGATAGCGGCATGCGGATCCGGTCGCAGAGGCCCGGCGTTGGAGCTGAATTCGAGACACGTAGACATGTCAGGCAAGGTGAACTGCTGTCGCTGCTAGTGCCTCGAGATACGCACTGAACCTCTCAAGCACCTTCTCACCGTCAAATGACTCCTCGAAGGCGGCACGCGCCCTAAGCCCCATTGCCACCCGACCTGATGGATTATCGAGCAACTCCGACACCTTCTCAAGGCAGGCGCGGCTGTCGCCGGGCGGGTAAGTCAGGCCACACTCATGCTTCCTTAGAAGAGCCTCGTTCTCCCCCAACAGGCTCGAAACCACCGGGAGCCCTGCACTCAGGTACTCGAATAGCTTATTAGCCAGGCCCTGGGGCGCGCCCGCCGCATAGGGCTGCAAGCCGATCGACGCACGCCGCCTGAGCCACTCAATCTCATCCGCACCGATCCAACCGGTGAAGACCACGTTCTTGAGCCCGCGGGCCAGGTCCCGCCAACGCGGGCCAAGTTCACCGTCGCCACTGATCACGAACTGGACACCATCAGAGTCCATGAGTTCGAGCGCGCGAGCCGCCGAGATCACTGGGGCGAGATCGCATGTACGGCCGAAGGAGCCCACATACCAACAGATGGTCTTGTTCTCGTCGACGCCCTTTGCAATCAGCCCATCCCGTGCCGCCGACCCCAGGTTGGCCACTTCGGGCGTCGAGACATACCCGATCGGAAAGACCTGATCTGCCGACGAACGAGGGCGGCGCGCCATCCTAAGCCCCCATTCCAGATAGCCGGGTGAAACCGCGACGATCGCGTTTGTGTTGCGAAGGGTGATCCGTGCCTTGCGCGCAAGCGGGCTCAGCACGATCCGGCCCGGCCATCTGAGGAGTCTTGGAAGGAGGCTGAGCAGCGCATCAGGCCAAAGATCCCGAACGTCGACAACAATCGGTACACCTGTCGAGCGAGCGTACCGCACGGCCTGATGCGCAAGGTCGATCGTGGGGAGGGATGCCAGGATCACGTCGGGCCGAGGAAGCCGCGGAGCCACGGCTCCGAATTTGCGGGCAACACCTGCATGTTCTACGAAGCGCAAGAGTGAGCGATTGGTTGGATACCCGGTCGACCTGAGCAGGCGGATCTCCCCACCGTCCCAGCGGGTCAGGGTATCCCTTTCGCTGCGATGACGCTTGCCGTAGTGATCGAAAGTGGACGTCCACCAGACGACTGCGTGGCCTCTCGCGCTCAACGCTCGCGCAAGGAGTCCGGTCCGAAACAGTCGGGGGTTCTGGTCGAACACTGGCAGGGGCTCGCCTACCGTCAGAATCCATACCCTCACGGCTCACGACGCTCCCTCAACGCAGTCAGGCGAGCAACCCAAAGCTGGACCAGCAATGACGTGAGCAGGACGCCCTCCCCCATGCCTAGCACCCATGCCACCGGGACTTCCGGCCTCGCAGCGACGAGCGCCAGCATCACGCAAAACGTCACGACCTGCGATGCTGTTGCGATCCGGAACAAGCGGAATTGACCCGTCGGAAAGACGCGCAGGTGAAGAATCGCCGCGGAGGCGACTGACATACCTCCCGCCAATGCATAGACTGGTAGCAAGAGCACCGCGGCGAAGCGCTCCCCTAGGAGTTGCAGAACCCCCAGGGGGAGCGCTAACAGAAGCGCCAGGCTGAGGGCCAGATTGCCCGCCTGGACCGCGAACTCGATCGGTCTCAGATCAGACACCTTGGGCGCCAAGAACCGCGACAGGTACGCAGTTTGGATGACCGGTTGGAACAATGTTCCGTACAGCGATTTCAGGCGCTCGCCGGTCACATAATCCGAGGCCATGAAGCTACCTCTCGAGACACCGATGGCCATCGGTGCGAGTCCATAAACACCGTACGACAACGTCTTTGCCAGAAACACGTCGCTCAGCCTGCTGGCGGCCAGCTTCGCGGTGTCTCGATCCGGCCAGGTCACGACCCGCTCCTGCCGGTTCAGTCGTGCGAGGAGCCACGCGACCAACCCTGCGAAGGCTAGCCCGGAGAATCCCAACGTCAGCGGGCCTGGCGCCACAGCCGCGGCAGCCACGATCAGACCTCGCGCAACGAGAATGGCACACACTCCTGTGAGATCGAGGCTCCAACACGTGACCCACGAAGGGATCAGCAGGGAAGGCAGCACATAGGCCGCGTACCCAACCGTCCACCAGAGATTCAGTCCGTCTGCTGTGAGCGAGTTCCATGCAGTGAACCCGATGATCATCACCGACACATAGAGACTGGAACTCAAGAAGAGGAAAGCGCCGGCAAGTGCGCCACCGCTCCTGACGGGGGCGCTCGCCATCTCCCTCGGGGCCACGTAGGATATGCCGCCCTCGGCGATCGCCCCGGCGAGGATGTTCAGGCCAACGGCGGTCGAGAACGCTATGAAGGCAGTGTCATCGAGACTCCGCGCAAACAACACGAAGACCGCGTAGTTGGATGCAGACACCGCCAACTGTCCCACCACGGCGTACGCTGACCTCACCTCCGACCTGCGGGGTCGTCGTAGTACTGCGTCAGGATGTAGCACACGCTTTCGTGCATATAAGCACGGATTGCGCGGGACGGAAGCCTGGAGATGGAGGCATGCCGAACGTCCGACACTCTGAGGCAGGGGTTGTACACCACCCTAACCCCTCGTCGCCTGGCCTCCTCGGCCACGAAGAGCTCTTCGCAGAACAGGAAGCAGGGATAGGCCGGGAGACTCAAAAAGAAACCGACGTCTCTGAAGACAAACAGGGCACCGTGTGCGGCATAGATGGTCCTTGGTTCGGGAGACTCCTCATCCGGTGCCGGACCAGGTCGGCTCAACATCTCCCTGATCCGATCCCTGATCCGAGCAGCAGTCACAAACGCCGAGTACGTGAACTGACGGGCGTAGATCGCGCGCAGGTATCTCAGCTTGAACGCATTGAGACGGTCGACATACTGCGGATTCTGGTCTGACCCTCCCTCGACTGGCACGATCGCCGGAGCCATAACCCCCCCCTGAGTTCGCCCTCGCTCTAACTCGACGAAGAAGTCATCGGCCAGCATGACATCTGGATTGCTGTAGATGACACAATCCGCCTCCGGTGGAACCAATGACTGAGCCAGACCCAACACTCCGAAGTATCCGTCGTTTCGCCCGGTGGAATGGAGAGCTACCGCGTGTTTCCTATTTCGCAATTCGGCCTGCAGGTCCGTGGCGTCCTGTTGGTCCTTGCAAGAATTGTCCAGAACGTGGACCTCATAGGACGTTCGCCCTGACGCGGCCGCGGCCAGCTCTATCGACTCAACGAGCCGGAGGAGATGATCATCCGCACGATAGTTCACGACAAAGATGGCAACGTGCATCATCCAAGCGCCGCGAAATCAAGGGTGACGAGAGATCGCCTTCCGGTATGGCCAGAGTCGAAGCACGCAATCAGGTCGGTGGGGTGAAGGCGTGGGTGCAGATCTACTTGAAGCTCTCTGGCGAACCGTCTGGGAAGGTGCGTCCGGCACAGATCGATCCGCCGTGCGCCGTCCAAGACGCATAGGACAAGACATTGATTCCGAAAACGATCGGGATAGGTGTCGGTCAGAACAATCCCCCGCTTCTTGTCCATCGTTGGGTGACCGTCTGAGTCCAATATCTCACGGAAATAGCGCTTCGCCTCCCCAGTTCGATCCTCAACGAGATAATAGCCGTCCCCTTGGCGCGGGTACCTCATGTAGCCAAAGATCTCAGAGGGAGATGCCCATGTTACGTGCGAGACCATCTCGTCCATGGGGAACAAGTAGAGCTCGCTTCCATCCGGAGCTGCCGAGAACATCCGCGTCCACCGGCGTCGATTCGTGTCGAGCCAACGATGTAGAAAGAACAGGCGCCGTCCGTTGGGGCTGAAGAGAGCGTGATGAAAGTAGTGGAAGGCGCCGTCCATCGAGGGCTGCCACGACATGCCTGCCGCTTCTTCGAGCGAGAGGGCGAAGGTGGTATGGCCGCTTGCGCATTCGAACACGCGAAAGGAGCTAGTCAAGTCCGTTCCTGGAACGCCGCGTCCCGATACGATGCCGTATCCGGGCATGGCGTCCTCAACGCGGCAGAAGTCGTAGCTACAGGCATGGGAGCCCGAGGGCGAGACATGCACAACTGGGTGGGGCCACTCCTCCTGCACCACGCCTTCGAGGTTGACAACCTTCGCCATCGGGCGTGTGCCGTCGATCGCATTGAAGACAATCCGATCTCCCGCCGACCCGGTCCACTGCAGCATGGCGCCCAGCTGCCAGTTCCAACCCGTCGTTCGAGCGAGTGAGCGGAAGTCTCGCCACTCTCGCCCCTCGAACACGCCGACCTCGACCGCGTCGCCCAACGATACCCGTTTCTCACCGATTAGGCTGCGGTGGGCGAGCAAGCGGCTGCCGTCACTGGAGAACGGGCTCTTGTCATGGAAGCCATGGAAGAACCCTTCGCGTACAATCGGCTCCCCCGAGGTGTCGATCGCCTTCTGTGGCACCAGACTGAGGGCCGCCTGATAGACGTCGACGATGCGCTGCTTCAAGACCGGCCGATCTTTGACGCAAGCGTAGATCCAGCGTTCGATCCCGTTCACACGTCAGCCCTTCGACCCGGACCGAATCCAGGGGGACCCGATTGCATGCATTAGGAGTTGCTCACGCCAGAATGCTGATGGAGCAACTCCTCCTCCTCCTCCCAGGCCCGCTCCCCCCGTGCGGGGTGGGTCAAGGCCGGGGGTGGAGGCAGCCGGATGGCCCGAGCTAGCGTTGACGCCAGGGAAAGCGACACGGCGAATGCCACTGAGTTGTGCACGAATGGGGTCACACTAACCGACAGGAGCGCGGCGAAGACGGTGAAGGCGCTCAGTTGTCGGGCGAGGGCCGTCGATCCGAGCATGGTAAGACCGAAGTGTGTCGCAGAAAACCAGCACGCAATGAGAAAGGGGCCGATAACCGAGAAATCCTCGACGACATATCGGAAAGCCGTATAGATGTTCGTCAGTTGTCCGTGGATCAGGATACTATTATCGCCCACTCCGCCGCCCACGCCCCTGACGGTCGCGCCGACCGCATCCAAGGGACCCACGAGGCTGCGCATCCCGAGCGCGCAACAATCTGTACCGGACCCCGCGATCAGCCACGATCCGAACGCCGCATAGGGCGCGAGGACGTAGTGTATCAGATCGGACTCGATCTGCGTCAGGGTTGAGCCCCGCAGGACCATGGCGAGCCCTCCCACCAAGAGGCCGACCGGAGCGACAACCGCCAGGTGCCAAGCAGCCATCCTTAGCGCGGTACGGTTGGGAAAGCCGATGAAGATACCGGCGAAGAAGAAGACTCCAGCAAGAAACATCGGCCACTTCTCAGTCGTCACCAGGGAGTAGAGCACGATCGGGAGTGCGCCCACCGCCCTCAAGACCACTGGAAAGCGATCTGCAACCGTCCCGATGCGGAACACCAGCCACAGCGACAGCGCAAGGATGATCGGGCTACCGCTACCGCTGTCCGACTGCAGTTCGTAGCGCTGGTGAGTTGAGAGAGCTGCGATGCCTACGATCCCGTCAGGTGAGAAGAGATCCGTCACCGGGCGTCCCACTGCGGCTGCGATGATCGAAAGATTGAAGAAGCCTAGCGCGACGATGCTCCAATACACGAACCGCCTCGGCACTGGAAATCGAACACCCCCTCCCCGGGGACCGTCTCCGACCGACAGCAGCAACGGTGAACACGAGAAGACTATGAAGGCCAGGGCAGTCAGAGAGGGCAACCCGGGAGAATACAGCAAGCCCCCCACCGCGTAGCCGACGAAGATCAGAAATGCAATCTTCACCGACCGGCACCGAAGCCCACCCTTGCGTGCCCGCTGTCGTCCAATGGCCCGATCTCAGCGGCACGACGGAGACGCCACGCAGGCAAATCGCGTTCTCCCCTCAAGCCCCGTGGCACTTCTTGTACTTCTTCCCACTACCGCACGGACACGCGTCGTTGCGGCCCGGCTCCTTCTCGACCGACACCGGCGCCTTCTGCCGCTCCTCACCCCTGTTCGTGGCAAGCTCGCGGGGATCGGGCCCGGCCGCCGGCAGCGCGCTGCTGGCACTCGCCCGCGCAGACATCCCGAACTCATCCACGCCGGGTCGCCCGGGTCGCTGGCCACCTGCGGCCCCCGCAGCCGTCGCAGCGCGTTCGGCCACACTGCCACCGGCCGCAGCCTCCGAAGGCCCCGAGTAGGCCAACCGCTGCGGCATACGCGGCCTCGGCGGCGGGGGTGCACCGAACTGAGCCCGGTAGAAGTAGCTCGATACCGTCTTGCGCAGATCCGCCATGAGGTCCACGAACATGTCGTAGGCCTCTTTCTTGTACTCGACGAGCGGGTCCTTCTGCCCCCAGCCGCGGAAGCCGATCGAGGCCTTGAGGTGGTCCAGGTCGTAGAGGTGATCCTTCCACTTGTCGTCGATCACCGAGAGCATGATGAAGCCGGCGATCTTCTCCGCATGCTCGCCGAGCATCTCCAACTTGCGGTGGAAAGCCTCGCGGAGTGCGCCGAACACGAGCTCCTCGACCTCTGCGCGGTCCAGGTCGTGCTCCGAGTCGTTCGACTCGGGGAGCTTCGGCACCATGACGAAGAAGTCGAGCAGAATGCGCCGCTTGAGGCCGGCCAGATCCCACGCAGACTCGGGGGCTTCCGCGGGCATGTACTCGTCGATCGCCGCGTTCGCGGCGTGCTCGATCGTCTCCCAGATCTCACCCTTGAGATCCTCGCCCCCCTCGAGGGCGAACAGCCTGAGGTCGTAGATCACCTCGCGCTGCTGGTTCATGACGTCGTCGTAGTCCAGCAAGCGCTTTCGGGCCTCGAAATTGTTCCCCTCGACGCGCTTCTGCGCGCGCTCGATGGACCGGGTCACGAGCCCGTGCGTGATGACCTCGCCCTCCTCGGCTCCGAAGCGATCCATCACGCTCGCGATGCGCTCCGAACCGAACAGGCGCATGAGGTCGTCTTCGAGGGACAGGAAGAACTGGGTTCCTCCCGGATCTCCCTGGCGCCCCGAGCGACCTCTCAGCTGGCGGTCGATGCGGCGCGAGTCGTGCCGTTCCGATCCGACGATCTGGAGGCCACCCTCCTCGAGCACGTCGTCGTCGTGCTCGAGCTTCAGCTTCTCGGCACGGACCGGATCGACGGGCATCACCTTTTCGAGCTCGATGCCCCGCCCCTTCAACCAGGCCAGGGTACGAGGCTCGGTGACGCCCTTGCCGAGTTTGATGTCGGTGCCGCGGCCGGCCATGTTCGTCGCGATCGTGACGGCGCTCGGCTGCCCGGCGTCGCGCACGATCTCCGACTCGGATTTGTGGTGCTTCGCGTTCAGCACCTGATGCGTGATGCCTCGACGCTTGAGCATGCGCGAGAGCGTCTCCGACACCTCGACGTTCGTGGTGCCGACGAGCACCGGCAGCTCCATCTTGTTGAAGCG
>SHZR01000058.1 GCA_009692205.1 Gemmatimonadota bacterium | reverse complement strand
ATGGTCGGAGACAGCGCGTAGTCTACTCGGAGAGAAGCGATGTTCGCCCTGAAGGCGCCCACCGGAAGATCCACATCGTTTCGCGAGAAGGCAGCTGACGTAGCGAGCTGGTTGGTCACCCGGAGACCGGCGTTCACGGCCATGTCCGTCGCGTTCGCCCTTGCCGCATGCGCCAGCGGGAGCGCGTCGACCGAGAGCAACCCGCGCCGGAACGCGAACCAGATCACGAGCGAAGAGCTGGAACAGCCCGTGGTGACGAGCCTCACGCTCATGGACGCCATCCAGAGGCTTCGCCCGAACTGGCTCCGCTCGCGAGGGGCGAACAGTCTCTCGGGCTTGGGGAATCCGCTCCCAGCGCTGATGGTGAACGAGTCGCCCCAGCCGCTCGCCGTCCTGCAGGGACTACGGCCCAATGACGTACAGTTACTTGAGTTCATCTCTGGACCAGACGCTACCACGCTCTACGGCACGGGCTACGTGAACGGGCTGATCAAGGTCAAGACGGGTGGAGTGCGGCGGTGAATTATCCGCTACGCGGTGGGTGATGGTACGGTCCCGGCGGGGTGAGTGCTTACAAGCTGAGAGCGAAGTAGGGGGGCGGTCGGTCCGGGGACCACGACGTGCGTTGCGTTCTCCACGCAACCCCATCGAGGAGGGACCGATGAGCGAGCTACGCAGCGGATGATGGCGGCGCGGGTAGCCCGTCCTTAAAGGCCCTTCTTAAGCTGAGAAATGCGTTGTCGACGGGCTTGCCGGGCCGGATGAACACGAGATCGACCCAAGACGACCACGATGTGGAGCGCCCGCAGCTACCTCGACATGTCGCTCCTCGAGATGCAGGAGGTGGCCTAGGCAGCTCAGACGATGGCCCGAGGAGTTCCGCTCCGCCTTTTGCACACAGATCGGGACTCGACCGTTCGAAAGGGAGCGGCCCCATGGGGCCGCTCCCTTTCGGCGTGAGGACGGCTCGGCCGCGGCGAACTGGCGGCTCGCGAGCCGTTGTTCGATACTGCGGCGGAGCGCCCTCGGCTCCTTCGGTCTCACCCACGGAATCAGCAGATGAGCGGAACGAATACCACCTCGGATAGGCCTCGAGAGGCCGCCGGCCGGGCGTTTTGGGCCAAGTGGGGCCTCGCCGCCCTCGTGCTCGCGACGGGAGGGGTGGCAGCGATGCTGATGCTGCGCGCGAGCGGCGACGCCACCGGTGAGGCTTCCGCCGGCCAGACGCTCTTCGAGGCGAACTGCATGACGTGCCACGGCGAACGCGCGCGCGGCGACGGCCCGCTCGCAGCCACGCTGCCGGTTCAGCCCCCGAGTCTCCTCGAGCACCTCGCACACCACACCCGGGCCCAGTTGGCTCAGTTGATCCAGACGGGCCTGCCTCCGGCGATGCCTCCGGCCCCGATCAGTCCGGACGAGATCCATCTCATCATCGACTACGTGTGGACCCTCGTTCCCGAATCCGAGCGGGACTCGCTGCGCGCGATGCAGGAGCAGGTGGAGACGGCTGCGATGCCGAGCGCGCGCGAATTCGCGTTTGCGGGAACGGTCGAGCGAGTGGACGTCATGGCCCAGACGATAGCGGTCAGCGGCGATGACGTACCCGGGTGGATGGGCCCGATGTCGATGACTTACGCGGTCAATCGACCGGAGGTGCTCCGGACTCTCGCAGCGGGCGATCGGATTACTGCGAAGGTTCGCGCCGGGGACTTCGCCACCCTCTACGGGGTCGAGCGCGTCCCGCCGCCCTGAGGCTGCCCTTCTCTCTTCCACAGCCACGCGATCAGGCCTATCATGAAAACGATCCCGATCACTGACATTGCTGTGGACACGCCCGCGAAATCGGCGAGCGCCGAGCCCAAGTAGGCCGCGAGGGCGGTGCGGAGCAGAAAGCCCGTGTACGCAACCACCAAGAAGCGGACGGCGCTCATTCGCGATAGACCGGCAAGCACGCTCAGGACGTCGACGGGCGCGATGGGCAGCGCATAGACGGCCCATAGCAGCGCGAGGTTGCCGTCGAGGAGCCTGTCGTAGCGCGCTCGTGTCTTGGGCGCGACGTGCTCTTCAAAGAGCGGCGCCCCGAACCGGCGTGCGAGCGCGAACGCGATCGTCGTGCCGACTAAGTTGCCGGCGTACAGCAACGGCCATGCATTCCAGAAGCCGAAGCGCGCCGCGCCGAGATATCCGATCGGGCCGCCCGGGAGCGGCGCGATGATCACCTCTAGGATCACGACGAGGACGAAGAGCGGCGCGGAGACCGTGGAGGGGACCTGACGCAGAACCAGCATGCCGGCCACCACCAGCAGGACGACGACGCCCGCAACCAGGATCAGCTTCTTCCTCCCCGACACCATCGGCGGTCCACTCTGGGTTAGGGTTGTCAAGGTCACCTGGTGAGACTTGCTGGCCCGAAGATAATGCCGCAGACCCGTGCCCCTCCACGAACCAGGTTCCCGAACATCCCGGCCACGTCCGCCCTCGGCCGCCCGTCGGCCGCGAGCCAAGATCGGGTGGAGTGGGGTCCCCACGGCGAGCCGGATGGCCCAATTTGGTGCTATTCTGAGCAACGAGATCCCGATGGCCGAGATCCTGGAGGCCGCGCCGCACGTCCGCACGCTCCAGGACGACTGGCCTGTCAACAAGTACTATTGGTTTCGGTACCCTCAAGAACCTGCGGGGCTATGAGTGGGCGTCATGACGAGATTGTTCCTGTGGCTTGCGGCGCTGGCGTTCGTTCCGGCGCTTCCCGCATCCGCCCAGATCATGGACATGAACGGGCGTTGGGAGATGAACCCCGCAAAAAGTCGCTGGGCCCGAGCCCGACGCAGGAGACGCTGGTCTTCCAGAATGCGCCGGGGGTCCAGCGCTACACCATGACAGGCTGAACGAGTGGGAGATCGCCTACGACGGGCAGGATCACCCCACGGCCACGCCCGGACATACCGCGGGGATCCGCCCGTCTCGACGACGAGACCTAGCCCCAGGATGCCCCGTTGACGACCCCTTAGGGCCCGCCTAACTTTCCCTGCTCTAATCGGACCGGCCACGAACATGGCGGGCAACCGACACGACGCGCCCCCGCGGCGCGTTTTCTTCATGATCAGACAGTCTCATGCCGACGATTAACCAACTCGTGCGTAAGGGCCGCAAAGCGCTGCGGAAGAAGAACAAGGCGCCGGCCCTACAGCAGAATCCCCAGAAGCGGGGCGTCTGCACGCGCGTCTATACGACCACTCCGAAGAAGCCGAACTCGGCACTCCGGAAGGTGGCCCGCGTTCGGCTGACCAACGGGTTCGAGGTCACGGCCTACATCGGCGGCGAAGGTCATAATCTGCAGGAGCACTCGATCGTCCTGATCCGGGGCGGCCGCGTGAAGGACCTCCCGGGCGTTCGCTACCACATCATCCGCGGCACGCTGGACGCCTCGGGTGTCGACGGTCGTCGCCAGAGTCGGTCCAAGTACGGCGCCAAGCGGCCAAGGTAGAGGAACAAGCTCATGAGCCGTCGTTCCCGTGCCGAGGTCAGGGAGACTCCCGCCGATCCGCGCTTTGGTTCACGTACCGTCACGAAGTTCATCAACAGCATGATGAGTGACGGCAAGAAGTCGATCGCAGAGAAGATCTTCTACGACGCGGTCGAGCTCATCGAGCAGCGTGCGGGGCAGCCCGGGATGCAGCTCTTCGAGCAGGCCCTGAACAACTCCAAGCCCGCGCTCGAGGTGAAGAGCCGCCGGGTCGGAGGTGCCACATATCAGGTTCCGGTCGAAGTGCGGCCGGAGAGACGCACCGCGCTGGCGACACGCTGGCTGATCACGTTCGCTCGGGCGCGTTCGGAAAAGACGATGGCGGAACGGTTGGCGGGCGAGCTTCTCGCGGCGAGCCGCGGGGAAGGAAACACGGTCAAGAAGAAGGAGGACACGCACCGGATGGCTGAGGCGAACAAGGCGTTCGCCCACTACCGCTGGTAGCTGTCCAGTAGGACGGAGCCTGACCGGCTCCGACAACTTGGAACGCGATGGCCCTTGGACGATCGGGGCCCTCTCCGATATGAGGAGCGCGGACGACTGCCTGCCCGAGAGGGCAGCGGCACTAGTAGCCGCGCTCTTCGTTTGTAGGAACGACGTGACGAAGCACCAACAGAGCCAGAGAACGATAGATGCCTAGGACAACGCCACTGCCGCATTTGAGAAACATCGGCATCATGGCGCATATCGACGCCGGTAAGACCACGACCACTGAGCGCATCCTCTTCTATACGGGGAAAGTGCACAGGGTCGGCGAGGTGCATGACGGTACGGCGACGATGGACTGGATGGAGCAGGAGCAGGAGCGGGGCATCACCATCACGTCCGCCGCGACGACGTGTCAGTGGACGCGCTTCGGTACCGAGAACCGCATCAACATCATCGACACGCCCGGCCACGTGGACTTCACGGCCGAGGTCGAACGGTCCCTGCGCGTGCTGGACGGCGCGGTGGCCGTCTTCTGCGCGGTCGGTGGTGTGGAGCCCCAGTCCGAGACGGTGTGGCGCCAAGCGGACCGCTACGGCGTCCCGCGCATCGCGTTCATCAACAAGATGGATCGCATCGGCGCGGACTTTGGCAACGTCGTCGAAATGATGAGGGACCGGCTCGGCGCGAACGCCCATCCGGTTCAGTACCCGCTCGGGGAAGGCGAGCTCTTTACGGGGCACGTCGACATCATCGAGCGCAAAGCGATCATCTACGAAGACGAGATGGGCTCGAAGATCTCCGAGGGCGAGGTGCCCGACGGACTCAAGAAGAAGGTCGAGGAGCTGCGGCACACGCTCCTCGAGGCCGCAGTCGAGCACGACGACCAGCTGATCGAGAAGTATCTGGGTGGGGCGGAGATCAGCGTTGCAGAGCTTCGTCACGCTATCCGCGCCGCGACCATCAAGGGCGCCATCTGCCCGGTGTTCTGCGGCTCGGCCTTCAAGAACAAGGGCGTCCAGGCTCTCTTGGACGGCGTCATCGACTTTCTCCCCTCGCCGGTGGACATCCCCGCGATCAAGGGGCACCTGCCGCACAAGGACGAGACCTTCGAGACGCGCGAAGCGAGCGACGACGCTCCCTTCGCCGCCCTCGCGTTCAAGATTGCGACCGACCCCTTCGTCGGTAAGCTCACGTTCTTCCGCGTGTACTCGGGGTCGCTGCCCTCGGGCAGCTACATCTACAACGCGACCAAGGACCGTCGAGAGCGCATCGGCCGCATCTTGCAGATGCACGCCAACAAGCGCGAGGAGCGTGACGAGGTCTTCGCGGGCGACATCGCCGCTGCGATCGGCCTCAAGGACACGAAGACCGGAGATACGCTTTGCGTCGAGGATTTTCCGATCATCCTCGAGGCGATGAAGTTCCCCGAACCCGTGATCGCCGTCGCAATCGAACCCAAGACAAAGGTCGACCAGGACAAGCTCGGCAGCGGACTCACCAAGCTCGCCGACGAGGACCCGACCTTCCGCGTGCACACGGATCCCGAGACCAGCCAGACCATCATTTCGGGTATGGGTGAGTTGCACCTCGAGATCATCGTGGACCGTCTCAAGCGCGAGTTCGGCGTCGAGGCGAACGTCGGACGGCCGCAGGTCGCGTACCGCGAGACGATCCGCAGCCGCGTGGAGGACGTCCAGGGCAAGTTCATCCGGCAGACCGGTGGACGGGGCCAGTACGGGCACGTCATCATCAACATCGAGCCCGGAGTGCCGGGAAGCGGCTTCATTTTCGAAGACAACGTCGTCGGCGGCACGATTCCGAGAGAGTATATCGGAGCCGTCGAGGCTGGCGTGCGAGGGGCGCTCGACTCGGGCATCCTCGCTGGGTATCCGATCATCGATCTGAAGGTCGAGCTCATCGACGGGTCGTACCATGACGTCGACTCGAGCGAGATGGCATTCAAGATCGCCGGTTCCATGGCGCTCAAAGAGGGCGTGCGGCGAGCGAAGCCGGTGCTTCTCGAGCCCATCATGGATGTCGAGGTGGTGACGCCCTCCGACTATATGGGCGACATCATCGGCGACCTGTCAGCTCGCCGCGGTAGGGTGGGCGGCATGACCGAGCGTGCCGGCGCCCGCGTGATCGGGGCCTCGGTTCCCCTCGGTGAGATGTTCGGCTACTCGACCACGCTACGCTCGATGAGCCAGGGCAGGGCAGTCTATACCATGCAGTTCGCGCATTACGAAGAAGTGCCGAAGTCGAAGGCGGAGGAGATCATCTCCTCCAACGGGTCCAACGGACCCACCAGATAAACCTCAGTACAAGATCCGAAGAGGACGAGAATGGCCAAGGGGAAGTTCGAGCGGACGAAGCCGCACGTGAACGTGGGCACGATTGGGCACGTGGACCACGGGAAGACGACGTTGACGGCAGCGATCACGTTCACACAGGCGAAGAAGTTTGGTGGCGACGC
>SHZR01000008.1 GCA_009692205.1 Gemmatimonadota bacterium | reverse complement strand
AACCCTTACTCGGAGGCGCAGTTCAAGACGCTCAAGTACCGGCCCGGCTTCCCCGAGCGCTTCGGCTCGATCGTACACGCCAGGACCTTCGGCCATCCGTTCTTCGACTGGTACAACCACGTGCATCGCCATTCCGGGATCGGCCTGATGACGCCGGCGGCCGTCCACTACGGGCGCGCACCAGCGCTCTACGACGAACGCGTCCGCGTCCTGGCCGCCGCCTACGCCGCCCGACCCGAGCGTTTCGTGCGCGGCGTCCCCCAACCCCCCGAGCTGCCCACCGCAGCTTGGATCAACCAACCCAACTCAGAGAAGGCTGCTCACTAATAGCCGACACCAACCGTCTCATCCGGCTTGACAGGCTCCGATATCTCGTGGCGCGTTCTAACACGGGTTTGGACCTGACCGAGTAAGCTGCGTGTCCGGAGCACTCGCCTTGCAGCTCGCGCTCCGGGTCTGCATTCTGCTCCGGCCGGTCAAACCCAATACGTCGGTCGTCCGGTCGTTGGACGGACCCCAGTCAGATCGCGTCCTCTAGCTCGCCGGTCTAGTCGCTCCAGCGAGTCCGAGGAAGACAAGGATCGCCCGATTGAGTCGCACTAGGTCCTCGTCGTTCAATCGGCCGGTCCTCGAGCCAAGCTTGCTTCGCGCGATGGTAGTCAGCTTGTCGACCATCAGCTGACTTGGGCTCCGTAGTCCGTTCTGCTCGCTGGGTTCGACCGGGATTCGGACCAGAGCGGCCTCGGTCGGATCCGTCGTGAATGCGCAGACCGTAACGGACAGCGTGGCATCGAAGCTGTCGTCCTGAACAATGACCGCGGGTCGCGGCTTGCCGACGTAGCCCGACCCACCCGCAACGGTCCAAATCTCCCCGCGCTTCATTCCTCGTTTCGATCCGAAACCGCGTCGATGAACGCCTGATCGTCAGCTTCGAATCGACTTGACGCGACCTCCGCCGACTGCCGGTGCGCTTCGTCCTTGAATTGGGGCGAGCGTACGTCGGGTACCCATATCTGAATGGGGCGAAGGCCCTGACGCCGCAGTCGTTCCCGGTGCGCCTGGACCTTTTCGCGCGACGTCTTCTGCTTCCCGCTACCAGCCACGGGCGACCTCCTCTGGTTACATGTAACCTAATTCGTCCCATTCTCCCTCGGGAGGTCCGCCCACCACGGGATGTGCCGCCCCTGTTGCCCGCCTCCCCCGCGAGTAGGATGTTGCCGCGCATGACTGACCCCACGACCCGGCTGAACACAGCCCTCGCAACTGAAGGCCCACGGGGCCGGATCGAGACCAAGAATCCTTGTGGCGCCATGGCGGTATCACCTATGATACCGTATGCTCAGAGTCGCGATCGATACGAACGTGGTCGTCGCCGCGGCTCGATCCAACCAGGGCGCGTCGCATCGACTGCTCAGGCTGATTGGTCCGGAGGCGCCGTTTCAGGTCACCCTGTCGGTTCCGCTGGCGCTCGAATACGAGATGGCGCTGAAGCGAAGGACCGACCTCGATGACGAAGCCGCTGAGGCTATCGTCGACTACCTGTGCCAGGTGGCCGACCGGCGCGAGATCTACTTTCTATGGAGGCCGTTCCTCAAAGCTCCAGCCGACGAAATGGTTCTCGAGGTCGCTGTGGGGGGAGGCGTGCAGTGCATCGTTACCCACAACCTCGCCGATTTCGAGGGGGTCCAGGAGCAGTTTGGAATCCGTGTCACCACACCTGGCGCGTTTATGATGGAACTGGAGGGGAAGACTACATGAGCACGATGAGCCTTAGACTGCCCGAATCGCTACACGAGCGAGCGAGAGCGCTCGCCAAGCTAGAAGGCGTGTCCATCAATCAGCTCATCGCGACCGCGCTGGCTGAGAAGGTCTCCGCGCTCGACACGGTTGCGTATCTCGAGGCCAGGGCTAAGAGAGGATCGAGGGAGCGCTTTCTCGACGCGCTTGCCAAGGCACCGAACGCACCGCCTCTGCCGGGGGACGAGCTGCCTGATGGCGTGGGTAGGTGAGCGACTCCGTGCATTTCGATCTCGCCCGCGAGGTCGCCCGTCGCCGGACGTTCGCCATCATCAGTCATCCGGACGCGGGCAAGACCACGCTCACCGAGAAGCTCCTTCTATATGGAGGCGCCATCCACACGGCCGGATCGGTGAAGTCGCGGCGCGCGACCCGGCACGCCACGTCGGACTGGATGGAGATGGAGAAGGAGCGCGGCATCTCCATTACCGCGAGCGTGCTGCACTTCGACTACCAGGGCTTCCGCATCAACCTGCTGGATACGCCGGGCCACGAGGACTTCTCGGAGGACACGTACCGCGCGCTCACGGCGGCCGACAGCGCGGTGATGCTCCTCGACAATCGCAAAGGAGTCGAGACGCGCACCCGTCAGCTGTTCAGCGTGTGCCGGAAGCGGCGCCTGCCGATCTTCACGTTCGTCAACAAGTGCGACCGCGCTGGGGTCGATCCTCTCGGGCTGATCGACGACGTGCAGTCGGATCTGGGCATCCGTTGCTTCGCCTACACGTGGCCCGTGATGCGCGACGGGAGGCTGATCGGTATGGTGGACCGCGGCGACCGCACCATCCACCTCTACCAGCGGGGAGAGGATCACGGCGCGACACGTGCCGAGGTCACGGTCTACGACCTCACCGGCGACGAGGTCGCGACGGTGCTCGAGCCCGACGTGCTGGAGCCGCTCCGCGACCAGTTGGGGCTCCTCGATGGCGCGGGCGAGGGCATCGACTTCACGGCCGTCGCACGGGGCGAGGCGAGTCCGGTCTTCTTCGGCAGCGCGCTCACGAACGTCGGCGTGGACTTGCTCCTACGACACTTCCTCGACCATGCACCGCCCCCGACGGCGCGGGAGAGCAACCACGGTCCGGTCGATCCGGTGGAGGCACCTTTTTCGGGTTTCGTCTTCAAGATCCAGGCGAACATGGACCCCCGCCATCGAGACCGCGTCGCGTTCCTGCGTGTGTGCTCGGGGCAGTTCGAGGCGGGCATGTCGGCGACCGTCTCCCGCACGGGTCGGACGCTTCGCCTCGCGCGGCCGCAGGAGTTTCTCGGCGGCGAGCGGACCCACGGCGACACCGCGGTGGCGGGCGACGTGGTCGGGCTGCACGACCGCGGTGAGGTTCGCGTCGGCGACACGCTGGCCGTGGAGCCCCTCGAGTATCCCGGTGTGCCGCGCTTCTCGCCCGAGCACTTCGCGCAGGTCCGGTTGGACGACGCGATGCGTCGCAAGCACCTCGACAAGGGCCTCAGGCACCTGGCGGAGGAGGGCACCGTCCTGCTGCTCTATTCAGATTCGCTCACGGGCCCCGTTCCGGTGGTCGGTGCGGTGGGGCAGCTCCAGTTCGAGGTGCTCGTGGATCGGCTGCGGCGGGAGTATGGAGTGGAGGTGATCCTGGACAAACTTTCGTTCTGCGCCGCGCGCTGGGTACGGGGCCCGGAGACAGAGATCGCCAAGTTGGCGGCCGGGTACGGCGTGAGGCGCGTCCAGGATGCCGACGGGCTTCCCATGATCCTCTTCGAGAACGAGTGGGTGCTCGAGCGGACGGTGACTCGCGAGAAGCGCCTGGTCTTCGAAGACGTGCAGCCGCGTACGTCCGGTCGTCAGGACGTAACTCGGGAGGGGATGACCGCGGCTCTGTCGTGACCGTCCCTCACCGGCCGTGACACTCGCGTTGCCGGAAGAAGCCGATGAGCGCCGGCACGGCATCCTGGGTCGTGTCCACCTCCATGATGTCCACCTGGAGCTCGCGGAAGATCGCGGTCAGCATGGCGTGCTGCTCCGCCTTCTTGCTGGTGTACGCGGCCCGCACACGGGCGGAGCCCGTGTTCACCACGTGACGTTGACCGGTCTCCGGATCCACGAGGACGAGGAGGCCCACGTCAGGCAGCTGCGCACCTCCGGGATCGGTCAGACGAATCGGCACCAGATCGTGGTCGTGGCTGACGCGCCCGGCCGCGCGGGTGAACTCCGGATCCGACGCGTCGTCCAAGAGGAAGTCGCTCACCAGGAAGACGGCCGAGCGCCGCTTGAGCACGCGCGTAGCATACTCGAGCGCTAAAGATAGTCGCGTGCCACGCCCGCTCGGCCGGAAGGAGAGCAGCTCGAGGACCAGCCGCATGACATGACGGCGACCCGAGTCGGGCGGGACGAACATCTCCACCCGATCCGTGACGAGGAGGAGGCCGACGCGGTCGTTGTTGCGCGTGGCCGCGAACGCGAGGATCGCCGCGATCTCCGACGCGACGAGCGCGTTCGACTTGGCGCCGGTGCCGAACTCCTTCGACGCCGAGAGGTCCACGACGAGCAGCGCGGTGAGCTCGCGCTCCTCCACGTATTCCTTCATGAAGAGCTGGCCGCGCCGCGCGGTCACGTTCCAGTCGATCGCGCGGATGTCGTCGCCGGGCTGGTATTCGCGCACGTCGGAGAACTCAAGGCCTCGACCCTTGAAGACCGAGTGGTATTCTCCGCTGAAGAGCGACTCGACCAGCCCTCTCGTGCGGAGCTCGATGCGCCTTACTTGCGCCGCGATCTCCTTGGAGAAGACATGCGACGGCTGCTTCAACGGCACGGAAGCACCTGGCGTAGACTTAGGGCGCCGGTACGGCGCCGAGCACGCGGCGGATGATCTCACGGGAGTCGATGCCCCGTGCGTCCGCCTCGTAGGTGGTCTTCAGGCGGTGACAGAGCACGCTCGGCACCATCGCCTTGACGTCATCCGGCAGCACGTAGTCGCGACCCCGGAGGAACGCCCTCGCCTTCGCCGCACGCGACAGGAAGATCGTGGCGCGTGGGGACGTGCCGAACTCGATGAGATCCTCGAGCTCCGCGAGGCCCACCGTGCTCGGCTCCCTCGTCGCGAACGAGAGCTCGACGATGTAGTCCAGGACCTTGTCTTCCAGGTGCACGGCCGCGACCTCCTCGCGGGCCGCCGCGAGTTCCTCGACGCTCGCCACCGCGGCGATCGGCCCCTGCCCGCCGTCCGCCACCTGCCGCACGATGGCCTTCTCCTCCGCCCTCGTCGGGTAGCCGATGTCGAGCTTCAGGGCGAAGCGATCGAGCTGAGCCTCGGCGAGCGGGTAGGTGCCGTGCAGCTCGACCGGGTTCTGGGTCGCGAGCACCATGAAGGGCGAGCCCAACGCGTAGGTCTCACCGGCGATCGTGACTTGCCGCTCCTCCATCGCCTCGAGAAGGGCCGCCTGCACCTTGGGCGGGGCACGATTGATCTCGTCCGCGAGGACGATGTGGGAGAAGATCGGCCCCTTCTGGACGCGGAACTGGCTCGTGCGCTGATCGAAGACGGGCGTGCCGATGATGTCGGACGGAAGAAGGTCCGGCGTGAACTGGATCCGGCGGAAGTCCGTGTGGAGGGACTGGGCCAGAGTCCTCACCATGAGCGTCTTGGCGAGGCCCGGCAGGCCCTCCAGAAGGATGTGGCCACCCGTCAGCAGCGCGACGAGCAGCCCCTCGATCGCCCCTTGTTGGCCGACGACACGTTGGTGGACGGCCTCCGTCAGCTTGGTGAGCAGCGCGGAACCGGCGGTCGTCGTGACCTCCTGCATGGGGTCTCCTGCAGGGAGCGGTGTCACCGCGCTGCGCTCGAAGTCATCAGGCCCATGTGGGTGCGGACGTGCTCGAGTCCGCCCTCGGCGAGCGCGATCGATCCGTCGCCGGAGCTATCCGCACCGGAAACCAGCTGCCCTGCGAGGCGTTGGAGCTGTCGCACCAGGTCGAAGGCTGCGACGTAGTCCGACGTCCTGACGATCTGGTTGGCGACTTCGCGCATGGCTGTGGCCCGTGCCGAAACCGCTCGGGCCGCCGTGGCCACGTGGGCGGCGTGCTGACGCACGCCCTCGGACGCACCCTCCGCCTGCGCGGCGAGCTCGATGTGCTGGGCGATCGCGTCGGCCGCCGGCCCCACACCAAACCCGCTCCCGGGACCGCTCGCGATCGCGCTCGCATCGAGAGTATGGAGCACGTGGCGCGCGTGGCGGACCATCGGGCCGATGTCGGTCCTGTCGGAACCCGCGAGCCGAGCGTGCTCCACGGCCATCGCGGCGTCGGCCTCGGCCACCGCGAGGAGGGCGGCTCCGTTCGGTGCGCCGGGGAAGCCGCTCATGACGTGCGCGATATGCGTCTGGGCCGAGACCTGAGACGTTGCCTCGAGCGGGGTGGACGCGACGCTCAGGGCGGCGAGGAGGCAGAGGCCTACAGTTGGGCGCATGGGTGGCTCACCAATGATCGCGGGGTGCCTACGGAAGCTCCGTATGCTATCATCCGGCCATGACTCTCCGCACGAGCGACACCGCACAAACCCTCGCCGTCGTGGCGATCCTGCTCACCGCGTGCACAGACGCACCCGCCCCCTCTTTCGAGGAGGTTCGGGCCGCCACGAGTCGGTATCAGAGCGTGGATGCGGCGCTCGCCGATGGGTATACACGGGATCCCCTCGATGTGTGCGAGACCGCCTACTACCTCGGTGAGCTGCAGGATCTGGGAGCGATCGGCGTGCACTACCTCCGCCGGGACTTGCTCGGCGTCGAAGCGGAGATGGCCACGCGCCTGGACGTCACGGGAATCCACGACGACTTCCTGCGGCCCGCGCTGCTGGTCTACGAGCCGCAGGCCGACAGCACGCTGCAGCTCGTGGCGATCGCGAACATGGTCAACGCCAGGGCGTGGGAAGAGGTCGGGCACCGGAACCCGCCGTCCTTCGGGAAGGTGCCGTTCATCTCCTCGCCCGACGACCAGGTGACGGGATATCCTGCGCACTACCATCTGCACATGTGGCTCTACCGGGACAACCCGAGTGGCATGTTCGCCCCGTACAACCCGGCAGTGACGTGCGCCAATCACGTGTTCAACCTGCCGGCGATCACGCCCGACTCGATCCACAGCGCGCCGCACCACTAGGCGGTAGCGCCGAGGGAAAAAAGAACCGCCGCGCGCTCCTGGTGTCGGGAGCGCGCGGCGGTTCACGTTCGCCGGTTCGGCGATGATCTCAGGGCAGGCGGTTGAACTTCTGAATGCGGTGTCCCGTCTGCACCTCGGCCGTGAAGGCATTGCCCTGCGAGTCGAACTCCATGTTGTGCAGCCAGTCGAACTGCCCCGGCGCACGACCCGCGCGGCCCCACGAATGCACAGGCTGGAGCGTCTCCCGGTCCAGCGTCCAAACCTTGTGGTTCGTGCCATCGGGGACGTAGAGGAAGCGCTGCTCTGGGTCCAGCGGATCTAGGACGACATCCCAGGTCGATCCCGGGCCGTAGGTCAGCGGAGCCAGCACGGTCTCACGCACGTACGTGCCGTCCTTCTGGAAGACCTGGATGCGGTTGCTCGGCCGGTCGGTCACGTAGACGAGTCCATCGTTGGCGATCGCCAGGCCGTGAACGGGCGTGCGCCACGTGCGGCTCGGCGGGGCGTTCGGGTCCCATGGGCCCGGGTTGTCGTCCGTCGGCCGCTCGCCGTACGCGCCCCAGTGCCTCTTGTACGCGCCCGTCTCCGCGTCGAAGACGATGAGGCGTCGGTTGCCATAGCCGTCCGCGACATAGAGCTCGTTCGCCGCAGCGTCCGATTCCATGATCGCTACGCCGCGCACCGAGTTCGTGTCGTTGCTGCCCTGGCTCACGTTGACACCACCGATCGTGAGCTCGTGCTGGCCGTCCTTCGTGAACCTCATCATGTGGTGGTCGCCGTCGCCGTTCCCGGCCACCCACACCTTGCCGTTGTGGTCGACGTGGATGCCGTGCTCGCTGTTGAACCAGTCGTAGCCCTCACCGGCTCCCCAGCTGCGCAGCACGTTGCCCTCGGCATCGAACTCGATCACGGGCGGCGCGGTCACGCAGCAGGTCGACTGCACGGGGGTTGACCCCCATGCGTTGTCGCGCACCGCCATAGGGGGTGTCGCGCCGGCGTTCGTGGCCTGCACGGTCCACGGCCGGTGGATGATCCACACGTGATCGTCGGCGTCGATCGACAAGCCCGCGACCTGGCCGATGATCCAGTTGTTCGGCAGGGGCTGGGGCCAGAAGGGATCGACCGCGAACTGGGCCACGCCCGCTGGCACGCCAGGTCCGGATGCGTCCGCCGGCATGTTGGGCGTGTCGGCTGCACCGGCCCCGGGCCCTTCGGCGGCGGGCTGGCAGGCAGCCAATAGACAGACCAGCAACGTCTTCGCGGCGCCTCGATGTGTTTCGAACAATCTCATGACGGTCTCCCAGATAGTGGCAGTCCACCCAATAATAAACTTCGAAAGATAGGCGGCCACTCGCGCCGGGGCCAGGTGAGCAGCTACGCCCAGTTTTGGTGCCTTCTGTCTCGGGGCAGGGCGTCAACCGCGCGCAACCCGGACGCTGTCCCGGGTTAGGGGATGGCCTAAGTGCAATCACGACAACGACTTGATCATGATACCCCGCCTCTGCCCCGGGTCGGTACATGTTTTGCAAGTTCGGCGGGCACGCCGTCAGCGACTCTGACACCTGAACTCGGAGCTTTCCCATGCGCGTTATGACCTCCATCCCCATCCGGGGCCTTGCCTTGGCCGCCGTGGTCTTCGTGGCCGCGTGCGGCAGCGACCCGGTCGCGCCCCCGGGGATCCAGCCCCAGATCACGAACAACACCGACGCGTTCGCTTTCCAGATCACGAACCTGAATAGCGTCACGGGGACGTACGACTACACGTGGCAGAATACCGGCACGCTCGCGAGGGTCACGCATTCGACCAACGCGGGGGCGACCGGTACGGCGACCCTCGTCCTGAGAGACGCGGTCGGCACCCAGGTCTACAGCGGCGCGTTGGCTACCACCGGTCAACCCGTAAGCTCGCCCGCGGGAGTGGCCGGCGCTTGGACGGTCCGCCTCGTGTTCACGGGCTACAGCAACACACAGGTGAACTTCGCCGTGGCGAAGCAGTAAGCGCGGCGTCCCTGCGGGCACGGGCCGGGAGTCCAGACGCGATCTGGGCTCCCGGCTCTTTCGTTTACGCGCCGGGAGCGCGGCTGAAGGCCAGAACGAACCACTCTCGGAACGCGTCCATGCGAGCCGTCGAGGGCTCGGGAGCCGGAAGCGCGCCGGGGCGGAAGCCCCACTCTAGGAAGGGTTCCAGTAGGGTGGGGTCCGTCGTGATGACGTGGACCGGCACGTCCGCGCCGCTCGCCCCCGTGACCCAAGGCGCGGCCTGGTGGTCGCCGAGAACGATCAAGAGCGTCCGTTCGTCCAAGTACCGCTCGGCGAACTGGGCCATGGCCTCGAGCGAGTAGGCGAGCGAGCGCGCATAACCCTCACGCAACACGGCGACGTCCCACCACAGCTCCTCGGGCGGATAGCCATCCAGTCGGTAGGGTGTGAAGACCGCTCCGTCCCCGACGGCATCCCAGTCGACGATCGGCAAGACCGGGATCCAGGGTGCGTGGCTGCTCACCATGCCGACTTCGACGAAGAGCGGAGTCGTTGCCTCGCGCAGCCTTCCCGCGAGGAACGACCACGTGAACTGATCCGGCATGGTGACCCAGTAGAACGGTGGGCCGGCGTAGGGGATGGTCGGCTGAGTGTACACGTCGTCGTAGCCGATCCGGGTGGCTTGGGGCCACGCCATGGTGATGGCGGGCATCACCGTCGCGGTGCGGTAGCCGGCGCGACGGAAGTCGTCCACCAACGTCTCTCGCTCGCTCGCCAGCAGGAGCTCGTAGCGGAGTTGATTCTCGAGCCAGAGCCCGCTGAGCATGGTGCCGTGCGCGTACCAGGACTGTCCACCCAACGTGGGTGAGGCCAGCCTGCCCGTCGCTATGTGCAGACCCGCGGTGTCGAATCGCGCCGCGGCCGCTTCCAACACCGGCCGGGTCACGGCTGCGAACTGCGGATCCTCGATCGCTGCGGTCCCGTACGACTCGATGTACGCCACGACGACGTTGCGCCCCTCGAGGCTCGAGAACAGTCCAGACACGTCCGCGAAGCGGCGAGGCTGAGACGCGAGATCGGCGGCGAATACCGCCCGCTCCTGACGCATCGACCGAAACAGCGCGGCTTGATCGAGTAGGAGCGACGCCGCGGGCGCGACCACTCGGTTCCCGACCGCCGGAACTCCGAGACCGACCAGCCCGAGCGCGACCGCGGCCGCGAGCATCCCGGTGGCGAACCTCGGTACCAAACGGCGGTCTCGGTCGGAGCCGTCCCGTGAGGTCGGCGTGAGCAGCCAGGCGGTCAAGAGGACCGACAGGCCGACCAGCGCGATGAGTGCCCCGATCCCGAGGACGGTGCGCAGGAAACCGGTATTGCCTAGGGCGAGGCGGTAGACGGCGTCCAATAGATATAGATCCAGCGAGAGGTCGAGGGCTCGACCGAGGCTCGCTCGGAAGACCAGATCCGCGAACGAGACGGCCGCGACCAGAACGACCCCGGCGGCCAACGGCCAGGCCAGTGCGCGGCTCCAAGGACGTCGCGGAAGGAGCGCCATTCCACCCACCAGGACGGCCGCTTCCACGGAAAGCCACGGGGGCACAGGCGCGCCCGTCAGGGCAGCCGACAGCCATGCCGGTGCCAGGAACAGGCCATTGACAAGCACCCACGCTGAGACGAGCCTGATCATTACCTGAGTACCCCACCGGTCGGAGTCCCGCGGCGCACCACGCGCCCGCCAGTCCCCGAACCCGCGGGGACGACCTGCCCGAGCGGCTCGCCGTCTCACGAGCCCGCTTTCTGGGCCACGACGGCCCAACGATACTGCGTGGCCGAATGGCGCACAAAGCCGAACGAGGAGTCTTCGAACTCAGGCAGGGGCGCGTTCTGTGCGTCAACGACGCGGACCGCGGCGCGTGCGTGCTCGTCGCGCCGGTCGAGGGCCTCGGCTTGAAGAGCCTCGCTCAGTTGCGCTCCCTCGAGGAGCCGCTTCGGCTGATCGTGACCCCCCATCGCGGTCGAGCCATGGGCGTTCTTGCCACCGAGGGCGGAGGCGATCTGAGCCTCACGCTCGACGCGGGCGAGTCACCCGCCACGATTCTGGGTCTGGCGACCGACCGAGCGACGGGCCGGTCGGGGTCGCGACTCGGCCTCGGCGCGCGTCCGGCCACACGTCCGGAATCGGCCGGTCTGGCGCTCACACGACTCGGCGGGCTCCTTCCCGCGCTCGTGGCCGTGGAGGTGGATCCGATTCCCCCCGTGCTGACGCGGTGGATCCAGGAGGGGGCGATCCTGGGGGTGCCGGTCGAGGAAGTGGAGCACATGGTGACGGGGTCCGGAATCGAGATCACGAGCGTCGTCGAGGCGCCGGTCCCGTTGGCCGTCGACGAGCACGCCCGCTTCGTGTTCTTCCGCGAGGCCCGGGGTTTCGTGGAGCACGTGGCGGTCCTCATCGGGCCTCGCGAGACCTGGCCCGATCCCGTGCCGGTGCGCCTCCACTCTGCGTGCCTCACCGGGGATCTCTTCGGCAGCATGCGCTGCGACTGTGGCGAGCAGCTGCGGGCGAGCCTCGAGCACTTCAAGAAGCGGGGCGGCGGCGTGTTGGTGTATCTCGGGCAGGAGGGACGTGGGATCGGCCTGGGCAGCAAGATGCGCGCGTACAAGCTTCAGGAAGGCGGGCTGGACACCATCGACGCCGACGCAGTGCTCGGCTACGGCGCCGACGAGAGGCGCTACGACGCAGCAGTGGCGATCCTGCGCCATCTCGAGATCAAACGCGTCGAGCTCCTCACGAACAACCCACTCAAGGTCAGGGCGGTGGAGGAGGGCGGCATCGAGGTCGCCGTCCGCACCCCCATCTTCGGCGGGATCAATCGTCACAACCTTCGCTACGTCCAGGCCAAGGTCGATCGCTCGGGCCACTGGCTGATGGATATGATCTCCCAGCGCGCCTCAGCGGAATGATCAGTAGAGCATCCCGGTGGACGTGCGAGGTGAGCTGACCGGCGGACCCGCCGCCCGACCTCGAGCGGAGGGCAAGTTCCTGGAGGTCGAGGGTCGTCGCTTCCTGATCAAGGGCGTCGCGTACGGGACGTTCGCGCCCGACAGCGAAGGCGCACAGTTCCCCTCGGCGGAGCGGGTCGAGGAAGACTTCGCGGCGATGGCCGCTGCCGGCATCAACACGGTGCGTACCTACACGCCGCCGTCTTCCGGCCTGCTCGACGCGGCCCTTCGGCACGACCTCAAGATCATGGTCGGCCTCGCCTGGCCGCAGCACATCCCGTTCCTCGACGACAGAAAGCTCGCGCGCCGCATTCGGCAGGACGCCGTCGCGACCGTACGCCGCATCGCGGAGCACCCCGCGGCGCTCCTGTTCGCGCTCGGGAATGAGATCCCTCCGGGGATCGTCCGCTGGCACGGTCACCGCCGGATCGAGCGGTTCCTGCGGGATCTCTATGAAGACGTGAAGGCGGCGGCTCCCGAGAGTCTGCTGACCTACGTGAACTTTCCGCCCACGGAGCATCTCGAGCTCGAGGCGTTCGACGTCTTCGCCTACAACGTTTATCTGCATCGCGAGCCCGACCTGCGTGCTTATCTGGCGCGGTTGCAGCACCTCGCGGGCACTCGGCCTCTGCTTCTCGCGGAGGCAGGCGGGGACAGCATCCGGGAGGGACTCGAGGGTCAGGCGTTCCTGACGGCCCAACACATTCGCACCGCCTTCGCGGAAGGTGCGTGCGGAGCGGTTGCCTTCTCTTGGACGGACGAATGGTGGTGTGGTGGGATGCCCGTCGACGACTGGGCGTTCGGACTGGTGGACCAGGCACGCCGCCCGAAGCCCGCGCTCAGCGCGGTGAAGCGCGCCTTCGACGATGCTCCGTTTGCCGTCGACGACCGGGCGAAGTGGCCGAAGGTATCTGTGGTGGTCTGCGCGTACGACGCGGCGGCGACCGTCGACGCCTGTCTGACTTCACTCGAACGGCTGACCTATCCCGACGTGGAGATCATCTTCATCAACGATGGGTCGCGCGACGCGACTGGCGACATCGCGAGAAGCCACTCCCGCGTCCGCGTCATCGACGTGCCGAACGGCGGCTTGAGCGCAGCGCGAAACGTCGGGCTCGCCGCGGCCATGGGCGAGATCGTTGCGTATACGGACGCGGATGTCCGGGTCGACCCCGATTGGCTGAATTACCTGGTGCAGCCGCTGCTGACCTTCGACCTGGTCGGCGTGGGCGGGCCGAACGTGGTGCCGCGGGACGACGCGTGGGTGGCCCAGTGCGTGGCGCGAGCCCCGGGCGGGCCGATCCATGTCATGCTGGACGACCGGATCGCCGAGCATGTGCCTGGCTGCAACATGGCGTTTCGGCGGGAAGCGCTCCTGGAGGCCGACGGCTTCAATCCGGTCTACACGCGCGCGGGCGACGACGTGGACATCTGTTGGCGGCTGCAGGCGCGAGGGCTGGAGATCGGCTTCGCGCCGTCGGCGCTGGTCTGGCACCATCACCGGGGCAGCGTGAGGTCCTACTGGCGGCAGCAGGTCGGGTACGGCGAGTCTGAAGCGTGGCTCGACGCGCATCACCCCGAGAAGTTTCTCGGCGGGCACATGGTGTGGCGGGGGCGGATCTACAGCCCGCTTCCCTTCCTGCAGACGGCCTCCGAGCGACGCGTCAACACGGGTGTCTGGGGCACCGCGGCGTTTCCGTCGGTCTACAGCACCCCGGTTCACGGGTGGCGCTGGCTGCCCCACTCGCCGGCGTGGATGATCGCGTCGTTCGGTCTCTTCAATATCGGCTTCTGGGGCCCGTTGGCCGGCATGGATGCGGCGTGGCTGCCGTTGATCGCCGGGACCCTTGGGGGAGTGATCACCCTCGCGCGCTGCATCCAGTGCGCGAGGCGATCCAACATCAGCGCCCTACCCGCGATCGGAGGTCGGCCCGCCTGGTGGAGTCGCCTGCGGTACAGAGCGCTCATCGCCTGGCTGCATGTGCTCCAGCCGCTGGCCCGCTTCAGAGGTAGGCTGCGGGGGATGTCGCGGCCCCAGGCCATCGCGCCGGAGCACACGACGAGCCGGCCGTGGAAGGCGCCGATGCCGACGTTGGGTGACGTGCTGGCTTCCGTGCGGCTCGTGGCCCCGGGCGGTACCGAGCGCTCGTTCTGGAGCGAGTCGTGGGTCCCGCAGGGGAGGCTGCTGACGGATCTCGTCGGGGTCCTGCGCGCTGCCCGGCCAGCTCAGCTGGTGGAGGTCGACGAGGGATGGCGTCCCGACCGGGATCTCAGCGTCGCGATCGGCCGATGGGGATGGCTGCACGTGCAGACGGTGATGGAGGAGCACCGCAACGGGGCGTGTCTCCTGCGGGTCCGTGCGCGCCTCCGCCCGAGCTTTCTGGGCACCCTGCGCGGTGCCGCGATGGCGCTCGTGGTCGCGGGCGGCATGAGCGCGTCGATCTTCATCTACGATATATCGGAAACCCTACTCGTTGCCGCGGTCGCGATCGCCGCGATCGGCGCCCGAGCGGCTTGGCAGGCGGTTCGCGGCGCGACCGTGCTCGACCCGGCGATCGCTCGGGTCACGGCCGCGGCCGGGCTAACGAGGACGCCCCAGTGAACGTCGTCGCGTGGACGCTGGGCTTCCTGCGCCCATATCGACGGCAGACCGCGGCGATCGTCGCCCTGTCGATCGTGGAGGTCGGCTTGGCGGCGCTGGCCCCGTGGCCGCTCAAGCTGATTGTGGACCACGTGCTGATCGGCCTTCCATTCCCGGATGCGCTGGCGGTGCTCACGCCCTCGGCGATTGCCGGCAGCGCGGTCGCGCTCCTCGTCGCGGTGGTGGTGGTCGGGCTGCTGGTCCAGATCGCGGGCGAGGTGGTCCGCATGGTCCACACGCAGATGCAGGTGCAGGTGGCTCAGCGCGTCGTCTACACGCTTCGCGGGGCCCTGCTCTCGCATCTCCAGGCGCTTCCGTTGCGGCACCACCTGCTGACCCCGACGGCAGACTCGGTCTATCGCCTCGATGCCGACGCGCACTGCGTGGACGACTTGATCATCGGCGGCGTGTTCCCTCTGCTCATGGCCGGGCTCAAGCTGAGCGTGATGTTCATCGTCCTGCTCTACGTGGACCTCACGCTCGCCCTGCTGTCACTCGTGGTCGCCCCGTTGCTCTACGTGTGCCTGCGCTTCTACTCGCGCACGATGGTCGATCGCGCCGAGCGGGTGAAGGCGCTGGAATCGACGCTGATCGAGCGCGCCTTCGAGATCCTCTCCTCGGTGGCGGCGGTGAAGAGCTTCACGCGCGAACGCCACGAGCTCGGGCGGTTCTCGCGGTCGGGGGACGACACCATGCGTGCGCGCCTGATCCTCACATGGCAGGAATCCCTCTTCTCCCTCGCCGTGACGGCGATCACGCTCGTCGGAACGGCTCTGGTCCTGATCGTCGGAGGGATGCACGTCCTCGACGGGTCCCTCACGATCGGCAGCCTCCTCGTGGTCATCGCGTATCTCGCCGCGGTGTACGACCCGCTCTCGGCGATCGCGCATTCGACGGGTTCGCTCCAACAGGCCGTCGCGAGCGCACGCCGCGTCCGGGGCATCTTCGACCTGACACCCGAGACTCTGGACGACCCTGCCGGCATCGACGCTTCGGGCATCGCCGGGCACGTCCGTTTCGATGCGGTGAGCTTCACCTACGAGGAGTCGCGGAGGGTGCTCGACTCGATCAGCTTCGAGGCCCGACTCGGGGAGATGGTGGCCGTGGTCGGTCTCACCGGGGCCGGCAAGACGACGATCGCGAACCTGATTCCCAGGCTTTTCGAGCCCAGCGCCGGCCGGATCCTCGTCGACGACGTCGACGTCGCTCGCTACCGGTTGACGTCGCTGCGCCAACAGATCGCGGTGGTCCCCCAGCAGCCCGTGCTGTTCGCCGGCACGATCGCCGACAACATCCGCTACGGGCGGCTCGACGCATCGGACGCCGACGTCGAGTCCGCCGCGAAGGATGCGCACGTTCACGACTTCGTGACCCGGTTACCCGAGGGCTACCAGACTCCCGTCGGCGAAGGCGGCCGGACGTTCTCCGGTGGTGAGCGCCAACGGATCGGCCTCGCGCGGGCGCTGCTCAAGGCGGCTCCGATCTTGATTCTCGACGAGCCGACCTCGGCGGTCGACGCGATTTCGGAGGGTGCGATCTTCGACACTCTGCGCCGGCTCCGCCCCAGCCACACCACGATCGTCATCGCGCACCGCCTCTCCACGATTCGCGACGCCACGCGCATCCTCGTGCTGGACGACGGGCGACTGATCGCCCAGGGGCCCCATGACGATTTGATCAGGACGTGTGCCCTCTACGGGCAGATGTGCGCGCGTCTCTCCGTCGGTCAGTCCCTCGACGACGAGGTCGCGGTGGACCAGCTTCTGCGGGCCACGCCGTGAAGGTCCTGCTGGCGGGGATCGTGGCGCGGTACCCGTACGGTGGCGTCACCTGGTGCTCGCTCATGTATCTCCTGGGTCTGCGGGCGCTCGGCCACGAAGTCCTCTACATCGAGGACACCGGCGAGTGCATCTACGACCCCGAGCGCGACGAGATTTCCACCGACCCGTCCTACGGCACGCGCTACATCCACGGGGCGCTGGAGCCCTTCGGTCTCGGCGACCGCTGGAGCTTCGTCAACTACGACGGCTCGTACCACGGTCTGTCGCAGGAGGTCGTGCGCGCGTTCTGTGCGGATGCCGATCTCTTCGTGAATCTGTCCGGTGGCTCCTGGTTCTGGCGGGACGAGTACGCGGCGATTCCGCGACGGGTGTTCATCGACACGGACCCGGTGTTCACGCAGCTCGCGATCGCCAAGGGCGAGCCGTGGTACGTCGAGTTCTTTCGGGGCTTCGATCGGCTGTTCACGTTCGGGGCCAACATCGGCACACCGGCGTGCGACGTCCCGACGAGCGACTTCACTTGGCACGCCACGCGGCAGCCGGTGATCACCGAGCTCTGGCGTACGGCCGCGCCGCCCTCCCGTGACCGATTCACCACGGTGATGACCTGGAAGATCGAGAGCTTCCCCGACGTCGACGGCGGTAAGGATCGGGAGTTCCTGGCGTATCTCGATCTGCCGGCTCGCACCGCATCGCGGTTCGAGGTCGCCGTAAACGGTCCGCTCGAGTTGCTCGCCGAGCACGGCTGGTCGCCGGTCGACGCGATGAGCGTATCCAGGTCGCTCTGGGACTACCGCGACTTCATTCGCAGCTCGAAAGCCGAGTTCGGAGTCGCGAAGCACGCCTATGTGTCTCGGCACTCGGGGTGGTTCAGCGATCGAACGGAGTGCTATCTCGCTGCCGGGCGACCCGCGCTCGTCCAGGACACGGGTTGGAGCGCCCACCTTCCTTCGGGGACGGGCCTCATCGGCTTCTCGACCATGGAGGAAGCGCTCGACGGTCTGCACCGGATCGAGTGCGACTATGCCGTTCATGCCACCCGTGCGTCCGAGATCGCATCGGAATACTTCGACGCGACCCGCGTGCTGCCGCCCTTTCTGGAAGTGGCGTACGGATGATGCGCATCGCGGTGGTCGGCCCGGTCGCCCAGTCGATTCCGCCGGCCCGATCGGGCTCGGTCGAGAGCGTCACGGCGCTGCTGACCGACGGGCTCGTGGCGCGAGGTCACGACGTGACGCTCTTCGCGACCGGATCCTCGACGACGACCGCCAAGCTCCACGCCACGTTCCCGCGCGGCTACCACGAGGATCTCGACTTGTGGCCGTGGGAGCTCTGCGAGCTGCTCAACCTCGCGGCTGCCGTGGAGAGGGCCGCGGACTTCGACGTCATCCACTACCAGGCGGAGTACGCGCCGATCGCGCTCGCGTTCACGCGGCTCTCGCCGACGCCCGTGGTGGTCACGGTGCACCACGCGCCGACGCCGTCCGAGGTCGCGCTCTGGTCTCGCTATCCCGAAGCGCCCTTCATCGCGGTCTCGAAGGCGCAGAGGGAGCTGCTCACCGGCCTTGAAGTCGTGCGGACCATTCACCACGCGGTCGACACCCGAAGACTCGTGCCTCACCCCCGACCGGCCGACTACCTCGCCTTCCTCGGTCGCTTCACCGAGGGAAAGGGCGTCCTGGAGGCGATCGACATCGCCCGACGGACCGGGATGCGCTTGCTGCTCGCCGCGGCGAAGACCGCGTATTACGCCGACGTCGTGGCGCCGCTGGTCGACGGCACCCAGGTGGTGTACGCCGGCGAGTTGGGTCTCACCGACAAGATCTCGTTCCTCGGACAGGCCCGGGCGCTCCTCTATCCCGTGCAGGCCGGCGAGCCCTTCGGCCTCGTCTTGGCGGAGGCCATGGCCTGTGGCACACCGGTTGCCGCGCTACGGCGCGGCGCCGTCGACGAGATCGTCGACGATGGCCTCACCGGGGGAGCGTTCGACACCGTCAACGATCTCGTCGATGGGATCCCGAGCGTCCTGGCTCTCGACCGCGCACGGGTCCGCGCGCGTGCGGTGGAGCGCTTCGGCCCGGATCGCATGGTCGAGGCGCACGTCGACGTGTACGCGCGGCTCGTGAAGGACTGACATGTCCGAGCCGAGCCGAGACGTCACCGGATCCTCGCTCGTCGCGGTCTTCGCGCACCCGGACGACGAGTCGTTGGCGTGCGGCGGGCTGCTGGCGATGTGTGCGGAGCGCGGTGTGCGGGTTTCGGTTCTCTGTCTTACTCACGGCGAGCACGGTCCGGGACGGGGACGCGACGGCCTGGGCGAACTTCGGGCCCAAGAGCTTCGGGAGGCCACACGGGTTCTGGGCATTCGCGACGTCGTGCTGCTCGACCACGAGGACGGCATGCTTCCCTGGATCGACGCCGCGCGCCTCGAGGCGGACATCCTCGACGTGATTCGCCGCTTCCGGCCAGACGTCGTGCTCACGTTCGACGAGGACGGGCTCTACTGGCATCCCGACCACATCGCGGTGCACGAGCGGACCACTGCCGCCATCGCGGGGCTGGGCCCTTCGGCGCCGGCTCTCCGTTACGTCAGCATGCCGGAGGGGGCGATGCGCGCGCTCGTCGAGGCCGCTTCGAGCCACGCCCAGTTGGCGACGAGTGCAGGCGGGACCACGGGTTCGGACCGGGCTCCCGGGCGCATCCTCGGTGTGGACCCGGATGCCTTCGGCTCGCAGGCGCCGGAGCCGACGCTCGTGGTGGAAGCAGGGCAGTTCGCAGCACGCAAGCTGGCCGCGTTGCGGTGTCATCGAACCCAAGTCGAGGGCAGCGCGCTGGAGTGGCTCGACGAGCGAGACGCGGCCCGGCTCCTCGGGACCGAGCACTATCGCCGCGCAGCCGTGGGTGCCCCCGGCGATTCGTTCCTCGAAGGCCTGGGGACGTCGTATGCACACTAGCCTCCTCGACATCCTGCGCTGCCCGTTCTGCGGCACCGCTCTGTCCGTGGTGCAGAACGATGCGCTGATCGTCGAGGGCGATCACATCATCAACGGGGTGCTGGGCTGCGAGTGCTGCGCCTATCCCGTGATCGCGGGCATTCCCGTGCTGATCGCGGACGACCCGACGCGTGACGCACTCCACATGCTCGAGGCCGGCCGCGGCGAAGAGGCGCTCTTCGGCCTCTTGGGCCTGTCCGGGGATGCGGCGCGCCGGGAGCGTTTTCGCGACCTGATGCAACGCGAGACCCCGACCTACCGGGAAGCGCTCGAGATCCTCTGTGACGACGCCGAGGGGACCTGGGCCCTGTATCGCTTCACGGACCCCGTCTTCGTCACCGTGGAGACGGTGCTGCGCGCGATGGGCCAACTCCAGTGGCCGCTTCGAGGTCGCGCGCTCGATGTGTGCGGCGGAACGGGTCATCTCACGAGGGTGCTCCAGGGGCTGCGTTCCCCCGCCGATGGTGTGGCGGCGGGCACGGTCCTCGCGGACGTCTACTTCTGGAAGGTGTGGCTGGCCAGCTGCTTCGTGGTACCGGACGCCTCTCCGGTCTGCTGCGACGCCAACAACCCTCTGCCGTTCGCACGGGACACGTTCTCCACCGTGCTCCTGGCGGACGCGTTCCCCTACATCTGGCACAAGCGCATGCTGGCCGACGAGATGATGCGGCTCGCGGGTGAGGACGGCATCGTGATCATGCCGCACCTCCACAGCGCGTCGGGTGACAATTTCTCCGCCGGGAACACGCTCACGCCCGCCGCTTATCGAGCGCTCCTTGCTCCTCACCAACCGCGGCTCTTCAACGATGCGAAGCTCTTCGACGACGTGATCGAGCGGCGTGTGGTCGACCTGACGCGCGACGTGTCGCCCGAGGAGTTGGGCACGGAGCCGGCGCTGACCCTGATCGCCAGCCATCAGGCCGATCTGTTTCGGCGGTATGAGATACCGGCCGAGCGCGAGGTGAGGGGCGAGCTCGTGGTCAATCCGTTGTACCGCATCGAGAGGAGCGGGGGATCGAGCGTCTTGACCCTCGACTTTCCCACTCCGGAGTACGAGGCCGAGTTCACCGAGTGCCGCCGCTATCTGCCGGAGCGGGTCGTCGTGGCAGGGGACCTGACGGGTCCGATCTGGCGCGAAGCCCTGGGGCCCAGGTACGGGGAGCTGCGTGACCGGCGCGTCCTGATCGACGCACCGATCGGGTATTGCTCGTGATCGGTGTGACAGGCTCGGGTGCGGACGAGGTCGCGCGCTACTACGACCGCAATACGCGTCGCTTCCTGTGGATGGGGAGCGGCGGCGGCGTGCACTCGATGCACCGCGAGCTGTGGGCCCCGGGAGTGGCGTCGCTGCGCGACGCGGCCGACCACATCAATCGCGTGGTCGCCGATGAGATCGCCGATCTCGCCGCGCCCATAGGGACAGACGCGAGTCCGGTTATCATCGACTTCGGATGCGGTGTCGGCGGCACGCTCTTCCACCTCGCCCGGCGGTTCCCGAGGGCGCGACTGATCGGCATCACGGTGAGTCGGCGCCAGGTCGAGATCGCCGAGCGGCTTGCCGGGGAGTCTGGCTGTGCAGATCGCTGCTCGTTCTCGCTCGGGGACTTCCTGGCCGCCGACCTGGACGTCCGCGCGGACGTGGTCGTGGCGGTGGAGTCCTTCGTGCACAGCCAGAGCGCCGATGCGTTCCTCGCGAATGCCGCCAGGCACCTCCGGCCAGGAGGATGCCTGATCATCGTCGACGATTTTCTCGCGTCGGAGATCGACTCCCTGAATGCCGGCCAACGCGCTCGCGTGGACCAGTTCCGCGCGGGCTGGCGCGCTCCCGCGATCTGCACGACGGACAGTCTGGCCCTAGTCGCAGCCGAGCACGGTTTCGCAGCCGGAAAAGTCGTCGACCTCACGCCGCTCACCCGTCCCGGCAGCCGCGTTCGCGACCGCTTGACCGCCGCGATCAGCCCCCTGGCGGCCCGTCTCGGCCTCGGGCGCATGCCCTTCTACGGCAACATGATCGGCGGCAATGCCCTGCAGATCGGGCTGAGGGAGGGGTTCCTCCTGTACGAACTCCTGACATTCCGGAGGGTGTCTTGAGGGTGTCGCGGAGAGGCTTCGGGGTTTACGATGCGCGGTACATCCTCTCATGAGAGTCGACTCACCTGTGACCCTGACACGCGTCCTCCTCGCCGTCGGCGCGCTCGCGGCCGCGATGGGATCTGTATCGGCCCAGCCAGTACCGGACGACGACGCCATCACGCTCGACGTGATGACGTTCAACATCCGCACCTCGGCGATCAACGACGGGAACGACGCCTGGCCCAATCGCAAGGCGTTGGTTGCGGAGACGATCTCCCGCTTCAACCCGCACCTGCTGGGTCTTCAGGAGGTGGTCTCGGAGCAGACGGCGTACCTGGAGGAGGCGCTGCCCGGGTACCGTTGGCTCGGGGTCGATCGCGGCCTGAACGGAGGCTCCGGCCTGAGCGAGGCGACCCCGATCTGGTACCGGTACGACGAGCTCGTGCCCATCGAATCCGGAACATTCTGGCTGGGAGATCCCCCGGGCGCTGCGTCGGGTGGCGGAGCAGGGCGAGGCGCGCCGGTTGGGGCGGCGGGACCAGGCGCGCCGGATGGAGGCGCGGGACGAGGCGGGCAAGATGGTGCAGGGCGAGGAGGAGACGGGCGTGGCGGGCGCGGTGGACGAGGCGGATCCCGGATCGTGACCTGGGCGCGCTTCCACCACTTCGAGAGTGGGCGGCAGATCTACGTGTTCAATACGCACTTCTCTCCGCGCGAGGGGCCGCAACACGTGGAGGCCATGGCGCGTATCACCGAGCGGCTCGCGACGCTCCCTCCTGGGGCCTCGGTCATTCTCATGGGTGACTTCAACTCCGCGGCCGGCACCAGCGACGCATGGAAGGCAGCCACGAGTCAGGGCCTCCGGGACGTGTGGACGATCGCGCCGGAGCGGCGCGGACCCCCGTTCACGTCGAACGGATTCGGACCACCGCCGGCCGAGGGCGACTGGCGGATCGACTGGATTCTCGTGAGTGGCTCGATCGAGGCTTCGTCCGTCTCGACCGTCGTGCACAGCGCGGGGGGCCGCTATCCGTCGGACCACTATCCGGTCGTGGCGACGCTCAGGGTCCACCCGAGCTGAGTTCTCGCATGTCGGAGTGGATAGGGCTCCTCCGCTCGCTCATCGTCTACTGGCGACCCGGACGGCAGCCCGGCCTACGACGGCTCTACGCGCCTTTCGTGCGTGAGGGCGACCTCGTGTTCGACGTCGGGGCGCACCTCGGCGACCGATCTGCGGCCTTCGCGGCACTCGGAGCGCGCGTCATCGCGTTCGAGCCGCAGCCGCGGGTCGCGCGTTGGCTACGCAGACTGGTGGGACACAACCCGAGCATCGTGGTGAGAGAGGAGGCCGTGGGTGCCAGGTCGGGGATCGCGCACCTCGCGATCAGTCGAAGGCACCCGACGGTGTCCACGATGTCCGAGTCGTGGCGAACGAACGCCGAGGGGGCGAACCCGGGGTTCGTGGGCGTTCGCTGGGAGTCGTCGATCCAGGTCCCCGTCGTGACGTTGGACGCCCTGATCGAGTCGTACGGGACGCCGAGTTTCTGCAAGATCGACGTCGAGGGCTACGAAGCGGAGGTCCTCGTGGGGCTCAGCCAGCCGCTGGCCGCGCTGTCCGTGGAGTTCGTCGCGGGGCACCTCGGCGTCGCGGTCGACTGCATCCGCCGGCTCACTCAGCTCGGAGCGTACCAATTCAACGTGGTGGCGGGTGAGGGGCGGAGCTTCGACTTCGAGGCGTGGAGGACAGCCGAGGAGATGCTGGGGTGGCTGGAGGCGGGTGCGGGCGGCTGCTCCTCGGGGGACGTCTACGCTCGTCTCGAGCTGGTGAACGCAACAGCGTCCCCCGATGCGTGAGGGCTCGGTGCGGGACTGGAGCGTGCTGTCGCATGCGGAGGCGGAGGCCGCGGCACGACGCGATCCCGTCGTGATCCTGCCGCTCGCGGCCACCGAGCAGCACGGGCCGCATTTGCCCTCGTCCACCGACGTCGACATCGGCACCGGGCTGCTGGCTGAGGCATTCCGGCACCTCCCCGACGACACCGAGGTGTGGACCCTGCCTCCCGTGGCGATCGGGGCGAGCGAGGAGCACGCCCGATTCGCCGGCACCTCGAGCGTGACGACGGAGCAGCTGATCCGCTCGATCGTCGAGCAGGGAAGGGCTTTGGCGCGCGCCGGGGTACGGAGGCTCGTCCTCAGCAACAGCCACGGAGGGAACCGCCACGCGATGGAAGCCGCGGGGCTCACGCTGCGATCGGAGCACGACCTCCTGGTCGTGAAGGCGAGCTGGTTCCGATTCGCGCGGCCCACGGATGTCGGCCTGCCGGAGACCGAGTGGCGCCACGGCCTCCACGGCGGCGCGGTCGAGACGGCGATGATGCTGCACCTCCGGCCCGATCTCGTGCGGGGCGAGGCCATCACCTCCTTCCCGTCGCTGGGCGAGCGGCTCGAGGGTGCCCTGCGCCGGTTGGGTCCCGAGGGCGAGGCGTCCTTCGCGTGGCTGGCCGGTGACCTCAACCCCGACGGCGTGGTGGGGGACGCGAGGCTCGCGACCGCCGTGATGGGAGAGCGACTCGTCGAGCACTACGGTCGAATAATCGCCGAGGTCATCCTGGACGCGCGGGACTTTCCGCTCGATCGGCTGGCTCCTGGGGTCCGGCGCACCACGAGCTCCCCTATCGACGAGCAGGCCGCGTGGACTCTCGTGCGCGGCTTCGCTCCGGGCTCGGCCACGCGGGGTTCGTCGGCGCGCGTCCTTCTGGATGCCACCTCGGGCGTAGTCTGGCTCGAGGTCCGCGCGGACGGATCGTGGGTGGCATCGCACGAGGTGAGCGAGGCGGCGCGCGACGTGTTCGACATCTACCTGCCCGTGCGGCTCGCTCCGGAACTGGTGATGGGGCAGCTCGGACAGAGCCTCGACGGACGCATCGCCACCGAGGTCGGCGCGTCGCACTTCGTGACGGGCCCGAAGGACATCGAGCGGCTGCATCGGCTCAGGGCCCTCGTGGACGCCGTGATCGTCGGCGCATCGACGGTCGCGCAGGACGACCCGCGCCTGACCGTTCGCCTCGTCGAGGGCTCGAATCCCGTGCGGGTGGTCCTGGACCCCACGGGCCGGCTCGGCGAGGGGCGGCGCGTGTTCTCGGATTCGGCATCGCCGACGATCGTCGTGCGACGGGACACTCCCGGAACCGTTGGGGACGGGGCCTCTCGCGAGGAACTCCGCGTGCCCTGGTCGGATCGGGACGGGTTCGACCTCGTCGCGCTCCTGGAGCGACTCCGTGCTCGGGGTCTTCGGCGCATCCTGGTCGAGGGCGGAGGCGTGACGGTGTCGCGGTTCCTCCAGGAGGGACTGCTGGACCGGCTCCACCTCACGGTGGCCCCCCTCTTGATCGGGTCGGGGCGGCCGTCCATCACTCTCGATGCGATCGCGAGCCTGGACGACGCCCTGCGGCCCGCGTGCCGTCGCTTCACGCTCGGGGAGGACGTTCTCTTCGATCTCGACCTGCGATCAGTGTCCGAGTCAGGATGATCAGGCCAGGGGCGCTGGCCACGAGGACGAGCAGGCCGTAGGCCACCGAGATCGCCGCGCCGTCCTCGGGCGTGAGGCCTACGAGACCCCATAGGGCGGCGGCGGCGGCCTCACGGACTCCCCAGCCCGCGATGGTGACCGGGACGAGCATGGTCATGAGCACGGGCGCGATCAGCGGCAGCAGGCTCGTCAGCGGTGTCTGGATGCCGACGGCACGGGCCGCGATCAGGAAGACGCCGATGTAAGAGACCACGACCACGAGCGCGCTCGCGAGCTGAGTCGCAATCGCGTCCGGGGCGAGAACCGCCCGGCGCGCATCCGACCAGAGTCGCCCGGCCACCGAGTCCGACTCGGGACGCCGCACGAGCGCTCGAAGCGCGAGCCCGCCGAGGAGGACGCCGGCTGCCGCGATGGCCGCTCGCGAGGCGCCGCCGGCCCACGGAAGCACGAGAACGGAGACGATGGCGACCAGGGTCATCACGACCTGTGCGGAAGCTCGCTCGAGGATGACCGCGCGAACGGCCGGGCCCGTCGTCGTCGCCCGCGCGTGCCGCCACGCCCTCGAGACGTCTCCCGCGACGCCACCCGGC
Source organism: Gemmatimonadota bacterium (assembly GCA_009692205.1). Lineage (GTDB taxonomy): Bacteria > Gemmatimonadota > Gemmatimonadetes > Longimicrobiales > Gaopeijiaceae > UBA2982. Next base: position 72,499 of record SHZR01000008.1, on the reverse strand, counting down.
AGGAGCTGATTGAGCAGGATGCTCAGGTAGTACTCTCCGATCGCATCGCGCAGCGGAAGATCGATTCCGAGCCGCGCAGCCGTGAGGCGCCAACGCCAGGCCAGCACGCCCACCTGCAGCACGGAAACCGCCAGACCCAACGCGACCCAAGCCGGGCTCAACGCGGACAGCCGCGAGAGCACCGCTGCGACGTCGACGAAGCGCGCGACGAGCCAGAGCGCCACCACGCTGACGGCGAGGCGCGCCGCCAACACCCACGGTCGCACGTGGCCCGGTTGACTCAAGCGGGCAGCGCCAAGAGGTCGAGGTGGCCGACGACGAGATCGAAATCTCCCCGCGCCACGACCGCGTCCCGCCGCTCGGCCCACCCTCGCAGCGCGTCCGCCGCGTCGGGGCGCTGCTCGGCCGCCGCAGCTGCCCAGCCGGCGACGAGCGCGCGCGCCAGGGCGGCGTCTGTCGGACCGAGCCGCCAGGGGCTCGGCAGCAGCCAAGTGCGGTAGCCGCGCTCGCGAAAGAGCTCCTCGGCCCGGACGGCAGCCGTCGGACCGAGGGCGGACCCGAGGCCTTTGTCGCGCCGCTGGTGATCGTTCACGGCGTCCCGCAGGACCGCGTCGAGCGGCTCTTCGTCGCCCGACCATTCGATGATCCCATCGTACGTGAGCGCGAACAGGCCCGCACAGCCGGCGGTGGCGCATGCATCGACCAACGCACGGAGCCAAGCGTCCGAGACCAGATCCAACAGCGCCGATGCGGTGACCAGATGCGCGCGGCGTACCTCCGCGAGACCCTCCATGGCCAGGTCACCCCGCACCGGCCGTATCGTGACGTCGGGGTGCGGGGCACGAATGCGAGCGAGCAGGTCGGCGTCGTGGTCGAGCAGTGTCCAGTGCTGCGGCCCGGACAGGTGAGGCGCCAGGTAGCGCAGGTTGGATCCCGTGCCGCAACCGAGGTCGAGCACGGCGGTCGCTCCCCGCACCGGCCACCAGCTCCGCAGCAGGGACAGTGCGCCTGCGGCGCGGGACCTGTGATCGATCCCTTCCCTCAGTTCCAGCCAGGCGGCGTCGAACTTCTCGCTCACGGCGTCAACTCGAGGATGGCGACCGCGAAGGCCTCGGCGGCCTCCTTCCAGCTCGGCAGTTCTTCGGCATGGCGGCGGGCGGCGGCGGCGAGGTCGCCCCGGGTCGTGGTGCCAGGGGTCAGAAGGGTCCGCAGCGCATCCGCGAACGCCTCGGCGTCCCCCGGCTCGACGAGGATGCCCGCATGCGCGGGAACCGTGAAGGGGATCGCACCGCCGGTGGTGCTCACCACGGGCAGGCCGTGCGCAATCGCTTCGGCCAGCGCCATGCCATACCCCTCGTAGTGCGACGCCAACACGAAGGCTGATGCCCGGTGATACAGCTGCTCGAGGAGATCGCCTTCTCTCTCTCCGACGAACTCGATCCGGTCGCCGAGGCCGGCATCGGCGACGTCGCGTCGCACGGAGTCGGCGAATCCCCGGTCCCGATCCAGGCTTCCGACGCAAATACAGGTCCAATCGAGGCCGCGCACGCGCGCGAGGGCAGCCACCAGTACGTCGTGACCCTTCCGAGGCGTCACGCTTGCGACGCACAGCAGCATGGGCGGCTTCCCCGGGAGGGATCCCACGGTGGTGCGGGCCGGCTCGGTGCCGGGAACGACGACTCGGATGCGGTCGGCGGATACGTCGTAGGCTGCGAGGCGCCGCGCCGTGAACGCGCTCGAGACGACTACGCCCGCGCAGTGCTCGAGGGCTCGGCGCTCCGTAGTCGTTAGGCTTTTCTTATCCGCGGCGGCTAGACCGGTCTCCTCGGCGAGCGGATGGTGCACGAGCGAGAGAATGCGCAGGCGAGCGCCGTGCGCCTCGATCGGGGCGGGCAAGCCTCCCATCGCCAGGCCGTCGATGACGACCCGCGCCTCATCGGGTAGCGAGGCCAGCGTGGCTGCCATGTCGTCGCGGGCGATCGCGTCGGGGTCCGGGAATCGGCCCCTGAGGTTGTGGACGCGGACCTGCCAGCCGAGCTCCCTCAGGCCCGCGACCATGCGGCCGTCGTAGACATAGCCGCCCGTGAGCTGGTCGAGGGGACCTGGGACCACGAAGTGCAGCTCTTCGGGCCTCACACGGTCCCTTCGTAGCTTCCCCAGGCGAGGTGCGACTCGTTGAGCGTGACGCAGATCGAGGCCAGCCCGCGCGCTCCCTCTCCCAGGTCGCCCGCACGGGCCGCGCGAGCGATGCGCTCGAAGATCTCCCGGGCGAGAAACTCGGTCGTCGTGTTCTTGCCCGCGAACGCCGGCTCGTCGTCCAGGTTCCTGTAGTTCATGGCGGCGAGGATCGAGCGCAGGACGTCGCCCGCGCGGCCGATGTCGACGACCAGGCCATCCGAGTCCAGCTCGGCGCGTCGAAAGGTGGCGTCGACCACGTAGGTCGCTCCGTGAAGCCGCTGTGCCGGACCGAAGGTCTCGCCCTGGAAGCTGTGGGCGATCATGAAGTGGTCCCTGACGTTCAGGCTGTACATCTCAGACTCGTGGGGAAGGGGATGGGTGTGGATAGCGAATGCGGTGGCACAGTACACCGGTCGGCTCGCGGCTCAGCCTCTCCATCGTGCGCGGCAGGTCGCCGAAGTCGCTCTCCCCGCTGATCAGAGCGTCGAGGCGCGGATCGAGCAGAAGCTCGAGCGCGGCCTGCATGCGCCGGCGATAATCCCACCGGGCGACTCGATCGGCGGGAATCTGACCGACCTGGCTGCTCTTCAGCGTCAGGCGCCGCGAATGGAAGGCCTCGCCGAGCGGTAGCGACACGGACCGGTTGCCGTACCAGCTCAACTCGAGGATGGTCGCCTCCATGCCCGCGACCAGGAGGGCGGTGCGAAGCCCTGCCTCGCTGCCGCTCGCGTGCACGACCAGGTCCGCGTCCGCACCGATGGGCGCGTCGGTCGTGAACGACAGGCCGAGCGACGCGGCGGCACCGGCGCGGCTCGGATCCACGTCGACGGCGAGCACCTCCGTTCCGTGGATCTGATCGCAGAGCCAGGCCACGAGGAGCCCCACGACGCCGGCGCCGATCACGACGATCTGATCGCCGGGGCCGGGCCGCGCGTCCCACACCGCGTTCAGCGCGGTCTCCGCGTTGGCCGCGAGCACCGCGCGTCCCGCCGGCAGTCCGGGCGGCAGCGGCGTCACGGCGCTCGCCGGCACGCAGTAGAGGTCCTGATGCGGATGGAGGCAGAAAACCGTGCTTCCCGCGAGCCCGTCCGGACCTTCGAGCACCTCGCCGACGCTCGAATACCCGTACTTCACCGGGCCCGGGAAATGGCCATCCTGGAACGGCGCCCGCATCGCGTCGTGCTGGGAAACAGGCACCTCGCCCCGGAAGACGAGGGACTCGGTTCCGCGGCTGATGCCGCTGTAGATCGCCCGCACGAGGACCTCGCCCTCTTGCCGTGGAGGAAGGTCGGCCGCGACGATCTCTCCTACACCCGGCGACCGGATCCAGAACTGTCGGGCGATGGCGATGTCCAACGTGAACTCCATGGCGATAGTCGATCAGCAACGCAGCGGCCGAGCGCGCGGCGCAGCCGGGGGGCGCGGAGCCCTGCGTGACCTCCGGTTCGCCCTGGCTCCCGCGCTCGGAGCGGTGGGTGCAAGCTGGTGGCTCTTGGGCCTACCTGCCAGCTACCCGCTGATCGGGATCGTGGGGTACGGATTCCTGGCGGCCCTGATTCTCCGGACCGTTCCGGCGGACCTTCCGGGATCCGGCCTCGGTCCCGCCAACCGTGTGACGCTGGGGCGGGCGGTGGTTGCCATTCCCGTCTTCGCGCTCTCGGTCCAGCCCGGAGCGCTCGGAGTGACGGGCCAGTGGTGGGTCATTGCGCTCGCGACGGTCGTGCTGGCCCTCGACGGCCTCGACGGTCGGGTCGCGCGGCGCACCGGGAGTCAGACTCCCTTCGGGGCGCGGTTCGACATGGAGCTCGACGCCGCGCTCATCATGGCGCTTTCGGTGCTCGTATGGCGCAGCGGCAGGGTCGGACCCTGGGTCCTGCTCATCGGGCTCATGCGCTACGCGTTCGTGGCTGCGAGCTGGGTGTGGCCGGCGCTCGGCGCGGAGCTTCCGCCGAGCCTCCGCAGGAAGGTCGTCTGCGTGATCCAGGGCGTCGTGCTGCTCGTGGCCCTAGGGCCGATCATCCCCGGGTGGATGGCGGTGGCGGTCACGGCCGCGGGTCTGGCCGCGCTCGGTTACTCGTTTGCGGTCGACGTGCGTTGGGCTCTGCGGAACTGAGCCGACCTACATCCGGTTGTTCACCACGTTGTTGAACGGCGAACCGAACCGATAGGTGAGGCCGAAATCCAGTTCCACGCGATACTCGGTCAGCTCCTGCTGGAGCCTCAGCAGACGCTCCTCGTCGGTGAGGTTGCCGCCGCGCAGATAGATCTGGTCGCGGACCCGCTCGTATGACGCGCCCACGTTCAGGTCGAGGCCGCGCACGATCCTGAAACTCAGGTCGCCGTCGAGCTGGACGTTGTTCGTCCCCAGGTCGTGCAGATAGGTCGAGCCTCGGAGGTTCACACCAGCGGTACCCCAGGGCTGCCGCTGCGAGAACGACAGGGTCAGCGCCTGTTCCGCGCGTAGCTCCGCCGTCTCGTCGAAGAGCGTCCGCTCGAAGTAGTGCCGGTAGACCGGCCCGATCTCGTAGAACGCGGTCAGGGATCGCCGGGTCGCCTCCTCATACGGGAAGAAGCTGTACTCCGCAGCCGGATTGAACTGGCCCCAAATGTCTTGGTTGTTCTGGGTGTTGCGGCCCACGTTGCCGCTCACGCCGAGCGAGAAGTGCTCCGCGAGTGAGTAGGCGACCCGCCAGTTGACCCCCCAGTCGTGGCGGTCGTCCTCGAAGGCCGGGCGGTTGTCGAACTCGATCGTCTGGGAACGGCGGTTGAAATTCCCTGAGTAACTCTGCTTCCAGGTCGGCGTGACGCGATCGACGTTGAGACCGGTGCTGAGCCGCCACTCCTCGCGACTCGACTGCCCCTCGTAGTTTCCGTTGGCGTTGATTCTGAACGTCCAGAGGTTCCAGGGATCATCGACCTGCTCGGCCGACACGAGCCCACCACCCGCGTCCCCAGTTCCCTCTTCATCGGACCTCGTGCCCTGGAGGGCGATGATGTCTCTGAACCCAGCCTGCGTCGCGAACTGCGCGAGCGCGAGGCCGAGCGTGAGCGCAATCCCGTCGAGCCGCTCACGCTCAGTGTCGGTGGCGACGGTTCGGTACCGCGCACCGAGAGCGAAGTCGGTGTTGGTGCCTCGCCCCTCGAGGTCGAGCAGGTACTCCCTCCCGCCGCCGCCGGTCTGCTGGCTGGTCAGGATGATGTACACGTCGGCGTCGGCCTGGTCGCGCACCCAGGAGACCCAGTCGATCTCGGTGCGGTAGTACGTCTGGTCGCAGTCTTGGCTTCGGCAGTCGAGGAAGACGCGCGGGACGCCATCGACTTCCTGCGCCTGGGCGTTGCCGGCGGCGAGCAGCATCGCGGCCGCGAAGGCCATGGCGGTCTTGGTCATGTCACCCGGGACACTCGAGAGGGGCCGAGCGCTTAAGGTAGCCCGCGTCGCAGGCCGACGAGGTCGGATCGATCGCTCTGCCTTGCGGGGCACCGGCTGGTCGGGCATGATGCGCCGCCAGATACGCCTCGACGGGCAACCAGGAGGACGGGATGAGGGGTGCCGCGCTCGCCGTGGGAGTGGCCGTGCTGTTGGCCCCCGCGGGGCTCGATGGTCAGTCGGCCCCGCAGGGCCTCGAGGGTGTGTGGCGGGTCATCGAAGTGACGAGCGGCGCCCAGGTTCTCGCGTCGCCCCAGCCCGGTCTCTTGCTCTTCTCGGGCAGGCACTACAGCTACACGTTCGTCACGAGCGAGGGGCCTCGTCCCGACCTGCCACCGGGGGCCGTGACCGCGGAGGTGCTGGCCACCGCGTGGAATCCGTTCACCGCGAACGCGGGGACGTTCGAGGTGTCGGGTAGCATCATGACGAGGCGCCCGATCGTGGCGAAGAGCCCCGAGGCGATGGCGCCGGGCGCGTTCAACGAGTACACCTTTCGTCTGAGTGCTGATACCCTGTGGACGACGACGACGAGAACGGAGGCGGGTCCCGTGCGAAGCCCGACGACCGTCAAGTACGTCCGCGCGCGCTAAGCGAGCTCTCGAGACCTCGCCGCATGTCGCTCCCGGCTGCCAGCGCTCGCCGCCTCGTGCACGCGGCGCTCCTCCTAGTCGCCGGTTCGCAGTCCCTGGGGGCCCAGGTCACGGCTTCTCCGCGCGTGACCGAGACCGCGCTCGAGTTCACCGACGGCTCCGTCATGCGCTACGCCATCTCGGTGCCGGACGGGTATCCTGGCTCAGCCGGCGACCCGCGTCCACTGGTGCTCGTGCTGCATCCGGGAGGGCGTGCGGAGTACTACGGCAGCTCGTTCATGCAGTCCATCGTGGAGCCCGCGCTGCGCTCCTGGGGCGCTGTGATCGTGGCGCCCGACGTCCCCGACCGGAGCTGGGCGACGCCACGTTCCGAGAGCGCGCTTCTCGCTCTTGTCGAGCACGTCCTCGATGAGCACGCGATCGACCCGGAGCGGGTGCTCGTCACCGGGTTCAGCATGGGTGGCCGGGGGACGTGGTACATGGCCGCGCGCCATCCCGAGCTCTTCACCGGTGCCATCGTCATGGCGGGGTCCCCCGGCGAGGAGGAGGTCGCGAGCATGGCAACGCCCCTCTATCTGATCCACAGCCCGGACGACGAGGTGGTTCCGTTCGGTCCGGCCGAGGACGCCTATCGGGTGCTCGCCGGGCGCGGTCATCCGGTCGAGATGAGGGTGGTCCCGGGGCTCAGTCACTACATGATGGGGGCCTACGTGCCGGCGCTTCGTGCGGCCGGGAACTGGATGATCGCCCAATGGTTGTCGAGCGAGCCTTAGCTCGGCGACCTCACCACCGCATCCTACCCAGCAGCTCCTCGTCCGGCGGCAGCTCCCGGTCGCCGGCCGTACCGCCGTTGAGCTGGAGGATGTACGACAGGACGTCGGCGTACTGCTGGGCGGAAAGGCTCCCCGGCCGGTCCTGCGGCATCGCGGTGCTGATATGCTGAAACAGGTTTCCGAGGGGGTCGGCCCTCCACGTCATGGCGAAGATCGGGCCGGTGAACTCGTTGCGTCCGTGACAGGTGGAGCAGATCGAGGTGAAGACCCGCTGGCCGCGGGTCGCCTGCTCAGCCGTGAAGTACGCGGCTGCGGGCTCGGCGGAAGCGGTCTGGGCCGGCCCAGCGGGGGACGGCGCGGGCGCCTCCGGGACCGCCGACGCGCACCCGGCCAGCCCCCCCAAGAAGAAGAGCCGGGCGGCACTCGCGTGCCCCCGGCTCCTCCGCCGTTCCGTCCTCATCGCAGCCGGCGTCCGGCGCCGGCGATCAGAACCGCGATGAAGTGATGAAGACGTCGGAGCGTGACCACACGCGATCGAAGTTCGCCTTTGCCGCATCGGCCTCGGCGTTCTTCCCCTGCGCTCGCAGAGCCTTCTCGAGCCCGAAGTAGGACCAGCCGTTGTCCGGGTGCTGCTCGAGCGCGGCCTGGTAGACACGCTCGGCATCCGCGTAGCGCTCAGCCTCGAGGAGGGCCGCCCCGAGCCAATGCCGCGGCGAGAAGTTGAGCGGCTCGGGCTCGTCGTAGCGGAGGCCGTCGTGCGTCTCCACAGACCGCTCGAACACCGTGATCGCCTCGTCCAGCTTGCCCTCGGAGCGCAGGATCTCGCCCCGCAGGATGTCCCCCGTGATGCCGTGCAGCTGGCGGGCGGTGTGGTTGCGCATCTTGATGGAGTCCGGCGTCGTGCTCGCCAGCTCGTCGACCCGCGCCAGGTAGACGGCGGCGCTGTCGGGTGAGCCCGTGCGCAGGTGCGCGTAGCCTCGCGAGAATTCCCAGAGGCCGAGCGGGATGGGCTGCTCGGGCGTCTCGGTCAGGGCGAGGACCTTCTGGAATTCGCCGAAGCGGAACAGCACCAGAGAATGGTAGAACACACCACCGTTCACTTGCCGCGCGTACTCTTCCGCCGCGGCCGCCGAGACCTGACCCTGACCATCCATCGATCCGGCGTAGAAGAGCATGTGGAGGTTGTGTGTGCCCGCGTACGAGACTCCCTCACCGAAGGCAGTCTTTTCGTCGGAGCGCCACGCCAGTGCGTTCGCGCGCACGGCTTTCCCCCACCGTCCGATCACGTTGTAGGTGTGCGACGGCATGTGGTTGAGGTGACTGGCCCCCGGCACGGCGGTCATGAGCCGGTCCGCGCAGTCCTCTGCCTTGAAGGCGATGTCCGTCGCTTCGGTCGCGTGGATGAACAGGTGGCAGGCCCCGAGGTGGTTGATATCCTTGGCCAGGACATCCTGGAGCACGGTGTGGAAGCTCTGGACGAACGGGTCGGTCGTCCGATAGAACGCCCGCTCCGTGTTCAGCAGCATCAGCGACTCTGCGTAGAGCGCCCCGACGTCCAGATCATTCGGATACGCACGGTAGACCTCCGACATCGCCTGGCTGTAGGCGCTGTCGAGCTCCGCTCGGAACTCCTGATCGTGCTCCTCCGCGTACCGGATGGACATCGCGCGGATGAGCGCCTTCTCGACGGGGCTGTCGGTCCGGTCGATCAACGACAGGGCCTTCTGCGCGGCCTCGTACGCGGGGCCGGCGTTCGCGTTCGTCATCCGGCTGTTGAGGAAGGGCCCGCGGGCCTGCGCCTCGCCCCAGGCGCACATGGCGCAGTTCGGATCCTGGCGCTGCGCCTCCTCGAACGAGCGAATGGCCACTGGATAGGTGAAGGCGTACACCATCTGCATGCCCTGATCGAAGTACGACTGCGCCAGGCGCACGTCGGTGTCGACAGGTCGGGAGAAGTCGCCGAGGACGGCAGTCAGGAGCGGCACTTCTGGCGTCACGACCGCCCCCGCTACAGGCGCGCCGTGGACGTGGTCGTCTTGGGCGGCGAGCGCTGACGGGGCGGCAGCCATGGCCGCCAGGACCAAGAGTACCCTGCGCGAGTCGTTCATTGTTCGCTCCGTTGTTGACTTCCTATCCTGATCAAGCTTAGGGACCCTGCTGGGGGCCGTCAAAACATCGCCATTACCATGAGGGAGCGCAGCGATTCGTTCGTCATCCGAAGTCGCGCGCAGAGCAGGCGCACGATGGACCAGAGCACTTTGTGCCCCAGCTCGCGGTCGGAATTGACGAGCTCCAGAAAATCTTCGCGCGAAATGGTCACCATGGTGCAACGCGAGTGCACGATCGCGTCCGTGGAGCGGGTCGAGTAGTCGAGCACGGACATCTCGCCGAAACACGCGCCGCGCCTGAGCACGGTAATCGCTTCCTCCCCCACGCCGGGGATGTTGCGCGAGAGGCGAATCTCCCCCTTCTCGATGATGTAGAGCCGATCGCCCTCGTCTCCCTCTCGGAAGACGTGCTCACCGGCTTTCAACTCGACGACTTCGCAGATCTCTCCCACGCCCTCGATCTCGTCATCGTCGAGGTCCATGAAGATGCCCGACTCCGCGAACAGCGTGCGATCCATGGGAGTAACTCCCGCGCGCCGAGATTGAGACTGCGGCCTCCGCCAAGGTAGGGGCGCGAGCCCCGAGAACACACCTCGGAGCTACTCGACCACGAATTCCACGGTGTCTGCGACGAGCGGTTGCAGGGGGATGTGCGCCCCGTCCGCCACGATGGCGATCAGGCGATGCCCGCCCGACCTGACGTTCTCGAAGGTATAGGTGTTCGAGCCGTCCCCGAGATGGACGATCCGGCCCGGATCCGCCGGAACGGGCACGGTCGGGTCGCCCAGGTCCGCGTCCAGGTAGAGGTGGTGGTGCCCGGTGCCCGGCGTCATGTCGCCCGCTGGCACGATCAGCACGGTCGAGCGCAGCACCACGACGACGTTCGTCTCCTCTTGGAAGGATCCTTCGATGGGGCTGACGATGGTGACTGTCGCCACGGGAGGTGCCGATGTGCTTTGGGGCGCGCTCTCCGGCGCGGCATCCTCGGTCGATCCGCCGCAAGCCGCGGCGAACAAGCTGACCAACAGAACGCGGGGAACGTGATTCATGGGATGCACTAGGAAGGGAGCGAGCCCTCGTGCGCCTCAGTACCCTAGCCGCACCTCGCCCGTCTCCAGGCCCTCCACTTTGCCGTCCCGCAGCCACTCGAGCGATGCCTCGTAGAGGAGCATTCGGTTCGACTCCCACATGGCGTTGTGAGAGGAGCACGCGAGGTCGATGAGCACCTTCTTGGTCGAGCCGAGGTCCTGGTAGAGCTCTCTCACGCGCTCGGGGTTGACCTGTCCGTCGGTCGCAGGGGCGATGAGGAGCATGGGCGTCTGCTGGCGGGCGACCTCGTCTCGGGACCAGCCCCACGTGGTCACGTTCGGGGCCCTTCGCACGCCCGTACCCCAGGTTGCTCCGACGGGGTCGGACTCGAGCATGGCGGTCCACACGGACTCCCTCACGCGGGGCTCGACCTGGCCAGAGCACGGAGCCTGACGGTCCCAGAGCGCGACGAAGTCCGCGCGTGATTGCTTCGTCATCGCGGATCCCGGCGCGGGGATGCGCGCGGGCGGAGCCGCCGAGCGCGTGCGGCCGTACGCCGGCGAGAGCAGGATCGCGCTCGCGATCTTCTCCGGGTGCCGCGCGGCGTAGCCGCCGGCGCGCGGACCGCCGAGCGACCACGCGGCCAGGTGCACGCGCTCGACACCGCGGAGCTCGCGCACGTACTCGACCACCGCGTCGAGATCGTGCCAGTCCGACTCGATGGTGGTCGCGGCGAAGCCGTAGGTCGGAGCGCACGTCGCCGGGATGAGCGTCGGCACGAACTCGGCCTGCTGGGTCGCGGACAGGTTGCACGGGTCGTTCATCGCAGGCGGTCGGGTCGAGCGACCGTATCCGGTCATGTCCATGGAGAACACGTCGTAGCCCGCCTCGGCGAGGAATTGCATCCAGCTCGCGCCAGGCGGGTCGAAGGAGACCTCGGCCGGCGTTCCCGCTCCGTGCACGAAGACCACGACGCGGCCTTCCAAGCCGCGAGACCGGAGCGCGGTTCCCGCCAGCACGCGCTCCCGCACGTAGATCTGAGCGAGTTGACCCTCCATCGAGGGCGCCTTGGACACGACCGGCACGTAGTGGTCGACCGTGAGCGGCGTGCCCTGGGCGAGCAGCCCCCGGGTCGGCGCCACGAGAGCCGCCGCGAGCAGGGCTGCGAGCGCCGGGCCCGCGAGACGAGAGCCCGCGTGAGTACGGACGGACCTGCGTACGGAGCGCCTCATGATCGCCTCGTTCTACCTTGGATGCTGAGCCGGAATCGCAAGAAGTCGAGAACCTAGCGCGCGGCCGCGTTCCCCGCGACGCGTCGCGTCGGCCGCCTGGCCGTGTGGCCCGACAGGGCGGTAGGATGGTGCGGGTGCGCGTGGCCACGGAACGAGAGGCGAGGTATGAGAGCGACGACGTTCGGGTGGCTGATCGCGCTCGTCGCCATCCTATGCACGGCGAACTCGGTCGCTGCCCAGGCCGACCCGGACGTCCCCGCGACGCTTCCGGCCGCGATTCCGATCTTTCCGCTCCAGGACGTCACGCTGTTTCCTCACAGCACCCAACCGTTCCACATCTTCGAGCCGCGCTATCGCGCGATGGTGGCCGACGCGCTCGCGGGCGACAGCATTCTCGGCATGATCATGCTGGAGCCGGGTCACGACGCGGAGTATGAGGGCCGACCTCCAGTGTACGGGGTCGGGTGCGCGGGTCTCATCATTGCGGCGGAGCTGCTGCCCGATGGGCGGTACAACATCGTGCTGACCGGCATCACCAAGTTCCGGATCCTCGGCGAGGACCAGAGCCGTCTCTATCGGCTCGCGGAGGTGGAGGCGATCCCGGAGTTTGTCGCGTCGGACGACCGCGCGCTGCTCAGCCGCAGAAGGCGGCAGGCCGAGGACGCCGTGCGGGCCGCGTTCCCTGAAGCGCAACTGCCGCCCGCCGAGGTCTCCGACGAAGAGGTGATCGACGGTCTCTCGCTCGCTCTTCCCTTCGAGCCCTCCCAGCGGCAGCAGCTGCTCGAGGCGGACGGTCCGCTGGAGCGCGCGTTGAGTCTCGTCGGGCTCCTTCGCCCGCAGTCCCGCGCGGATGCGCTGCCGAGGGCTGGCCCGTCCGGTCGGACGACGGCCGCCCGCTAGACGCCCACCGCCTCCGCGAAGTGCGGCAGCGCGCGCTCGACCATCTCGTCGGACGCGGTCAGGCTGATGCGGAAGTGGCCGGGTGAGGCCATCACGCTGCCGGGCATCACGAACACGTTGCGATCGGCGAGCGCGTTCCAGAAGCGCTCGGGGTCCCCCTTCGGCCACTGGCTCCAAAGGTAGAAGGTGCCCTCGGGCCGCACCGTGGAGTACCCAGCATCGTCGAGGGCCCTGAGCAGCTTATCGCGGCGCCGCGCGAGCGCGGCCCGATCGATCGTCAGGGTCTCGAGATCGGGCAGTGCGTACTGCATCACCGCATTGGGGAAGCACCACCCCATCGCCATCTGTGCGCCGAACATCGCTTCCTGATGCGCGCGGCGCTCCGGCGCCGGCATGAGCGGCGAGATCGCCAGGTAGCCGATCCGCTGGCCAGGTGCCAGCAGCACCTTGCCGTAGCTGTAGGAGATGAACGTCCAGGGATAGACCGACGCCGGACTGACGAAGCTCCGGCCGTCGAAGCGAAGCCGGCGGTACGGCTCGTCCGAGAGCAGATAGATGCGGTGGCCGATCCGCTTCGAGGCGCGCTCGAGCAGCTCTGCGAGCGCCTGGAGCGTCTCGCGGCTGTAGATGCGCCCCGTGGGGTTGTGCGGCGTGTTGACGATGACGAGTCGCGTCCGGGGTCCGATCGCGGCATCGATCGCCGCGAGGTCGAGGTCGCAGTTGGTGCCCGTCAGTCTGACCTTTCGCGGCACACCATCCGCCGCGAGCAGCATGGGCTCGTAGCAGAACCAGGCCGGCTCCGAAAAGACGACTTCGTCACCGGCGTCGAGCACCAGCCGGAAGGCCACCAGGATCGCGGCGAACGCGCCGGTCGTGAGCGCGATGTCGGCCGGCTCGAACGCCAGGCCCAGCTCCCGCCCCGCGTGCTCGGCGACGAAGCCCTGCGGGTCTTCTTCGGAAGACTTGTACGCGAACCAGTTCTTGTCGTGCGGGATCGCGTGTTCACGGATGGCTGACACGAGGCCCGCCAGGGGCATCTCGTGCGGGTTGCCGAACGTGAAGTCGCAGACGCCGGGCTCGAAACGCGCCTCGGCGTAGCGCGAGCTGAAGTAGAAATCCTTGACGGGGGCGAAAGCCGCGTCGGCTGCCTTGATGCGGGAAGAGAGCGCCACGGGGATGGTCCGGAGGGGTCGATCTATCGATATATGGACGCATCACTCTCGGGGCTCCGGCCCGGCTCGGCAACCGGTTCGTAGCCGGCCGCATCGAAGGGAATCCATGCTGACCCTCCTCCTCAGGACCAATGCCGACCCCGAATCCCTCGTCGCGCCGGCTCGGCATGTGATCCAGGCCTCGGATCCGACCGTGCCCATCTCGCAGGTGTCGACCATGGAGGCAATCGTGTCGACGTCTGTGGCGCGTGAGCGGTTCAGCATGATGCTGCTCGTCCTGTTCGCCGGCGTCGCTCTCGTGCTTGCGGCGGTGGGGGTCTACGGAGTGATCTCGTACGGGGTCTCGCAGCGCACCGCGGAGTTCGGCGTGCGCGCCGCCATGGGTGCGGAGCCGGAGGATGTCCTCGGCCTCATCCTCAAGCAGGGTGCGATGCTCGCCGCGGTCGGCATCGGCCTCGGTCTCCTGGGGGCTGGCCTCCTCAGTCGCGTCATGGCCAGTCAGCTCTACGGCGTCGGGGCCACCGATCCGGCCACCTACGCCGCGGTGGCCGCGGCGCTCTTCGCCGTCGCGCTGGCCGCCGTGTACATCCCGGCACGCCGGGCGGCACACCTGGATCCGATCGTCGCCCTCAGCGGGGACTCGCGGACCTCGGCACGCTGACGAACCCGGAGTCCGCTAGGCTACGGGGAACTGCGCCAACGGCGTCGAGCGCGAGATGCGTATCTCTTCCTCGTTCATGTCGACGCCGATGTCGGCGAAGAGCGGTGTGCTCAGGTAGCGCTCGCCAGTGTCGGGCAGCATGGCCAGGATGCGCGTTCCCTTCGGAGCCTCGTTCGCGATCTTGAGCGCACCCGCGAAAGTTCCTCCCGAAGTGATCCCGACGAAGACGCCCTCCTTCGTCGCCAGATCCTTGCTGCCCTTCATGGCCTCAGCGTTGGGGATCGCCAGGAGGCGGTCGACGAGCTTCAGGGCGACCGCGTCCCCCGTGAGCTTGGGAATGAAATCGGGCGTCCAGCCCTGCATGGGATGGGTCTTGAACGAGGGATGCGGCGCCGCCGGCGAGCCATCGGGCTTACGGGTCTGCTCGACGCCGCTGGCCACCAGTTGCGCGTCTTCCGGTTCGCACACCACGACGCGTGTCTCCGGCCGTTCCTTCTTGAGCACCCGCGCGACGCCCTTGAGCGTGCCACCGGTGCCGTAGCCGGTCACCCAGTAGTCGAGCTTCTCGCCCTTGAAGTCGCGCAGGATCTCCTGCGCGGTGGTGCGCGAATGATAGTCCGCGTTGGCCTCGTTCTCGAACTGGCGGGTCATGAACCACCCGTGGGTCTCGGCCAGCTCCACGGTCTTCTTGATCATACCGACCGCGCGCTCCGCTGCGGGCGAGATGACGACCTTGGCGCCCAAGAAGCGCATCAGCCTGCGCCGCTCGACGCTGAACGTCTCCGACATCACCAGAACCAGCGGGTAGCCCTTGGCCGCGCAGACCATGGCCAGCCCGATGCCCGTGTTGCCGCTCGTCGCCTCGATCACAGTCTGGCCGGGCTTGAGCTCGCCCGATGCCTCGCCCGCCTCGATCACGCCGAGGGCGAGCCGGTCCTTCACGGACCCGAGCGGGTTAAACGCCTCGATCTTCACGAAGAGGTCGATTCCCGGGGGCGCCAAGCGATTGACGCGCACCACCGGCGTGTTGCCCACGGTCTCGAGAATGCTCTGATATTTGGCCACGATTCCTCCCGCTCCGGTCGATTGCTGGGCAGCCCGGCTCACGCTGGCCTGGCTCGGTGGTGCTTCGTTCGAGCGACCACTCTGGGGACAGGCGGCCCGCTCGGCAACCCGCCGTGCGCCTGGGCGCCGGCTACGTGCCCAACTCGGCGCCGAAGAGCGCGAGGACGCGCGCCCAGTGGCGCTCGGCCGCTTCGGCGTCGTACACGCTGTGGTCCGGGACCGCGAAGCCGTGACGCGCGCCCGGGTAGATCTCGAGGGTGTAGCGCACTCCAGCTGCGCCGAGCGCTTCGCGCAGCGCCTCTTGGTGCTCGAGCGAACAGCTCCCGTCCTCGTCGGCGATCCCGAGGTAGACGACCCCCCGGATCCGGCGGGCTTTCCGGTGTGGGCTGTCCGGCGCATCGGTCACCAGGCCCCCAGGGTGGATGGCTGCGCACGCGACGACTCGATCGGGCAGCTCGGTCGTCACCCCGAACGCGATCCTTCCACCCATGCAGTACCCCACGCAGCCGAACCGCTCCGCGCGGAGCCGCGGGTCGCCTGCTACCTCGCCCACCAGCGCGAGCGTATCCGCCACGACCTGCTCCACGCGCACCGAGTTCAACAACTTCATCACGCGCTCGCGCTCGCCGGGGTCGCTGAACGTCTTGCTCGGCTCGAAAGGCGCGAACGGCCCCGTGCGCCAGTAGAGATTGGGCTGGAGCACGGCGTACCCGGCCTCGACCAGACGACCGGCCATGTCCGTCAACGCCGGTCGTGGGCCGAAGGCGTCCATGTAAAAGACAACGAGCGGCCAGGGGCCGCTGCCGGTCGGCAGGAAGAGAGCCGCGTCGAGCGTGCCCTCTTCGCTCGACATCTCGATGCGTCTTTCGATCACGGTACGTTCCTCGGGGATGTCTACGTGGAGCCTACGTGGGTGACTGCCGTGCCGTGAGCGCGCGCACGTGCGCCAGCTGCAAAATGTAGAGCCAGCCGCCGAGCCCGGCTCCGAGCAACGTCAGCGCGAACATGGTCGCGCTCGCCCGGTACTCGGGATGCCAACCTCGCGCCAGCTCCAACGCAGCCGTCGAGAGCGCCGCCCACGCGAGGACCGCAGGAGCGACCGTGCGGAATCGGTCGCGCGAGCGGCCGTGGTATTCCGCAATGGCGTACCCGATGAGGGTGAACGCGGCGATGTGCTCGAGGGCACGGAAGATGGCGCCGTTGCTCGCGGACTGTTCCGCGGGAAGCAACGCCAGCGTGCCCGACCATCGGCCGTCCGGAATGGCCGGTGGCGTGAGCGACGAGACGACGAGGTAAGCGATGAAGAGCGGCAGCACGAGCCTCAGCGTGGACGACTCGAAGCGCCGAGGTGCTCCGTCTCGATGCGTCTCGTGCGTGAACCGCGCCGGAGCCACGGAGCGGATCCACGCCGCGCCGAGTCCCATGGCCGCGGCGGCCGACGTGAGGCCAAGCGACCGAAAGGCGCCCGGTACCAGGGCGACGACGAGCCACGCTGCCGTCGCGAGCAGGATGCGGGAACGCGGCGCTCGGTCGAACCCCGTGAACACGGCCCCGATGATCCATCCGGCGGCCGCCGTCAGGGGGAGGATGATCCACGCACGCGTGTCACCCTCACTGCCGAGTCCGACCAACCAGAGCAGCGGGGCCAGGAGATAGACCAGGCCCATGAGGGGAAGCTCCACCGCGAAGGCCCGCACCGTCCGGGCCGCGTCCGCCCGCCCGAGGGCGAGACCGGCGATCCATGCCCCCAAGCCGGCGCCAGCGGTGTTCGTCACGAGATCGAAGAGGGACGGATAGCGACCGGGCGTGAAGAACTGGGCGGCCTCGATCAGCCCGCTGAGCGCAGCACCCAGGACGAGCGCGCTTCTCCAGGCGGGCTTGCCGTGGGGGCGCGATAGCTGATGGATGAAGCCGATCGGAACGAACATGACGACGTTCATGACGAGATCGAACGTCCCCCAGACCTCCGTCAGCCTGTTCACCGGCTCGAGCGAAAAACGAAAGGGAGACAGCGTGACGACCGCGACCGCCATCGCCAGGTAGCCCAGGATGGCTCGGCCGAGCCGTTGGCCGGTCAGGTCTGACGTAGAGGTAGGATGCATGGCG
The DNA here is from genome assembly GCA_009692205.1 of Gemmatimonadota bacterium. Classification (GTDB taxonomy): domain Bacteria; phylum Gemmatimonadota; class Gemmatimonadetes; order Longimicrobiales; family Gaopeijiaceae; genus UBA2982. Next base: position 55,258 of record SHZR01000008.1, on the reverse strand, counting down.
GTGGTGGCGGGCTTCGTGAGGCCAGCCAATACTATGGGACCGTACGGTTCGATCCGCCTCTCCGTCGAGAAGGAGGCACGGCCATCATCAGCAGATCCATGTGCGCTGGGGCCGCCTCCCGCCTGGCGATCGCCGCGCTGCTGGCCGGCACCTCGCCCCTGCTGGCGCAGGCGCGCGATACGGTGACCTACGAGGTGAGTTTTCCCAACGCGGCGCACCACGAGGCCGAGATCACGGCGACGTTCGCTGGCCTCTCTTCGGCCCCGCTGGAAGTGCGCATGAGCCGGTCGTCGCCCGGCCGATACGCGCTGCACGAGTTCGCCAAGAACGTCTATTCGGTCCGCGTGACGGACGGCAGCGGACGTGCGCTCACCCCCACGCGGCCCGATCCCTATGGCTGGGGCGTGCGCGGGCACGACGGCACGGTGCGGATCACGTACACATTGTTCGCCGATCTCGCCGATGGCACGTACGCCGGCGTCGACCGCAGCCACGCGCACCTGAACATCCCGGCGGCTTTCATGTACGCGCGAGGACTGCAGTCGCGCCCGGTTCGCGTGACGTTCCGCCCGCCCCCGGGATCCGCGTGGCGCGTCGCGACCCAACTCGAACCGACGAACGACCCGTTCACGTTCACCGCTCCCGACCTCGACTACTTCATGGACAGCCCGACCGAGGTCGCGGACTTCAAGCTGCGCGAGTGGAACGTGACGTCGAGCGGGAGGGAGCAGACGATCCGGCTCGCCGTGCACGATCCCGGCACCGACGCGGACGTCGACCGCTACGCCGAGATGGCGATGCGCGTCGTGGCGGAACAGAGCGCGGTGTTCGGGGAGTTCCCGGCGTACGACTTCGGCACGTATACGTTCGTCGCGTGCTACGGTCCGTGGGCCAGCGGCGACGGAATGGAGCATCGCAACTCTACGTCGCTGACGAGCAGCGGAACCCTCGAGCGTAGCGCCGGTGGACTGCTGGGCACGCTTTCGCACGAGTTCTTCCACTCGTGGAACATGGAGAGGATCCGCTCGTCCGGGATCGAGCCGTTCGACTACGAGCGCGCCAACATGTCGGACGAGCTGTGGTTCGGCGAAGGCTTCACGCAGTACTACACGAATCTGTTCGTAACGCGCGCCGGGCTGATGGCGGAGGATCGATACGTCAGCGGGCTGGCCGGCACGATCAACGCGGTGGTCAACGGGCCCGGCCGCCGCTACAACAGCGTGGTCGAGATGAGCCGCATGGCGCCGTTCTGGGACGCCGCCGCGTCGATCGATCCGACCAACCAACAGAACACGTTCATCTCCTACTACACGTGGGGTGCCGCGATCGGGCTCGGCCTCGACCTGACCCTGCGTACGCGCTTCGACCGCTCCCTGGATGGGTTCATGCGTGCGATGTGGGTGAAGTACGGGAAGCCATTCCGTCCCTACACGCTCGACGACCTCCGCGCCACGCTGGGAGAGTACACGGGCGACACACGCTTTGCCGACGACTTCTTCGCTCGGTACATCCACGGGCGCGAGGTGGTGGACTACGCGGCGCTGCTGGCGGGCGCGGGAGTGCTCGTACGGCGCGAGAACGAGGGCCGTGCGACGTTCGGCCCGGCGGTGCTCCGCCTGGAGGATGGCCGCGTCGTCGTGCGCGCGGTCTACGTTGGCACGGCGCTCTACGACGCGGGCCTCGACGACGGAGACGTGATCGTCGCGTTGGATGGCACGACCGTCACGTCGGTCGATCAGATCGAGGAGATCACCGCACGACATGATCCAGGCGATGCCATCTCCGTGACCTTCGAGTCGCGCGGGCAGACGTTGCGTGCCGGTGTGACGCTCATCGAAGACGTGCGGCTCGAGGTCGTCCTGTACGAGGAGGCCGGCCTGAACGTCACGAGCTCTATGCGAGAACTCCGCGCGGATTGGCTGGGCTCGAAGGCGGAGAACTGAGCGATGTCGACGATTCGCCTTGTCCGCGCCCTGTTCGTGACCGCCGCCGTTGCAGCGTCGGCTATCGCGCCTCCGACCCACGCACAGACGCCCCCACGCACCTCATGGGGTGACCCTGACCTCCAGGGCGTATGGAACTACGGCACCATGACGCCGCTCGAGCGGCCGACGCAGTGGGCGGGCAGAGAGGTGTTGTCCGAGGATGAAGCGGTCGCGTACGAGCAGCAGACCATCGAGCGGCGCGCCGATGCGCTCTCGACCGCGGGCCCCGACTGGTGGGAGCTAGAGAACAACGTCCTCCGGAATCGGCGGACGTCGCTCATCGTCGATCCGCCGGACGGGCGCATTCCGCCCCTCGCCACGCCGCCCCAGGGGCGAGGCCGCGGCGGGGGGCGGGGCGGCCCCCGCTACGACAATCCCGAGGATCTCAGCCTCCAGGATCGCTGCATCGCCTGGCCCGCCACGGGCCCGCCGATGATGCCGACCGTGTACAACAACAACGTGCTCATCGTGCAGGCGCGCGGCTACGTCGTTCTGGTCACCGAGATGATCCACAACGCGCGTATCGTGCCGATGGACGGCCGCCCCCACGACCCGGGACCCTCCATGTACGGGGATCCGCGCGGCCACTGGGAAGCGGATACGCTGGTCGTGGAGTCGGTCGGCTTCGACGGGCGTCTACCCTTCCGGGGCTCGGGCCGGAGCCTGCATCTCACGGAGCGATTCACGCGAACGTCCGACGGCACGCTCGAATACCGCTTCACGGTCGAGGATGCGACGGTCTGGTCGCGCCCGTGGACGGTGCGGATCGACATGGGGAGGAGCGCAGGCCTCATGTACGAATTCGCGTGTCATGAGGGCAACGACCGCAGCGTGAGCGGAATCCTCGGCGGCGCGCGCTACGAGGAGCGGAATCGGTAGATCTGGCTCGCGGAGAGTCGAAGGCCGGCACTCCCTGTGGTCGTCCGTGTCCTAGATTCCCTTCATGCGCGACCGAAGACTCGTCCTAGGGGCCGCCGGCGGCGGCGTGCTGGTCGTGACTGCGCTCGTCGCCGGCCTGGCTCTCGCGAGGCGATCGCCGAGCACTGCGCAGCCCGGCACCGGCGAAGGCATGACCGTCGCCCCGGCGGGGCAGGCGCCCCCATCCGCCCCCGCGTCGGTCGATCCGGCTCAGGGTCTCGGCTGCATCCACGGCGGCACGACGCGCGAGGAAGTGCGCGCGATCATGGGTGAGCCGGACTCCGTTGCATTCGGCGACTGGATCTACGGGCGCTCCAGCGTGACGTTCGGCTACGGTGTGGTGTTGGACTACTCGAACGCGGGCGGCAATCTCGTGCTCTGCCCCTGACCGAAGCCGAGGGAGTCCCGTTCCTGCTACTGCTCGCCCCCCGCCGGCGGCACCATAGTGAGCGCTCCCGCTCCGCTGTCGCTATTCCCGTCGGAGCATGAACCCTCGAAGCTCCCGCTCTCGGTCCGCAGCAGCCGGCAGTCGACGCGAATGCCAGGCTCCCACCAGAACGTCAGCTCCGGTCCCTCGATCCGCACGTCATGGAATGGAATCACCTCCTGCACCATCAGGGCGCGCATGACGATCGCGAGCGCCCCGTCGAGCTCGCCCACCTCATAGGTGACGGGAATGGGCTCGCCACCCGGGGGGGTCATGGTTCCCGTCCACCCTCCGAAGGGCAGTGCCTGAGCGCTTGCTGGGGCCGCGCTCGCGAGGCCGAGCAGCGCGACAACTCCGAATCCTGCGGCGGCTCTCTTCATGTTCGTCCGGTGGTCCTTGGCTGTGGGCTCAGGAGGCGCCATGTTCGCGCCCGTAGGATTTCCGAGCAAGGACCCAGGGCCAGAGCATGCAATTTCGGGTAGCCATCTTGGGTTGTGGCACAGTGGGCGGGGGCGTCGCACGCATCCTCCTCGAGCAGCGGGACGCGCTCCGAGAACGCGCGGGGCAGGACATCCAGTTGGCTCGCATCGTGGACCTGTTTCCGGAGCAGTCCTCCCGGCGCCACGGCTTGCCGCGTGAGCTCTACGCTGGAGCCGGTGCAGATCTGACGCAGCAGCAAGCGGACGCGGAGATTCAGCGCATTCTCGAGGACCCGAGCATCGACTTGGTCGTCGAGACGATCGGGGGTAGCGGCGCCGCGATCCTCGCTACGACGCGCGGGACACTCGAGCACGGTAAGCACCTGGTCACGGCCAACAAGGCACTGCTCGCGAAGCACGGCGAGGAGCTGCTCGGCACGGCTCGGAAGCACGGCAAGGGCATCGGCTTCGAGGCCGCGGTAAGCGCCGCCATCCCGATCATCAAGGTTCTCAACGAGTGCCTGACCGGTGACGAGATCCAGTCGATCTCCGGGATCATGAACGGCACCAGCAACTACATCCTGTCGAAGATGGCGTCCGACGCTCAGAGCTTCGACGCCGCGCTCCGCGACGCGCAGGCCAAGGGGTATGCGGAAGCCGACCCCACGCTCGACATCAATGGCGGAGACGCCGGACACAAGCTGACCCTCGTCCTGCGTCTAGCCTTCGGACTCGACGTGGAGTTCGAGGATCTGCCGCGGCGGGGCATCGATACCGTCACGGCAGGCGACGTGGCGTTCGCCCACGAGATGCATGGCGTCATCAAGCTGATCTGCCACGCCCAGCGCGTGGGGGATTCCGTGCACGCCGCGGTAACGCCGATGATCGTCAAGCGCACCAACCTCCTCTCCAAGATCGACGGCGCGACCAACGCCATCCGCGTCATCGGCCGGTACGCCGGGGAGATCGTGTTGATCGGGCAGGGTGCCGGATCCCTCGAGACGGGGAGCGCGATCGTCTCCGACATCGTCTTCCTCGCGCGTCACGGTGAGCACGCGCTGCCGCGGCCGGTCGCGACCGGCTTCCGCCTGCGGCCGCTCGGCGAGCTCCGGTTGCCCTACCACATCGTGTTCGAGACCGCGGATATGCCGGGCATGACGGGCATCGTCGCGACGGCCATCGGGCGACAGGACATCAACATCGACACCGTCAGCCACAATCGGCACGAGGTCGACCACGCCGAGTTCGCGATCGCCACGATGCCCTGCACGCGCTCGCAGGTCGAGCGAGCGGTGAAGGACATCCAGGGCAATCATCCCGGCAGCCTGCTTAGCGAGCCGCGCGTTCTGCCGATCCTCGTGTGAGATCAGGGCAGGGCGCGCTGAGGGTCATTCCAACGGGTGTCTTGTCCGCAGTCCTGCGAAGCGCCTGAAGTCGCCGTCGGTGGTGATCCACTCGGCGCCCGACTCGATGGCCATCGCGGCCAGGTAGGCGTCGGGAACGAGGTTGCCGCGTGCCTCGGCGCGCCGGCAGAGTTCCCGGAAGATGTCCCAGTGGCGCGGGCCCGGCTCGACCCTCACGCGATTCGAGCGATCTCGGACCGCGTCCACGAAGGCCAAGGCCTCGGCCACAGGCGTGGGGTCGCGGAACACGCGTGGATGGGTGACCACCCTGAGGAAACCGCTCAACACGAGGTCCGAGAGCCCGTACGGCTGTGCGCCGGTCAGCGCGTTCTCCAACCAAGCGCGGTACTCGTCGTGTCGCGCCGCGTCCTTGCGGTGCGCGTACACCAGCACGTTGACGTCGAGGAGGATCACCCCCGGTGTTCCATGAGCTCGAGCAATGCGGCGCTGTCGTCGAGGTCGACGCCGGGAAGAACGCCGCCGGCTCCGAACGTGGGGAGCTCGACCGACGAGAACAGGTGCACCTCGGCGCCTCGGCTCAGCTCCGCGCGCAGAGCGTCCGCGATCACGTCGGTGAGCGTGCGCCCGGTGTCGACGGCCCTCCGTTTGACGGCTCTCATGAGATCATCCGGAAGTCGTACGGTGGTTCGCATGCATCAAGACATATATCAATGACATATATATGTCAAGCGTGCGCGCCCCCATCTATGTGAGAGGTGCCAACAAGCTGGCGCTTCCGTGAGGGCCCCTCCATGCGCGAATCGGCCGAGCTGGCGTGCATTGCCCCGGCCCGCGCGAGCGCCTAATTCAGGGCGTCCAGATCCCTCCGGAGACTCCACATGCGTCTGAATGCGCTCTTGCTTCTCGCGCTGGCTGCGGCCGGCTGCGTCACTTCCCTGCCCGCAGCCGTGCAGGCACCCGGCACAGCGCAGGCCGCCGGAGATCCGATCGCGCCATTGGTGGAGCGCCTCGACCTCGATCGCTACAAGGAAACAATCCGAGGCCTCACGCAGTTCGGGGATCGGCGTCAGGGCACGGAGCGGAATCGCCGGGCGGTCGACTGGATCGAGCAGCAGCTCCAGAGCTACGGCTGCGTCCCGGAGCGCCTCTACTACGAATTCGATCCGCCACCGCCGCGGGTGCTGAGTGCCGCCGACTCGGCCGCTCTCCGGGCGCGGGCCTCCCGCCCGGTCCCGGATCCGACGATCGCGAGCGGCGAAGTCCGGCTCGGTCCCGGTGGTTCGCGCTACCGTGGCGCAACGAGTCCGACGACCGTGAACACCGACCCGATGCGCCAGCCGGACGAGCGGCTACGTGAGCTCAACCGCGAGCCCGACACGAACGGCCCGCGCTCGGAGGTCTACTGCACGAAGGTCGGCGCAACCCGTCCCGACGAGATGTACATCGTCAGCGCGCACATGGACGGGCACGGGTGGGGCGAAGCCGCCAACGACAATGGCTCAGGCACCGCCCTGGTCATGGAGCTCGCGCGGATCTTCAACAGTCCGGGCGTGGTCACCGAGCGTTCCATCCGTTTCGCGCTCTGGAACAACGAGGAGACCGGGCTCAATGGCGCCACGGCCTACGTGATGCAGCGTGCAGGGCTCCAGGGGATTGAGGATCCTCCGGGATCGGGCAGCTACCCCGAGCCCCTGTGGCTCGGGATGATCCAGCACGACATGATGATGTGGGACCACGGCATGCCCCGCGCGGACGGCACCTGGAATCCTGAGCAGCGCCCCGAGGCCGACGTGAACATCGAGTTCCAGTCCACGGCTCTCCGGGCCGACGAGGCGATGCGGCTCGCGTTCTTCTTCCGGGACGCGAACGAGCGGTACGCGACCGACTACCCGGCGGCGGTCGGCCCCCACATGACCAACACCGACTCGACGCCCTTTATGGACCTAACGCCCGCGATCAGCCTGCGCGAGAACGAGCGCGGTATGCACACGGGCGCCGGCTGGAATCCGACTTGGCACCAGCCGATCGACGTGTTCACGACCTTCTCAGACAAGGACTTCCGCCTGGGCCTAAACGCCGCGCAGACGACCCTGTCAGGGGTCGCTCAGCTGGTGGGAGCGCGGCTGGAGAGGTAGGCCGGGCTTCTGCGGGCGCCTACCAGCCGGCGGCCTGCCCGTCCTTCCGGTGGTCCGATCCGGCGCGGTAGATCCCGTTGACCGGACGGTCCTCGGCGATGCTCTCCGGCCCGAACGTCGGCGCCGGCAGGCTCGGGTCGCGCGTGAACAGGATCCCTTGGTATCCACCCACGGAGCCGCCGTTCACGGCGCGCACCTGATGTCCCTTGGCCTGGAGCGCGGGTCCGACCAGGTCGAACAGGGCCGTCTCCAGGCCCAGCACGTTGCTGGTCTGGTTGTGCGTAAAGCGCGCCGCGTCCGTGGTCATCTGCACGTTCATGCCATGGTCGATGAGGTTCACGATATGCTGCGCGTGGGTCTCGGGTTGCGCGCTGCCGCCCATGTTCCCGAACGTCATGAGCGGCTCGCTGCCCTGCATGACGAACCCCGCGATGATCGAGTGGAAGGGACGCTTCCGCGGCGCAACGACGTTCGGGCTCGCGGGGTCGAGAGAGAATGCGCTGCCGCGGCTGTGCAGTACGAAGCCGTACGGAGCGACCGTCGCGCGGCCGCCGTAGACAGAGAACACGCTGTGGATGAGGGACACCATGTTCCCCCAGCGGTCGGCTGTCGTCAGGTAGATGGTGCCGCCGTCCAAACCTCCCGTGACGGAGGGCTCGGATGCGTGGCTCATGTCGATCCGGTCGCAGAGCGTCGCCGCATACGACTTCGACAGCAGGCGATCGACGGGCACGTGCGCGAACTTGGGATCCCCGTTGTAGGCCTGGAGGTCCGAGTAGGCCAGCTTTTTAGCCTCGACCAGGAAGTGCCAGGTGTCGGGATGCGACGGCCCCAGTTCGGCGAGGTCGATCCCGTGCACGGGCGCGCAGACCTCGAGGATGTTCAGCATCTCCAGGGCGGCGAAGCCCTGTCCGGGAGGGGGAAGCTGATAGACGTCGTAGCCGTGGTAGCTCGTCGATATCGGCTCGACCCACTCGGATTGGAACTCGGCCAGGTCGGCGTTCGTCATGACGCCGCCGTTCGCTTGGACCTTGGCCACGATCGCGTCGGCGATCTCACCCTCGTAGAAAGCCGCGCGACCGTCCCGCTGGATGAGGCGCAGCGCCGTCGCCAAGTCTGGGTTGCGCAACAGCCCGTACAGGGGCGGAGCCTCGCCGTCGACCAGGAACGTGCGGTTCGAGTCGGGATCGCCGCTCAGTCCTCGCACCGCGCCCACGAGGTCGGAATGCCTTCGCTCCGCCTGCCCCCATCCCTCCTCGGCGAGGCGGGCCGCGCGCTCGAAGGTCTCCCGGAATCCGAAGTTGCCGAAACGATCGAGCAGCGCGGCGTAGCCGGAGATCGCGCCCGGGACCGTGGAGGCGTTCACGCCCGAGCCCGGCATGCACTCGACGCCGAGGCGATCGCGGAAGAACTCGGGCGTCCATCCCGCGGGCGCCCACCCCGCCGAGTTCAGCGCATAGAGCTTCTGCTCACTCGCCACCCAGACCAGCGCGAATAGATCGCCGCCGATTCCGGTGTCGTTCTGAGAGGTCACGTCGAGCACCGCGCCGGCCGCGACGGCAGCGTCGATCGCATTGCCGCCCTGCCGGAGGATCTCGAGTCCAGCCTGCACGGCGAGCGGGTCGCTCGTGGCTACCATCCCGTGACGAGCGATCACCTCCGAGCGCCCCTGTTCCAGCCAGCCCTGGGCGCGTGATCCCGGCGCGGCGTCGATCGTGGCGGCGGGGTTGGGAGCGTCCGGCGTCGGGCGTCCGAACGCGTGAGGAGACTGGGCCATGGCGACTCCCGAAACGCTATCCGCCGGAAGCGCGTCTCGCGAGCACGGCCTCCGCCAGCCGCTCGAGCACCGGAGCCGTCCGCTCCCAGCCGAGGCACGCATCGGTGATGCTCTGGCCGCGCACGAGTCGCTCGCGCGGGGAGCCCTCGGTGTGCTTCTGAGCTCCGTCGACCAGGAAGCTCTCCAGCATCACTCCGAAGATGGAGTGGCTCCCGCCGGCGACCTGCCTCGCGACGTCGTCCGCGACGACGATCTGCTTGAGATGATCCTTGCCGCTGTTGGCGTGGCTGCAATCGACCATGAGGCGTGAGGCCAACTGGTGACGCTCGAGGGACTCCACGACCTCGGCGATGTGCGCAGCCGAGTAGTTGGGTCCGTGGCGCCCGCCGCGCAGGATCACGTGGCAGTCCGCGTTACCGCGGGTCGCGACGATCGCCGCGACGCCCTGCTTGGTGACCGACAGGAAGTGGTGCGGGTTCTTGGCCGATAGGATGCCGTCGATGGCGACGCTCACGCTTCCCTCGGTGCCGTTCTTGAAGCCGACCGGCATCGACAGGCCGGAGGCGAGCTCGCGGTGCACCTGGCTCTCGGCCGTCCGCGCGCCGATCGCGCCCCAGGACACGAGGTCGGCATAGAACTGCGGTGTGATCGGATCGAGGAACTCGGTGCCCGCCGGCAGCCCGAGGCCCAGCACGTCCAAGAGGAACCGGCGGGCCGCCTTCAGCCCCCCGTTGATGTTGAAGCTGCCATCGAGGTTCGGGTCGTTGATGAGACCCTTCCAGCCGACGGTCGTGCGGGGTTTCTCGAAGTAGACCCGCATCACGATGTGGAGCGTGTCTGCGAGCTCGCGTCGTTTCTGTGCGAGGAGCCCGGCGTACTCGAGGCCCACGTCGGTGTCGTGGATGGAGCACGGCCCGACCACCACCAAGAGGCGGTCGCTTCGGCCCCAGAGCTCGGCCGCGATCTCCTCGCGCGCCTGCGCTACAGTGGCGGAGAGAGCCTCCGTGATCGGCAGATCTTCCATGAGGATCGCCGGCGCGATGAGCGGGCGGAGGTCCTGGATGCGAAGGTCGTCGGTGCGGCGAAGCATCAGTTCGTCACTCGAGAGGCGGCCGACTGCGCGGAAGAGCGGGGCGAGTTGGGCCCGGGACGAGCCGCGTCCGGGGCGGGGGAGTCAATGTAGCCCGGTCGCGCCCAAGGAGAAGCGGGCGAGCGACTTGGGCGCCGCGGGGCCCGGCGGGTGGTCTCATTCCGGCCGGAGCGTCACGGTCTCTCCATGCCTCGGTACGTGTAGCAGGCGCTCCGCGAGCTCGCGCTCGGACCACGCGGCTCGCAGCCGACGCGGCGGCTCGAGCGGATCCTCGAACGTCAGCCGAAACGTCCCCCAGTGGCTCGGCAGGAACGCACCCCTCCTGCCAAGGTCCTCGTAAGCCTGCACGGCCTCCTCGGGGTTCATGTGCGAAGCGCTCATGAACCAGCGGGGGTCGTACGCTCCGATCGGGATCACCGAGGCGTCGAAGGGTCCCAGACGTCGGCCGATCTCCTGGAAGTGCGACGCGTAGGCCGAGTCCCCTCCCCAGTAGACGCGCAAGCCATTGTCATCGGCAGGAAGCGCCGCCCAAGAGCACCATAAGCGCTGGTTCGTGCTCCAGGGAGTGCGCCGGGTCCAGTGGCGAGCCGGGGCGGCGACGAGCCGGTACCGTCCCCCGGGCAGCTCCCGCTCGTCCCACCAGTCGCACTCGATCACGTTCCGCACGCTTGCTCTCGCGAACCAGTCGCGGTAACCGAGTGGCGTATACCACGGGATATCCGCGCCGAAGCGGTCGCAAACCGCGAGGACCGTCCTCCGATCGAGATGGTCGTAGTGGTCGTGCGAGAGCAGGACCGCGTCGACGGAGGGCAAGTCCTCGAGCCGGGGTGTCGCTGGCACGAATCGCTTTGGTCCGGTCGACGTCCAGGGCGAGGCCCGCCGAGACCACATCGGGTCGGTGAGGAGGTTCAGCCCGGGGAGCTGGATGAAGTGCGTGGCGTGCCCGACCCACGTGATCCTCATCTCGCTGTCGACCGCGGCCGGAACGGCCAGGTCGGTTGGGCCGACGGGGAGGGATTTCGGGGTCGGGTCCGGGGGAAGCGACGTCGAGAACCACTCCCGCATCATCCTACCGGCGCTGCGGCGGATGGCGTCGTCGCCGGCTGCTTCGGGCCACGGGTTCCGGAAGCGCCCGTCGGGGAGGTGGTGAGAGGGACGAGACACGAGGAGCTACCGGCCTAGCCGGTAGGATGTAGACGTGCCGTTGCCTCCGGAAGCGCTCACCCGACGACTGCGTTTCGCCCTGCCGCCTTCGCCCCGTAGAGGTTCTGGTCGCAACGATTGAGCCACTGCTCCCAGTTCTGGTCGCCGGAGTAGGCGGCGACCCCGATGCTCACCGTGATCGGACGTCCCGGGACGAGCGGCTTGGACGCCACCGCGTTGCGGAGATCTTCAGCGATCTGCCGTCCGCGCTCTGCGTCCGCTCCATAGAGGAACGTCAGGAACTCCTCGCCGCCGATGCGAAACGCGCGATCGCTGCGACGGATGCGTGCACGCAAGATGTCGGCGACACCGCGCAGCGCCGCATCTCCGGCCTGATGCCCAAGACTGTCGTTGATGCTCTTGAACCAATCCAGATCGAGAGCCAGGAGTGTCATGGGGATCCCTGAGCGCCGCGACTGCTCCATGGCCTGTTCGAGCGTCGTCTCGAGCAGGGTACGGCAACGGCGTAGAGCCCCGCGTTGGACGTCCACGCGAGCCGTTCGGGCAGGGTGAAGTAGAAGGCGAGGATCGCGGGGAAGCACCAGAGCGCGCCGATCACCCCCTGCTCGTAGAGGGAGACACCCAGGAAGAAGAGCATGGCCGGGGTGAGTGCGCCGAACGTGACCAGGGCGTTATAGCGGTTCTGGCTCCCGCGCCACGCGAGCACGGCGAGGGCCACGACGATGATCCCCGTCCCCGCCGCGAGGAGCATCCGGCCCTGCTCAACGTGGTTGATGGTGAACGGCGTGAGGAGGACCGCGCCGGAGAGCGCCACACCGAGGGTGGATTTTGCGCGGAAATCTTGATTCACGAAGCCTGGCCCGATTGTGGGGGCGGTGATTGTCGCGCGCGGGGGGTGGCGTCGGCAAGGCGCCGCCGCCGTCCGCTCTGTAGGATCGGGCGGGCCCGTGCTGGACGCCCGGCGGGCCGCCATCCATGATGACCCCATGCGAACGCCCATGTTGTTGTTGGTCCTGTCGCTGTCGGCGTGCGGCCGCGCGGAGCGCGAGCGCCTAGCAGCAGTTCAGGCTGCTCAGGTCGCGACACTCGTAGAGGTCGAGCGCGTGATGGCCGAGACGATCCGACGCGCGGACCGTCTTGCGGATGGGGCCGACCGCATCCTCGGCCCCCGGCCCGTGATGACGCCTGCCGAGGAAGACGCGCTGCGTCTCTTCCAGAACGGGGTGCACGTGGCTCGAGCGCGCGCGATCGCGGTGCGCGTGACCAGCGATGCGATCAGGGACTCGCTCGTCGCGACCGGCCGCCTCATCGAGCTCGAGGACAGCACCGCGCACTGGATCGTGCGACGAGGCTCGTCACCGGCATACGTGGTGCCCGATCTGCGTACCCTGCTCGCGGTGGTCGGTGAGCGCTTCCAGGAGCGCCTCGCCGCGCTCGAGTTGCCACCGTACCGGCTGGAGATCACGAGCGCACTGCGGACGTCCGACCGTCAGGAGGAGCTGCGCGAGGACAACGCCAACGCCGCCGCTGGAGTCAGCTCCCACGAGTTCGGCGTGACGGTCGACGTGTCCTACGCGGCGTTCGCCCCTCCCGCCGAGCGCCCCGAGGAGATCCTCGCGGACGTCCCGCCGGAACTCCGCCCTCACATGGAGCGGTTCGTCGACTTGGCGTTCGAGTCGGTGTCAGCGCGCAAATCGCGTGAGCTCGGAGCGATCCTCAGTGGGGTGCTCCAGGAGACACAGAGCGAAGGCATGGCGCTCGTCATCTACGAGCGCCAGCAGACGGTCTATCACCTCACGGTCGCGCGTCTGCTCGCGGGCTCCTGATCGGCGCTACCTCGTTCGCTGCCAGCTCGCGGTCTGCTCGCGCACGATCGCGACGAGGTTGCCCATGGCGAGGTTCACGTCGACGAGGTGGAGTCCCCACTGCGCCGTGAGATCGCCTGTGATGTCGTCCGCGCGCCGGTCCGCGGGATCACCGTGAACCGTCACCTCGAGGTAGGTCGCGTTCTCGTTGGTGGCGCACCTTGCGGTGAGGAGCCCAGGAGCGGACACGAAGGGCGTCTCGATGGCGGGTCCGGACGCGACCCAGGGACGCGGGCCCCCTCTACCGCCTCCGACGATCGTGCCGCCGGTGGTTGAAAGGTACGCGTGCAGTTCACCGCTCCCGCCGGCGAGGGCCGCGGGGTTGGTGCACGCCGCCGCGAGGGCGGGGTCCGCGACTTGGCCGAACAGCGTGTTCGCGGGCGGAGGCGCGGTCGAGCGGAACGAGGAGAACGCGATCACGCAGCTGGTCTGCGACGCGGATCGGCAGAGCGGGACGGTGCGGAAGGCTCCGCCGCCGTCCCCGCCGCGAGCGACGGGCACGGTGGCGCCCAGCAGGAGCGCCGACACCATGCGGTCCTGGATGGGCTGGCCGTCGATCTCCTGTGCGACGAGCGAGGTGAGCACATAGGAGCCCTGCGAGTGGCCGACGAGCACGAAGCCCCGGCCGCCGTTGTCGTGCTCGAGGTAGTGGTGGAAGGCATCCCGCACGTCGTCGTAGGCGAGGCCCTGGTCGAGACTGGTGGTGCCGCCCGTGCGCCGCTCCCTGAGGCCCGCGAGCGTGACCTGACGGTAGTTCGGAGCGTAGAGCCGGCAGACTGACCCAAAACGGGCGAACTGTTGATTCACGACGCGCAGCTCCGCCTCGTTGGGCGTCATGTCGCTGTTCATGCCGGTGTCGGTCGATACCGTGGGATAGACGTAGAAGCAGTCGATCGGCGCAGACGCGTTCCCGCTCCATGCCTCCCGCGACAGCGTGCCATCGGACCGCACGACCGTGGTGCTCAGGTCCACGGCGCAGGCATCCTGCCGCCCCGGACGGCAGAGCCACGACGCGGGATCCGAGTAGTCGTTGGGCACCGCCGTCTGCGTCGCGGCCATGTTCGCGATCTTCCCGCCCGCCGCGGATACCATCAGGCCGACGAGCGCCTCCGTGACGGCGGGCTCCAGGCCCTCGGTGTGGCCCTTGTCGAGGCGGACGACGTCGGCGACCACGCGCCCGTCGTCGCAGCCTGGATAGACGAAGACCTCCGCCGACCCGGGCCTCGGGAGCAGTCCCCACGCGCGCGAGCCGGGGTTCTGCCGGCCTCCGTCGTGGACCTGGCCCGGCTGGGTATCGACGACATCGGGCCGGCGCTCGCGCGCGTCGCAGCGGTAGCGCTGGGCGACACTGGAGGTGGAGGGGAGGGACGCGATGTCGTGCTGGCCGATGGCGAAGATGTGCGAGAAATCGCAGCTGGGGTCACTCGCGGGCGCGGGCGCGGCGGCGGGTGCCGCCGGGGGCGCGGCGGCGGGCGGCTCGCTGGCCTGACGCGGCCGTCCCGCGCCGGTCGCGCGCTCCGCGCCTCCGCCTACCCGTCCGCCCGACAGGCTCAGGAAGCCGTCGACCCTGGCGGAGAAGAAGTCCGTGCACACGAGGCGGCGAGACGTCAGGCCGCCCTGCGAGTGCCCCGCCAGCCAGAACGCGCGGATGTTCTCGCTCCCGACCTCATTCACGATGGAAGTGACGATGTTGCGGAGATAGGCGTCGTCCCCCTCGGACCAAACGCGCGTCGGCGAGTACGGCGCAGCGATCACCAGACGATGGCGCTCCTTCTGGTCGAACGCGGGGAAGTAACGTCGTTGCCAGGTGCCGCTCGATCCCGCCCCGTGCAGGCTCAGGATGAACGTGACATCCTCACCGGCGCGGAGATCGCACGGGTAGTCGAGGAGGTACGTCCGCCCCGTCTCCGGCTCGGTCACGGGGGTGTCGGCGGACGCGGTGCACGGCGTGCCGAGGAGCGTGCGTGGCTGCTGGGCAGACACCGAGCTCGCGGAAAGCAGTCCGAGCGCGAGCGACAGCGCCGCAGCACGCGCGGTCACTACCAAGGGGACATGCAGCTTGCTCATGGATCTCCTCCCTGTGGTCAGGTGCGCATCCAGCCGCCCACTGGCGGATCTAGTCCGCGGGTTCGTGCCGCGCAATGTCCGGCGCGTCCACGACTTGCGGCTAGCGGTACAGCGCCCGGAAGGTTCGAGCGTCGTCCACCGAGAACGGTGACACCGTGCGGATGTCCTCGCGCGCATCGAGTTGCTCACGAAAGCGCATGAAGTAGGCGACGATGTCGCCGCCGTATTGGAACGAGTACATGATGTCGGCGAACGCTGCGGTATGCCCTAGCCCGAACGCGTGCCCGAGCTCGTGTACGCAGGTCAGGTAGACGACCGCGTCGCGGAAGAGCGGGTCCTCTCGGGCCAGGCGAGCGATGTCTCCGCCGAGCGCATCGGTGTCGGGGTGCACGAACACATCGGCGGCGAGACGCCCATCCACCGTGCGGCTCCGCATCTCGCCGTACAGCCCCGCCCCGGCGGGGACCCAGTAGACGCGCAGAGTGGCGGTCGCCTCGGGCCCCGGGCGCAGCATGACCGCAGGATCGACCACCCCGGCCCACGCGCCGAGCGCCCAGAGCGCCAGGGTGGCGTCCCCGTCGTTGCCCCCGGCGTCGGCCGCAGCCTCGGCGGTGAAGTAGGTGACCGGCTCCGAGATGTCGAGTCGGCGGATGTTCTGCTGGGCGCAGGCCGACGCGAACGGCGTGAGCGACGAGGCGGCGAGCGCCAGCGCCAGCGCCCTGGGGACCCATGGGATGCTCACTCGGCGGCGACGCGGATGCGCAGGGGAGCCTCACTGGCCGGATGTGGCGCGAACGCGGACCCGAGGGTCCGGAGCCGAATCATGAGACGGCCCAAGAGGGGCCGCCAGTCCAAACCTTGGCCCGACCGGCCCGCACGGACACATGTTAGTATGGCCCCCCCAAAGGCCATACCCGGCATCCCAGGGAGGGAAAGAGCCTTGCGAGAGCGTGGTCCCACGCTGCTGGTCATCGAGGATGCGCGTGACCAATCGCTTCTCGTCGGAGTCGCCGCTCGCCGGGCCCACCCCGGGCTCGAGGTCCAGATCGCCGACAATGGCGTGGACGGAATCGCGTATCTCCAGGGCATCGCGCCACTTCAGGACCCTCCCGCACACGCGACACCCGATCTCGTCATCCTCGATCTCTACATGCCTGAGCTCGACGGGTTCGAGGTGCTCCGCTGGATTCGCGAGCACCTGACTCCGCGGCCGTTCCCGGTGGTCGTGCTGACCGGCTCGGTTCTGCCCGAGGATGAGGCGCGCGCGCTCGAGCTGGGTGCGCTTGCCGTCCACCAGAAGCCCCACGACCTCGAAGGCCTCGGGGAGACCGTGGCGGCGATCGTGCACCAGTGGATCGGCCGGGGCGCGATCATCGGCGCGCATATCTGGGAGCAGGGCTAACGGCCCCAGGCAGAGGACGAACAAGCTGCCGGGCCTTGGTGTCCCAAAGGGCGACCGCGTGTGACCGAGCCCCTAGCCCGTGAGCCCATCCTCATGACGTTCCGCCGCCCACTCCTCATCCCGAGGGCCGTCGCGTTGTCGTTCGTGAGCTGCGCCCTCGGCGCGCATGTGCTCGCCGCGCAGGCCGCCGATCCGCCCAGGGTGTGGCCCGATGAGGGGCCGTTCACGTGGGCGCCCAGAGCGACCCAACCGGCCATCGCGGCGGACGACCTGCGCACGCACATCTACCAACTCGCGGCGGACTCGATGGCGGGCAGAGCAGCGGGCACGCGCGGAAACTGGATGGCCACCGAGTATGTGGCGTCGGTGTTTCGGCGACTCGGGCTCCAGCCCGCGGGAGAGGGCGGCGGGTACTTCCAGGATGTGCCCGTAGAGGGAGCTCAGCCGGAGTATCCGGCACGCAACGTGATCGCCGTCCTGCCGGGGTCAGATCCCGCCCTCCGCGGCCAGTATGTTCTGGTCGGCGCGCACAACGACCACGAAGGCCTAGTCGAGGGTCCTGCCCTCGACCACGACGCACTGCGTGCGTTCAACCGCGTCATGCGGCCGCAGGGCGCGAACGATCGTCCGGGCGCGCCCACCCCGGAGCAGCAGGCGCGCATCGACTCGCTCATCGCCTACGCGCGTGCCATTCGTCCGCCGCGCCCCGACACCGTGATGAACGGAGCCGACGACGACGCGTCGGGCACCGGAGTGCTCCTCGAGATCGCCGAGCGGTTCGCGGCGGGCCCGGCCCCGCGGCGCTCGATCATCTTCATCTCGCACGCGGCCGAGGAGGCCGGCCTCGTGGGCTCGCGCTACTTCACCGACAATCCCACCCTACCGCTCGACTCGATCGTGGCGGCGCACAACATGGACATGCTCGGCAACGGCGGGGTCGCCGACGTCCGGTTCGGCGGCCCGGCACAGGTGCAGATGCTCGGCGCCCGGCGTCTCTCCGCAGAGTTCGGTGACGCGATCGACTCACTCAACGCGGTGCGTGAGGAGACCATGGCGATCGACTACTCCTGGGACCGCACCAACGCGCTCAACCGTTTCTGCCGGAGCGATCAGGTGAGCTACTTTCGGCGCACGATCCCAGTGACGTACTTCTCGACCGGCTACTCGATGGACTATCACATGCCGACCGACGAGCCGCAGTACATCGACTACGACCACTCCGCGCGCGTAGGCCGCTTTGTGCACGAGATCATGAGCACGGTAGCCAACCGATCGATCCGACTGGCGATCCTGCCGCCGGAGCAGCGCGACATGAGCGCTCAGTGCACGCGATGAGCGACCTAGGCGGCGGGTAAGGTGCTTCCACACTCGATCGGCTTCTTCGCGGCGAGCTTGGCGTGGCACTGCGGGCACTCACCGACCGCGAGCACACCCTCGGGCCACGGACGGAGATTCCTGAGAGCCACGAGCTTCTGGCACTTCTGGCACTTCTGGCACCACGCGGACACAGGGGCGGGCTTGGCGAAAGAGACGTTGCGCATGTGAATCGAGGGCTCCGGACCGTAGCCTTGCGGTTCGGAGCCCTCGCCTCTCGACAAGGTCGTCAGGGTGTCACGGTCACGGGCACGTACGCGTTCGACCAGCAGCACTGATTGTCGAACTTGCTGTCCGGCGCGCCGAAGTTGTCGGCACGCAGGCGGATCACGTACTCACCCGGCTCCGAGAACGTGGCCTGGGTCGTCGCGACCCCCCAGCCTTCGCTCTCGATCTTTTCGGTCTCGATCGAGAAGACGACCGCGGCCGGACCCTGATGCAGGATCCACGTGGCGTTGACGGGGAAGACCATCTTGCCTTCGAGATCTGCGGCGTAGGGCGCGCACTCGCCGCGATCCTGGACCAACGCGGAGAGCGTCACCGGCATGCCGACCCTCGCCGTGACCCGCTCGGCCACGACACCTTCGCGGTTCGTGGAGATCGGGCTGTCCGCCGTGAAGCGCACTGCCGGCGGGAGCGACCCGAAGGCCGCGGGTCCCGTGCTCATATCGTACGCGATCGTCCCGGTTCGACCTGGCACCGCGTAGGTGCGGCCGGCGTGCGTCAGCGTCCAGACGACTTCCGTGCCCGCCATGTTGGCCGGCACCGTCACCGCGAACGATCCGCGTTCACGCTTCCCTATGAGCCCACCCCGATCGTACACGGGGAAGTGGGAGGGCTGCATGCCGTTGAACTGCGCGGGCTCGATGAAGTTGTTCGGCCCGAGCGGGATGTCGACGATCTCTTCGGTATTCCGGTTCATGAACCCGAACGAGAAGGTGACGGTGCCGTCGCCATTGTCGTAGAACCCGTCGAAGAAGGGCGCCACGAGGTCACCCGACTTGTGGAACGTCGCGAGCGGGTAGTCCCGCAGGTTAGGAGGCAGCTGTGCCTCGAGCGAGGCACCCGTCGCGGCAAGCATCGCAGCCGCGAGGGCTCCGGATACGACTTGCCGGGCGTTCATCGGGCACCTCCGTTGTCGACCACGGGCGGACTCTCGCGCTCCGCAACCAGCCGCTCGTAGCCCTCTTCGTCCAAGTGTGTGACCGCGATCCAGGCGTGGGACATCTCATCGGTCGTGCGCTGTCCCATGCCCACCCACTGATCCGCATCCGGATTGCGCGGGTTGTTCTCGGTGTTGTCGTACCAGCCGGTCAGGATGAGGACCGCGCCGGCAGGCAGCATCGGCTGATGGCCTTCCTCGTAGATGTGGCTGAGGTTCCAGCCGGCGTTCCAGGTGGAGGCCATGCTGATCATCTCGCGCTTGCCCGTCTCCGGATAGAACGCCTCGATCGACATGGCCACGCCCCGCAGATGCAGGTGCGGCTGCCAGCTGTCGATCCGGACCGGGTGATCGAACGATTGGAAGCCCTGCGTCATCAGCTTGCCATGGGGCGGGATGTCGAAGTCGCCGCCCTTGAGGGCGTAAGAGCGCAGGTCCTGCGGATATGAGGCCTCGCGGTTGAACGTCTCGTCGTGGTACCAAATGGCGACCTCGACCTGATCGTCTTGAACCGCCTTGCCGTCCGGGTAGTAGTGAATGTCCCAGCGCACGCGTGAGTTCGCTGGCGCCACGCGGCAGGCGTCGGTAGGAACGACCTCGCCCACCTTACCGAACGCGAACTCGGAGAGACGGGCGATGGTCTCCCACTCGCCCTTGTCGTTCTGCACGAGGAACTGCGAGTTGGCGTGGTGCGTCGAGCCGTGCGCGGCCACGGAGGGCTTCGTCTCGATCGCCTTGATGCAGCGCTCCTCCGTGTGTGGGGAGATTCCGTACAGATAGGGGTGCGGTCTACTATGTGGGAGAGGCGATTCGATCGATCATCGGGAGCATGCGAGCCGTGGACGAACTGACCGAGCACGGCTTCGAGTGCCCTCACTGCGGCGAGCCGATCACGATGCTCGTCGACCTGAGCGTGCCCGATCAGGAGTACGTGGAGGACTGCGAGGTATGCTGCAATCCAATCGGCGTCCGCGTGCGCGTGAGGGGCGGCGCCGTCGTGTCCTTCGATGCAGCCCTCGGTTGACAGCAAGGCGGAATTCCGCGAGCCTCGTGCACGGCCCAAAGTGGGGTTCCAAGACTCGAATGACGGCGACGGTCTCATTTGCGAGGTCGTCGCTCTTCTTTTGTGGCCAGGTGGCCACGCTGGCGCGGAAGTTGTCCGCGCACAACAAGGCAGTCGGTAACGCGTCATCGCAGCTCCGACTCGCACATCCAAGGAGCGCTTCGATGCGTACCAAGGGCAAAGTAAAGTGGTTCAACGACGAGAAGGGATTCGGTTTCATCACACCCGAGGACGGCAGCAAAGACTGCTTCGTCCACCACAGCGCGATTCGCGCTGAGGGCTTCAAGACGCTGGCCGAGGGTGCACGCGTCGAGTTCGACGTGGTGCAGGGCACCAAGGGTCCCGCGGCTGAGAACGTCGTGACCATCTAGTTGGACTTCTCGCGTCCGCAGGGATGCGAGGGGCACCCACTCGCAATGTGGGTCGGGCCGCCCCGAGCTTCGCTCGGGGCGGCCCTTGTTTCCCCGGCCATGTGCCGGGGGGAGGTACTGTCGTGAAGCGCATCCCGGACAGAGAGGTCGACCTCGTGCCTCAGAAGGACACATCACGTGTGCCGCGCGACAGCGTGCGGATCGCCGGGGTCGCGGAACCCGGTTGGGAGGCCGTATCTGGGCGCATTCCCTCCTTGGGTGAGCGCGTGTGGTGCGTGGCAGGACCCGCGGAGGTGGTGCGGCTGTGTGGCCGCATCAGCGACGGAAGCAGGCTCATGGAGCTCCGGCTCGCCGACCGCCCGAGCACCCCGTTCTTCGCCGCGTCCTCCAACGTCCTCGTGCGCGTGACGCCGATTCTTGGCTAACCTGCTGAGCGGGGATCGAGGGTAGGCACCGTGCTACGCGGCGCCCTGCGGACCGCACGATACGCTCGGAGCTGGAGTTCGGGCGCCGACGTGGTGATTCACGAGACGGAGATCGTGAGGGACGGAGTCCGGATCGAGGCGACGCTCGTGCTTCCGGCGAAGCACCGAGGGGATCTGCCGGGTTGGGTCGCTCTCGGCGGTGTGTCGCGTATGGGCCGGTTTCACCCGCAGTTGGTGCGCTTCGCGAACGCGCTCGCGTCGAGTGGGGCGGCTGTGCTCCTGCCCGAGATTCCGGAGTGGCGCGACCTAACGGTCCCGCCCGGTGTGGCCGTGCCCACGATCCGCGCCGGCATCGACGTCCTGAGGCGCCGCCCCGAAGTCGGATCCGGCAAGCTCGGGTTGATCGGCTTCTCTTTCGGCGCTCCGCAGGTAGCCATCGCCGCCACCCACGAGGACTTGGCCGCCGAGCTGGCCGGAGTCGTTCTCTTCGGCGCCTACTGCTGCCTCGAACGCACCGTTGTCTGCCAGCTCACGGGCGACCACGACTGGGCGGGGGTCGACTATAGCCTGAACCCCGACCCGTACGGCGGGTGGATCGTGGGGAGCAACTACCTGCCCCTCGTTCCGGGGTACGAGGACGCCGTGGACGTCGCGGGCGCGCTGCATCGGCTCGCGGTCGCCGCGAGCGACCAACGCGTGTCGGCCTGGCAGCCGTACCACAACGGCATGATCGAAGAGCTCCGCGCCGGCCTGCCCCAGGTCCGCCGACCCCTGTACGATCTCTTCGCCACACCGTCCACGGTCGCGCGCCCCGACCCGGCTGCCCGGCGGGACATCGCGCTGCGCCTGGCCGAGACGTGCCGGCGCCTGGAGCCCCTTCTCGAGCCCAGGGCCGCGTTGGCGGGTGTGCGGGTGCCGACCCGACTCATCCACGGGCGCGGAGACCGACTGATCCCGTTCACCGAGAGCCTGAGACTGTGGGAGGAGCTTCCGGCCGCGGCGCGCGGCGGGCTCACCATCACCGGGCTATTCAGTCACAGCGCCGACCGATCTCCCTCCGGCCTCGCCGATCGGGTGCGCGAAGGGCTGATCATGCTCGGCGCCATCCGCGGGGTGATCAACACCGCCTGACGCGACGCCGACCGCGCTTTGGTTGCGGTCGGGTGGTTCGCTCAGGAGCGCGTCGCGCGCTCGCCCCGCGTGCCGGCCGGCAACGCGTCCGCCATGTCGCTGGCTCGGTCCGTCAGCCTGCGCTCATGCGTGGTGAGCCCTGCGTCACGGGCGACCCAGGCGGCGCGAGCGAACATGCGCTGTGCCTCCGAGACATCCCCGCCCGCCAGAGCGCGGGCGCCCGCGCACTCTAGAGCCGCGATCGCCTCTACAACTTCGCCCGTCTGATAGTAGAGGCTCGCCGCCGTGAACAGGTCCCAACGTGCCTCGGGATCCTCCCGCTGCCTCAGGCCCGCCGCCACCACGTAGAGCCGAGCCGCATCCGCCCAACGTTCGGGCTGGCCATGAAGTAGGCTCGCGGCGGCCTCGAGGTCGGCAGCCATATCCGACGTGGGCGCCACTTGGCTGTGCGCATCCGAAGGCTTCGCGAACGCCAGTGCCAGCAAGACCGCGACGACCACCACCCCCACCATCTTCACCCTCTTCATCCCCCTGCCTCCTCCCCGATGACGACTTCTCTCGGTAACTCTGACGAGAAGCGGCCAGGAAAAGTTGCAGGGGTGTGCCGCGCGGTCGTGGACTAGAGGAGCAGGAGCGTCGCGAGTCCCAGGAAGAGGCCCATGCTGGCCACGTCGGTGGCGGTGGTGAGGAAGATGCTCGACGCGGTCGCGGGATCCGCTCCGATGCGACGGAGGCCGAGCGGGATGAGTGCGCCCGAGATGCCGCTCACGATACAGCTGCCGATCATGGCCAACGTCACGATCAGGGCGAGCACCAGCGCTTGGGGATTCGACTGCATGCTGGCGACGATGTACATCCCCACGCCCGCGGTGAGGCCAACCAGCGCGCCGTTGAAGAGCCCGAGCAGGGCCTCCTTGACCACCAGCGTCTTCTCCATGCCTCCCTCGAGCTCGCCCAGCGTCATGCCCCGCAGGGTCACCGCGAGTGCCTGCCAACCCGTGTTTCCTGACTGGCCCGCGAGCACCGGCAGAAAGAGGGCGAGGATCACCATCTGGTCGAGCGTATTCTGGAAGAGCCCGACCACGCCGGCTGCGACGAACGCCGTGAGGAGGTTGAGCTGCAGCCAGGGGTGACGGAACAGGAGGCTTCGCTGCCAGGGCGTGACGAGGCGCTCTTCCTTGCCGACACCGACCATGCGGCCGGGCTGGGCGCTGATCTCGAACGTCTGCTCCTGGAACATCGCCTGGCCGCGCACCAATCCGATGAGGATGCCGGCGTCGTCGCACACCGGATACACGGGGTAGTGCCGATACACCACCGCCTTCATCGCATCGGTGAGGCTGGTTGTCGGTGAGAGCACGAACGGGTCCGTGAGCATCACGTCCTGAAGTCGGGACGACGGGTCCGAGACCAGCAGGTCCCGCATCGTGACGATGCCGACGAGCTTCCCGGCGTCGTTGGTGATGAAGCAGTACGTGACGAAGATCTTCTTGACCAAGTCGCGGACTTTGTCGGTCACCTCCCCTACTGTCTCGCTCGGGTGGAACACCGCCGTCGGGGGCTCCATGAGCCGTCCGATGCTGTCCTCCGCGAACGCCTGGTTGACCGACCACTGGTGGGTGAGCGCCGAGGGCCCGGCGGCGAACAGCCGGGCGCGGCGCTCTTCCGCGAGGTGCGGGATGATGTCGCCGACGACGCCCGGGTTCAGGCGCTCGAGGACCTTCAGAGCGAGGATGTCGTCCAGCCCCTCCAGGGCCTCGAGCGGCCTCGCCCGGACCCATGCGGGAGATGTCCTCCGCGAGTTGCTCGGTCGAGGGGCCGGTCCCTGGGGGACCTTCCGGGCGTTGGGGGGACTGTGCCACGGGGGTGCTCCGATGAAGTTGGGGCCCTGCGCGGGTGGATCGGGGCCGCAAGGTAGGATGCAATGTCTGGCCCCGGCAACGAAATGGATTCAAGCGAACGCAAGAGGGGCCGGACGCCGCCGAAGCGACGCGCGGCCCCCCGTTCCTTGCCTTTCCCGGCTCCTCAGGAGCGCCGGGCGGTCAGATCCTCAGCAGGCGGTTCACCTTGATGACGAGCCCGCGGTTCCTGAGCGTGGACCACCGGGCCGTCACGTCAGGATTACGATCCTCCGTGTAGACGAGGAACAGCTCGCTGCCGGGCGCCCATTCCCACCGAAACCGGAAGTTGGCGCTGAAGGCGTCGTTGCCCGAGGTGCCGACGTCGCTTCCGGTGAAGCTGTACTGGACGAGCCCGCTCACGTAAGCGCGCGGCGTCATGGTGTACGTCACCCGCGTGACCGCGACTTGCTGATTGAAGTGCCCCTGCGGTAGGTCGATGAAGTTGAACGAGACGCTGGGCTCCACCGACATCTGTGGCGTGACCTCGATGCGGCCGCGGTTCAGCCCCACCCCTGTGATCGTCCCGCCGTAGTAGTCACCCCGCCTGAGGGAGAAGCTTCCTTGGTAGGGGCGCTGCGACCCCATGTTGTAGCTCACCTGCCACTCGGGGTTCTCGTAACGTCCCGCGGGGATGAGAGCGCCGGAGATGCGCTCGGCCTGCAGGAATCCCTCGTAGCCGTAGCTGTAGTTGAGGCTGAACTGGTCGCTGTTTTCGAACTCGACGCCGAACCGGCCCCCCCAGCCCTTGCTCTCCACATAGCCGGTCTGCGCGTTCTCCAGGTAGTCGCCGTCCGCCTGCAACGTGAGCTGGCGGATCCAGGAGATGTCGGGGCGGGGCCGGAAGCTCGCGTTGGCCGTGGTCTGCCTGAAATCCTTGCGGCGTACGAAGCCGATCTCCGGATTGAAGTCGTTGCCGACGAGCATGTGGTCCACGCTCGCGCCGAACAGGTCGCCGCTATAGCCGATCTGGCCCCGGTAGCTTAGGTCGAGGCCGTTCATGGCGTCCGTGCGGGTCTGAGCGTAGTAGCCCGAGAGATTGAGCTCCTGCGAGAGCCCGAACACGCCGTCCACGCCCCACGCCTGGTTCGACCCGGTGCCCAAGAGCGACTGCGAGCGGTCCTCGAAGAGCACGCCCACGCTGCTTCGCGCGAAGATATCGCGGCGGAGCCGGACGATGGAGAACCTCGTGGCCCGGGGGCCGTCGATGTCGAAGAACCCGTCCGGTCCCTGGGTCTGGATGTTCAGCAGCCCCACGTCGAAGGAGCCCACTTTTCCAGTGATCCGGCCTCCGCCGAGGATGGGCACCACGACACCGTTGTCGAGCCCGATCTGTCGGCTGTAGAAGAGCTGTGGCGTCGCTCCACCGCCGAAGCCGCCCCCACCCCCACCGCCACCGAATCCGCCGCCTCCGCCGCCTCCGCCGAAGTTGCCGCTGGCGCCGAAGTTGAAGATGCCGCGGCCCTCGAGGAAGAACTCACGTTTCTCCGGGAAGGAGAGATTGAAGCGGGTCAGGTTCACCTGCTGCTCATCGACCTCGACCTGCGCGAAGTCGGTATTGAAGGTCAGATCCGCCGTGAGGTTCTCCGTGATGCCGTACTTCACGTCGAGCCCCGCGTCCGCGTAGCCGTCATTGCTGAAGGCCGGGTTCGCCAGGCGGTCGGTGCGGGCGCCCGCGATGGCATACGGCTTCACCTCGAGGTTGCGGCTCATGGGCGGTGCCTCGATTCCCACGAGAGTCCCGTACATGGAGACCCGGAAGATCCCCTGCGAGCCCTGTCCGGCGACCGACAGCGGGAGCGCCGTGATGTGCTCCCACTCGTTCCTGCGCAGGATGGAGCGGCGCATCTGGATGCCCCAGACCTGCTCGCGTCCGGGCCGGTACCGCAGCGACTTGAAGGGAATCGCCAGCTCCATCGACCACCCGCCGTCGAACAGCGCGGTGCGCGTGTCACGGATCGGATTCCAGTCGAAGTTCGGGTTTCCCTCGTTGGTGACCTGGAGATCGGACATGCCGCCGATCGCGTTACCGTAGAACCCCACTGAGTTGCGGCGGTCGTAGAACGTGTCGAACCAGACGCCGAAGTTGTCGTTCGTGCGAAGCTGCTGTGAGTCGCGCCGCATCTCGTTCGCGATCCACCCGTCCGGGCCTTCGGTGTCCCAGATCTTGGCGGACACGTACACGAACTCGTCGTCGAACCCGATCCACGCCTCGGTGCGCTGCGTGGGCTCTCCGTTCGACTCGGGGACGCTCTGGATGAACTCGGTGATGGCGCGGGCGCTCGTGTAGAACGCCTCGTCGATCACCCCGTCGATCCGCAGGGGCTCGGTCACTCGAACGGCCCTCATGGTGGCGCGCCCCTCGGCGTCGTGGTTGATGACGGCGTCACCCACGGGCGCGGAGGGTCCATCGATATCCGGGACCTGCGCGACGGAGAGATGTGGTACGCCGAAGAGGCAAAGGAGCGCGAGGGGCGCGGAAAACCAGGAGGAAAACGACGGGCGAAGGGACACGCAGACTCCAGTGGGACGGGAGGTGACGACCGCGAAAGACACCCCTTGGAGGGGGTTTGTTGCAGGAGGCAGGAGACAAAAAGAGCGGGGGGCCGTCTGGGACGGCCCCCCGCCAGGAGGTACCGATGCTTCTACCGATCAGCCTCCGAAGAGGACGCCGGCCTGGATGACGAGCGCGGTGTTGTCGTAGTCGGGCAGACCGGCCGGGATGTCCTCGCCGATCTCGAACGTGGCCTCGAGGAAGATCGGGAGCCCGACGCCCAGCTGTAGGCCCGCGCCCGCCGTGATGCCGTTCCCGGTGCTGACGTCGTTCTTCCGCCACTGCCAGCCGCCGATCACGTACGGGGTGTGATCACGGGCAGGGCGAGCCCGAACCTGGCACCGATCCCGTACGACATGTAGTCGCCGTTCTCGGGGAAGTAGTAGACGCCCTGGCCAACGAGGGCGAGCGAGAGGACGGGGATGGGCGGCGAGAACATGACACGGCCGCCCAGGCCCGTACGTGGCATCGAGGTCCGCGACGGTGGTCGCGCCCGTCGCCACCTGGAGGCCGGTCAACGCGGCGCCCTGGGCACCAAACTGGAACTGGGCGGCTACGGGTTGGGCCAGCGTGGCGCAAGCGACCGCCACCGATGCCGTCAGAAGCAGACGACGCGTGATAGTCTTCTCCGAAATGTGAGTCCCCCCAAAGGAATATCTGTTTAAGGAACATCTGTTTACAGTGATCAAAGATGTCCCACCTTCCGCGAAAAACGCAAGCAAAACCTCGCGGTCTGGGCCGTGCTGGGGTCAGGCGCTCGGGAGGCTCTCGACGAGGCGGACCATGCGCTCGACGTGCTCCGGGGTCGGGAGCCGTCCCCGGCCCCCCAACAGGTTGTCGACCATGTGCTCGGGGTCGCTGGTGCCCGGCGTCGCCACGGTCACGGCCGGGTGCGCGATCACGAACTTGAGCATGAACTGCGCCCAGGTGGTCGCGTCGAACTCGGCCGCCCACTCCGGCAGAGGCCGGTCGCCGATCCGGGCCCACATGCGACTCCGCCCGAACGGCAGATAGACCAGAACGCCGATCCTGCGCTCGAGGGCGAGGGGGAAGATCACGTCCTCGGCGACCCGGTTGTCGACCGCGTAGTCGATCCCGATGAAGTCGATCGGCTCGTTCCGCATGACGTCCGCGAGCTGCGTGTACTGGTTCTCGCTCGTGGTGGTGATGCCGATGTAGCGGACGCGGCCGGCGGCCTTGAACTCCCGCACGACGCCGAGCTGGGTGGGCGGATCGCCCATGTTGTGCACCTGCATCACGTCGATCACCGGGATGCGGAGGCGTTGGAACGAGCGCTCGACCTGCGCGCGCGCGGCGGCCACATCGGCGGGGCCGCCCCCGCCGCCCCGGCCTCCGGCCACGTTCATCTTCGTAGCCCAGAAGATCCGATCGGCGATGCCCGCCTCCTGTGCGACGCGGCCCGCCACCTCCTCGGACGCGCCGTACCCGGCCGCCGTGTCGAACACGGTGGCGCCACCATCCACGAGAGAGCGCAGCACTCCCCCGATGGCCTCGAAGTCCTCGCGGCTCGCGGTCTCGGAGAACGTATTCGCGCCTCCGAGCCCGATCACCGGGAGCTGCTCTCCGGTCGATGGGATGGCTCGTGTGATGAGCGGCTGCGCCTGGAGCGCGGCCAGGAATCGCGGATCGAGGCCGAGCGCCGCGCCCGCGCCCGCGCTGATGCGAATCCAATCGCGTCGAGACAGCATGTTCGGCCTCCTTAAAGGATTGTGGTGGTCAGGCGACGCCGAAGCAGAAGAACGGTCCAGCGCGGGTGAAATCGCCTCCATCGAGCTGCGAGCCGGGCGGAATCGTGAATCCCGCCGGCGCGGCCTCGCCTGCCACGGTGACTGCGGACTCCGTCCAGAGGTTGTTGTCGTCGCTGTGCAGCTGGGCCAGGTTCTCGGCGATGGGTACACCGTAGTAGTTGTACCAGGGCCCGGTCCCGATCCGGTTGCGGGCGACCTGGCTGCCCTCGGTCAGATAGGCCCTCCAAGTGAGGTGGGCGAGGCCCGCCGGGTACGCCAGCGTCGTGCAGTGCGCATCGGCGACCTGCTGCGCCGGCTGGTTCGCGCCGAACGTGGGCCCGGTCGCCACCAGAAAGAAGTTCATGTCCGGGCTCGGATTCTGCGCGGCGAGCTGAGCGGGGGCGAACGCGACCGCCCAGAGGGCGACTCCGGTGCCGACTCGTCGGCGCGCGCGGGCGCGCCTTCCGTTACGTGCGGTTCTCATCGATTCCTTTCGGGGCGATGCCGTCCTAGGACGGGCGGTCGAGGTTGCTCTTGGAGGGGATACGACATCCGGACCGCCCGGGTTCCGGATTCGCCACTAGGCTGGACGCGCGCGGGCCCGACACCTACTCTATCCCTCCCCAGAACCCGTGGGATTTTTTTGGCACAAAGGAGAGAGCCGATGAAGAGGCTGATCGTCCGTGGGGCGGCCGTCGTTGCGATGGCCGGTGCGAGCGCAGGTTGTCCGGCCGCAGATGACGGGACTGTTCCGCTCCTCGAGGTGGACGCCCTGTGGCCCATGCCGCTCGAGTACCCTGCCATTCTGGGGCCGGTCTCGGGTGTCACGGTGGCTCCCGATGGCAACGTGCTCATCGTGACCATGTCGGCTCGCGAGCTCTTCAGCGCGGCGAATGAGATCAATACGCTCACAGGCACCGGCGATTGCTGCACGCCGGTCCTGGGGGTCGTCGAGTTCGCCGCCGACGGCTCTCTCGTGCGCCAGTGGGGCGGGCCGGATCAGGGTTATCCGTGGCCGTCGCGCCCGCACGGCATCGGTGTCGATCCGGAGGGCAACGTCTGGATCGGCGGCGCCTGGTACCAGCCGCCCAACCCCGCCGGTCGCGGTGGACGCGGCGGCCGGGGTGCTGCTCCCGGTGGCGCTCCTGCGGAGCCGCCGCCGCCGCCGCCCGGACCGGTGTACGACACGCACATCCTGAAGTTCTCGCGCACGGGTGAGCACCTGGCGACCATCGGAACCCCCGGCGGCCAGCCGAACAGCGCGAGCACGAACAGCTTCGGCGGTCCCGCCGACTTCTCGTTCGACGCGGGCGAGAACGAGGTGTACGTGGCCGACGGCTTCGCGAATCATCGTGTGGTCGTGCTGGACATCGCCACCGGCGCGGTGAAGCGCTCGTGGGGCGCCTACGGCAACACGCCCGACGACGCGCCGCAGGGTCCGTACGATCCGGCGGCTGCTCCGTCCCAGCAGTTCGGCAGGGTGACGTGCGCGGAGCTCTCGAACGACGGACTCGTGTACGTCTGCGATCAGACCAACAACCGCATCCAGGTGTTCGAGACGGACGGAACGTTCGTGAGCGAAGCCATCATTGCACCGGCCACGCGCGGCCTCGGCTCGGTGCGCGACGTCGCGTTCTCGGCCGATGATGACCAGCGGTACCTGTATGTCACCGACAACATGAACGAGCGCGTGTACATCCTCTTTCGCGAGACGCTCGCGGTGAAGACGTCGTTCGGCGTCGGCGGGCGGTACCCGGGCCACTTCAGGGAGCTCGGCGGCATCGCGGTCGATGCCCAGGGCAACGTCTTCACGGCCGAAGACGGCCAGGGTAGGAAAGTGCAGAAGTTCGTGAACATCGGCACCGGGCCGGTGACCGCGGAGCACCAAGGGGCTCTCTATCCCGCAGCCGCAGGAGGCATGTGATGAACCGGCGTAATATCCTATTCGGTGGCGGGTTGGTTGTTGCGATCGTCCTCGTGGGTATCGCCCAAACGAGGCTCGAGGCTGTCGCGGCTACGCAGATGGTGCGTGCGCCGAAGTTCGAGATCGATCCCTACTGGCCCAAGCCGATTCCCAACCAGTGGGTGTACGGGACGGTGATCGGAGTCACGGTGGACGCGGCGGACAACGTCTACATCGTGCACCGCGGCATCACGGGTGCCGAGGCGGGCGCCGAGGGTGATGCGCCCATCGCCGAGTGCTGCCGTTCGGCGCCGCCGATCCTCCAGTTCGATCCGGAGGGCAACCTAGTGCGCGCCTGGGGCCACCCGCCTGGACCTGTCGCCGGCCAAAATTTCGTCTGGCCAGCCTCGAATCACGGGCTCGGCATCGACGCGCAGGGCAACGTCTACATCGGCGGCAACGGCGGTGGCGACTCGCACGTTCTGAAGTTCACGGTGGACGGGACTTACCTCGGAACGTTCGGCGAGCCGGGCAACGCTCCGAACAGCAACGCGCGGAACCACTTCGGACAGGTCGCCGACATCTCGTTCGACTTCGACGCCAACGAGGCGTTCTTCGCCGACGGGTACGGCAACAAGCGCGTGGCCGTGGTCGACCTCAACACGTTCCAGATCAAGCGGTTCTGGGGCGCGTACGGCAACCGGCCGATCGACAACCCGACGTACCGCGGCACCAGGGCGGCAGGCCAGGTGCCGCCTTGGTCGTCGGAGCGGTACAACGAGCAGCAGTTCCGCAACCCGGTGCACTGCGCCGACCCGTCGAACGACGGGCTGCTCTACGTCTGCGACCGCCAGAACAACCGCGTGCAGGTCTTCCAGAAGAACGGGACGTACGTGCGCGAGGCGTATTTCGCGCCGGCCACGCTCGGTGATGGGGCCGTGTGGGATATCGCCTTCTCGCCGGATCCCGAGCAGAGCTTCTTCTACATCGCGGACGGCAAGAACGCCCGCATCCGCATCGTGGACCGGCAGACCATGCAGGAAGTCTCGACGGTCGGTACGGGTGGTCGGTACGCGGGCGAGTTCCAGGCCGTGCACAGCATCGATACGGACTCGCAGGGCAACATCTACGCGACCGAGACCTACGAGGGTCGCCGCCTGCACAAGTTCGTGTATCAGGGTATCACCGATGTGGCGCGCCATCAGGGCGCGGCGTGGCCGAGCCGGTAGGTAACGCTCAGGTCAGGTAGGACCTGAGAAGCCGGGGGCCCGGGATTCGGGCTCCCGGCTTTCTCATTGATAGGAGGCCTCAATGTCGGACTTGATGCCAGTTCGTCATCTCGCGCCGCCCCCGCGGCGCGTACCCCTCGCGCTCTCCATCCGCGTGGTCTTGGGGGGCATGCTCGGCCAGCTCGGATGGTTCCTCGTCGGATTCGGCTTCATCTTCGTGTGGGCCTTCGATGCCAGCGGTGGCGTGATGTCGGCGATCCGCTTCTCACGCGAGCTCGCAACCGTCGAAGGCACCACCACGAGCTGGCGAGAGCTCAACCTCTCGATCAACGACGAACAGGTCTACGAGACGTCGTACTCGTTCGAGGTGGGTGGGCAGACCTTCGAGGGTGTGTCGTACGCGACGGGGCACTACGAGTCCGAAGGTCAGCGCCTCCCCGTCGAGTACCGCGCCTCCGATCGCACGATCTCGCGCCTCCAGGGTATGCGCGGGAGCACGGCGGGACTCATGATCGCGTTCGTGTTCTTGATCCCGCTCATCGGGCTCGCCTTCGTTCGTTCTGGGCTGATCTCCGGTCTGCGGGCGCGGCGGCTGCTAGCCGAGGGCCAGCTCGCCCTGGGGACGCTCAAGTCCGACGAACCGACCAACGTCCAGGTCAACAATCAGCCTGTGCGGCGTCTCAGGTTCGAGTTCACCGCGGCGGACGGCGGGACGTACTCGGTCTTCGCCGACACCCACCATGCGAGCGAACTCATGGACGACGGGCAGGAGCGCCTCGTCTACGATCCCAGGCATCCGCGCGACGCGGTGCTGATCGACGACCTTCCGGGCCGACCTCGCATCGACGCTCGCGGCAACTTCGAAGCTGGAGGGGCGCGGGAGGTCGTGCTCGCGCTCCTCAACCTCGTGATCCCAGCGGTCACGATCGTTGGGCACGGGCTCTTCTCGTACTTCTACCGCTGAGCGACGCGGGTGGTGCCGCTCACACGGTCCACTAGAAGATGTTGGCCAGGCCCAGCGCCAGGATCAGTCCGGAGACGATGAACACTGCGAATGCGAGCGGGGCGAGGATGGTGAAAAAGACCGCGCCCAGGAACCTCTCCATCCATTGCACGGCCGGCACCATCGCCTCGGGCATGTGAACCGAATGATGTGTCACGGCGGTCATGGGACCCTCCTTCCGCAGAAAGCTTACACTACCATGATCGCGCCTCTGGGCGCCTCGGACCCATGAAGCGCTTTCCGCCCGCCGCGTAGGGATTTTCGTAGGCCCGGCCCGCTATCTTCCGCGCCATGACATCCGACCCGACCGAGCTGCGCGAGTTCGATTTCCTGGTCATAGGGAGCGGCATCGCGGGACTCTTTTTCGCGCTGCGCGCCGCCGAGGTGGGGCGGGTCGGCATCATCACCAAGAAGCGCGCGGCGGACTCCGCGACGAATTGGGCCCAGGGGGGCATCGCCGCGGTCGAGGGTAGCGACGACTCCTTCGAGCGCCACGTTCACGACACGCTGGTGGCGGGGGCCGGACTCTGCGACGAGGCGGTCGTGCGCTTCGTCGTCGAGCGCGGGCCCGCCACGATCGAGGCTTTGCTCGAGTACGGGGTCGAGTTCGATCGGAACGGTGAGCCGAACGCGGGCAGCCACTTCGCGCTCGGCCGCGAGGGCGGGCACTCGCGTCGCAGGATCCTGCACCGCGCGGACGCCACCGGCCGCGAGATCGAGAATGCGCTGCTCGCGCGGGTGCACGCCCATCCCCGGATCGAGCTGTTCGAGAATCACTGCGCCGTGGACCTGCTCACCGCGGGCAAGGCGCGGCTTCCAGGCGCGAACCGCTCGCTGGGTGCCTACGCGCTGGATGCGCGCACGAGCCGCGTGGATCGACTGCTCGCGCCTGTCACTCTGCTCGCCACGGGCGGGGCAGGTAAGGTCTATCTCTATACGAGCAATCCCGACATCGCGTCGGGCGACGGCATGGCGATGGCGTACCGAGCCGGCGCGACGATCGGCAACATGGAGTTCATGCAGTTCCACCCCACGTGCCTCTTCCATCCGCTCGCGAAGTCGTTCCTGATCACGGAGGCGGTGCGGGGCGAGGGGGGCATCCTGCGGACCCGCTCGGGCGATGCGTTCATGCATCGATACCACGAGTCGGCGGACCTCGCGCCGCGAGACATCGTGGCCCGCGCCATCGACACGGAGCTCAAACGCTCGGGGGACGACCACGTCGTGCTCGACGTGACGCACCTCGACGCGGAGTTCATCCGCTCGCGCTTTCCCACGATCTACGAACGCTGCCTCGAGTTCGGCATCGACATGACTTCGCAACCGATCCCGGTCGTGCCCGCGGCGCACTACTGCTGTGGCGGCGTGCGCACGGATCTACACGGCGAAAGCGACGTGCCCAACCTCTTCGCCGCGGGGGAGGTGACGTGCACCGGCCTCCACGGCGCCAACCGGCTGGCCTCGAACTCGCTGCTCGAGTCGGTCGTGTTCGCCGACGCGGCGGCCACGGCGGCAACCGTGCGGCTCGCCGGCATCGAACGACCCGACCCGGCGCTCGTTCCACCCTGGGAGGAGGGCGAGGCGACCGAGAGCGAAGAGGCCGTGATCATCACCCAGAACTGGGACGAGATTCGCCGCTTCATGTGGAACTACGTCGGTATCGTGCGGAGCGACACGCGCCTGGAGCGCGCGCGCCGCCGGATCGAGCTCCTGCAGGAGGAGATCGCCGACTACTACTGGCACTTCAAGCTGACTCCGGATCTGGTCGAGCTGCGCAACCTCGCGCTCGTCGCGGAGCTCATGATCCGGTCGGCGCAGGCCCGGAAGGAGAGTCGGGGGCTCCACTACAACCTCGATCATCCCGAGCCGGACGACAGCCGGCCCGCGCGACCGACGCTGCTCAGGCGGGCATAGGGCCGACGACGCTACGCGTACCGGATGAACTCGAGCAGGTTGTTGTCAGGGTCCCGGATGTAGATGCTCTGACCGACCGCGTCCCCGCCGTCCCGCCCGCCGTCGCGCTGGCCCTCGACCTCGATCGGCACGGCCACCCGAGCGATGGCCTCACGGAGTGAAGCCTCCGAGCCCTCCCACACCCAGCAGAAGTCTCCGCATGGCGGCGCGGCGGCCGGAGCCCGCAGCGTGAACGTCTCGCGCTGCCAGAGCGCGGGGCGGTGGAAGTTGATCTTCTGGTCGGCGAAGTGGACGGACACGATGTTGGCACCCTCGCGCACCACGAACCCGAGCGCTCGATAGAACGGGATCATCGCGTCGGCGTTCTGCATCGGGACGGCGACGTGATCGAGCGCTCCGACACCGGAAGCCTGGCGAGGGCTCGCTGCCACGCGACTCGCGAGCGCGCCCGGAGCGGCGATCGCGGCGCCCGCGGTAAGCGCTCTCTTGATGAACGTGCGACGCGGATTGGCGTTCGACATGTCCCTCGGGCCTCCCTTGTCCTGGTGTGGTGCCAGCCGGATCAAATGAGGTCGAGCGATGCGGATTGCCAAGGGGGCCGAACGTGGGGACGTCGCCCGCGGTCGACTCAGAAGTCGTTGGTATACGAGATGAACTTGAAGACGCCGTCGCGCTCGAGGATGCTGCCGAAGAGCCTCATCTCCGAGGGTTCACCCTCGGGCGGGTCGATCCGGAGCACACAATCCTCCCAGGTGCGGTTGCGCTCCTCGAGCAGAGGCTCGGGCGCACACCGGTAGTCGGGGACGACGAGCGAGGTGCCTCCGAGTCGGTCGAGCAGCCGGCCGATCCCGCGGCTCGTGCCATTTTCGATCTGGAACCAGAGGAGGGCGGGCGCCATCTCGTACGGACGGGAGGTGTAGCGCGTGTGTGGATAGTAGAGCCATCCGAACTCGTCCCGCGTCATCAGCATGTCCGCAAACGCGGCGGTGTCCGACGCGGCCAGCGCCTCGACGAACCTCCCTACGAGCGCATCGCGGGATGCCGCTCCTCCCGAGAGCCGGTTCGGTGTCGGGCCAAGCTCGTCGCGGAAGCGACGGAGTTCCTCCTCGATCGGGAGGATGCTGTCCACGTGTGTGGGTGGCACACCGCGGGAGGGCTGCACGGCGACTTCTGCGGCGGCGTCCGGTGGTCCGGCGTTGCCTCGAGCGCACCCAGCGAAGGCCAGGATCGCGGCGATGAGAGCGGCCGGCGCCTGTCGGCGCCGGCCGCCCCTACGATCCGTCGCGTCGCGCGTCAATTGATGTCGTAGTTCGTCCAAGTGGCCCACCAGTCGGCGCCGGCGGGGTCCGCCGCGCCGCGGTACGCGGTGCCGGTGATGAACGTCCCGCCCTTGGTCGCGAGGGCGCTGGACCTCGGTGGCTCCGTCACCACGCTGTTGGACATCACAGAGCTCCGCCGCATGGAGCGCGTGCGCAGTGACTTCGTGGCGAACGCTTCACACGAGCTGAAGACACCGCTGACGTCGATCCGCGGCTACGCCGAAGCGCTGACCGAGGACGATCCCCCCGAGGACATCCGAGAGAAGTTCCTGGCGTCCATCCTCAAGAACACGCTCCGGCTGCAGAGGCTGGTGGACGACCTGCTCGACCTCTCTCGTCTCGAGTCCGGTGGGTGGACGGCGAGCATCGAGAGCGTCTGGTTACCCGAAGTCGTGGAGGAGGCTTGGGAGCTGGTGTCTCCGAAGGACGGCCACCCGGTGCAGTTCACAGTGGAGGGCGAAGAAGCGGTCATAGGCGACCGCCAGGGTCTCGTCCAAGTATTCCGGAACCTCCTGGAGAACGCCGTGCGGCACACCCACGCGGGAGGCCACGTGCGTGTCGCGATCGAGCCGCCGCAAGAAGGCTTCGTCGACATCTCGGTAGAGGATGACGGCGAGGGTATCCCGCCTCAGGCCCTTCCGCGCATCTTCGAGCGCTTCTACCGCCCGGACTCGTCACGGGCCCGACACGGCGGCGGCACGGGCCTCGGCCTCGCGATCGTCAAGCACCTCCTCAACGCGATGAACGGCCGCGTGACCGCGGAGAGCGAACTCGGGCGCGGCACGACGATTCGTATCACGCTCCCGGCCGCATGAGCGGACACGCGGGGTACCATTGCTGTTCGTGGTCATCCCGTCGCCGGGGCATCAGCATCAGCTGAGCCGTCAGGCGATCCACTCGGTCGCCTGAATCACCGCGGCACAGACGACCGGAATCGTGAGGTTGTCGTCGAGAGGCCAGGAGCGCCGCTCCGCGATCGCGCCGGCGGCAGCCGCGGCCAGCGCGGCCGGCCAAGAGTGTCGCAGGCCTAGGATCAGCGCCGCGACGACGAAGAACGCCAGGCTCCCCTCGAGGGTCCCACCCAGGAGGGGGCGTGTTCCGAACCTGCGGCCCACGTAGGCGGCGGCGGGGTCGCAGAGACCCAGCACGAGCACACCGGACACCGCGGCGTGTAGCGGGAAGGCGGCGACCGCGACGAGCATGCCGAGCGCGTACCACGTCGACGACGCGATCCGACGCGCTTCGCGCGGCGATGCCAGCCTGTTGAAGGTCCTGAAGAAGAGCTCGTTGGCACTCAGGTTGGTGAGGCGCGCGGCGTCGACGATGACGAGCGTCGAGGCCATCGCGATGAGGGCCAAGACCGACACGCCGCGTGATGGGGAGAGGTACTCGAGGGCGACCGCGATGACCACGGCGTTGAAGGCGTGGAACGCCTTGCGCCAGGGCTGCGGGCCTGCGGTGCGCTCGATGAGCTCATCGAGGGTGGCGGCGGTACCGCCCTGCGACCCTTCGAGGTCGGTCGTCTCGTCATCCATGCCCGGGAAGGCTACGAATCGCTCGGCGCAGGGCCAGGGGCCGGGCCCACCTCGTCGGATCGATGCACCCGCGCTACACGACCGTGACCGAGCCGTCGCACGCCCGTCGTGCCTGCGCCAAATGTTTCCTACGTAGATCGTTGAGTTCAGACGCGCTGGAGGTTCGATGCCAGGCCTGACACCGCACTTCGCACTTGCGAACCGGGTGCTCGACCGGTGGAGAAGGAGCGGCGAGAACGCCCCCTTCGGCCTTTACGCGTCGGCGGACCTCAACGCGTTCCTCCAAGGCGCGGTAGGCCCCGACTTCGGATACATGCCCGGCGGCCATCGCCCCCTCTCCGAGTTGGCGCATGGGGTGCGCACGGGGGAGCTCACGAGCCGTTTGATCCGAAGCGCTCGCACCTCCGTTGAGCGGGCGTTCGCCTGGGGGTGGCTCACTCACGTCCTAGGCGATCGACTGATTCACCCGTGGATCGGGCGGGGCGTCGGCGAGCTGACGGTCGGATGCTCCAGGACGTTCGTCGCCGGCGCGACTGACCCAGGAAGCCACCTCAGAGTGGAGATTGGAGTCGACTGCTGCTTCGCGGCTCGCGATGCGGCTGCGCGAGGCGTTCGTCTGCGTCCGGCGTTCGACGCGCTCAGCATCAACTTCCTCTCCCACGCCTACGCGAAGACCTACGGCTTCGTCCCGCGCCACGACTCGCTCCTGGCCTCGCACCGGCACATGGGTCGCCGCGTCTCGCAGTCCCTCGGCTCGATCGGCCTTCTCTCCGCTCTGATGGACCGAGGGACTGGTCCACGGCGGTGGTCCGCGCTTCAATGGGCGCTGAGGGCCGCGCACCGCTCCACGCTGATCTCGGGAATCTCGATGGCCTACCTCAGCCCGGTCAGGCCAGGGCGATGGCTGATGGACGCGATCGACGCAGTGATTCCTTCGCACACCGATCTCTTCATGACGATGTACCGTCAAGGCGGCACGGACATCGGTGACTACAACCTGGACACCGGGGCTCCGCTCACCCGGACCCCCTCGGACGCACGCCACGGTCGGTTGGCGGAGGTGGGGTCCGCATGAGCAGTCTGCGAGCGCTCTTGTCGGATGCCGACAGCCGCCTGCTGCAAACTCTGGTGCTGCGGCGGCGACCGGCGGCGGACACCACCATGCGGCTCGTGACCCGGTTGGGTGACGTCCTGGTCGTGGGGCCCTTGACGCTTGGGCTCGCGCTCGGGGCGGTTCCGTCTCTCAGGGCACAGGGCGCACTCGCTTTGTGGACCGTAGCCGCATCGCACTTGATCGTGCAGCTCATGAAGCGGCGGGTGTGCCGTAGTCGGCCCCAGCTTCCCGTCGGACTCACGTTCCTGATCGAGCCGGAGGACCGCTTCTCGTTCCCGTCGGGTCACGCGGCGGCAGGGTTGTCCGTCGCACTCCCCATTGCGGTCGGGCTGGACGGAGTGCTGGGCCCGCTCGTCCTCGCGATCGGCTTGTCGGTGGGTGTGAGCCGCTGCTATCTCGGCGTGCACTACCCGGGCGACGTGCTGGCCGGATGGTGCCTGGCAATCCTCGCATTCGTCATCGCGCCGCTCGTCGGCGGAGGGTTGTTCTGACCGCTCTGCGATCGCACGGGGCGCCCGACCCCGGGTCGGGCTAGTGCGCATCCTGCTCACGGTACAGGGCCAGGGTCGTGGCCACATGACTCAAGCGATCGCCGCTGCCGAGGTCTTGGAGGCCGCGGGGCACGAGTTGGTCGGAGTCGTTGCGGGCAACCATCCGGGGCGGGACCTCCCGGCCTTTTTCGTGGACTCCTTTCGGGCCCCCGTCACGATGCTTCCGAGCGCGGGCTTCATCTTCGCGAAGGACCGTGGCGTCGACCTTCCGAGGACACTGCTGCACGCGGGGCGACACATCGGCACATGGCGCGAGAGTCTGAATCGCTTGCGCGCCGTCGTCGAGGTCACGCAACCGGACCTGGTCATCAACTTCTTCGAGCCGCTCGTGGGCATACTACAAGCGACCCGGGCGCTGCCCGTTCCCGTGCTCAGCGTGGCTCACCAGTTCGCTCTGCTGGGCCCGGCCTGGGGAGCGCCGGCCGCCACCCCCACCGCCCCGTGGTGGCTGCGGGCGTTCATCCGCTTGGTGGGCTTCCGGTCATGGAAGATGGCCCTCTCGTTCACGCCCGATGCCGCCAGGAGTATCTCTCCTGACCGCGTGATCGTCGCGCCGCCCCTCCTGCGCCGCCGAATCCGATCCCTCGCGCCGCAGGAGGGCGACTACATCCTCGTGTACGTCGCGACCCACGGGTACGCCGAGCTCGTGCGGTCGTGGCACCGGGCACATCCGGAGGTCCGGTTCCATTGCTTCTATGATCGGCCAGGCGCCCCGAAGGTCGAGGTGGTGGACCAGAACCTCAGCTTCCACGCCCTCGACGGCGAGGAGTTCGTGCGTCTGATGGCGGGCTGCCGCGCGGTCATGTGCACGGCCGGGTTCGAGTCCGTTTGTGAGGCCGCATTTCTCGGAAAGGCCGTGCTGATGGTGCCGCTGGAGCATCACCACGAGCAACGCCTGAACGCGCTCGATGCGGAACGCGCCGGCGTCGCGGTCAGTCATCCTCTGTTCGATTTGGACGCCCTGGCCCTGTTACCGAAGTGGGTCGACAACGAGTGGTTCCGGGCGTGGTGCTGCCAGGCCGACGCGAAGCTGCTCGAGACCGTGGAGTGGGTCGCGGGGCGACGAGTGCCCCGCGCCGCGGCGTTGGGACCCCTGCAGCCTACTGCGGACTGACGCTCAGGCTGTACGCGCCGGTTCCGTCGGAGAGCGACGACGCGATGATGCGATAGGTCCCGGTCCCCGGGAGCGTGGTGCTGAGGAGAGAGTTCAGCTCGCCGCCGCCATCGTCGTCCTGCATCGGCTCGACCATGCCGGGGCCCACCAAGTAGAGGTATGCGTCGTAGTCTTCCGCTTCCAGTTCGATGGTGACCCGCTGGCCGGAAATGCCTTCGAACGCCCACGCCTGGCCGCGCCGGCCGTCCGCCACGATGGGATCGCTCGACTCGAGCCGTCCCGTCACACGCTGTCCGAGGTCGATGGCTCGGCCGTGGGTAGGCAGCGTGTTCATGTCGAAGGGAGCCTCGACACGGATGGTGTATGCACCCGAGCTACCGGACGAGAGCGCGGCGGCCACGACCGTGAACGGACCCGAGGTGGGGAGCGTCACGTCGATCTTCGCATCGAGGTCACCGGCGCCGTCGTCGTCCGTCAGCACGCCATCGAGGCCCGGGCCGGTCAGGTAGAGGTACGTGTCGAAATCCTCGGACGCCATCACGATCGACACGCGATCGCCGGCGCGACCCGTGAGCCGCCACGCCTCGGCGGGTCGCCCGTCCTGCACCGAGTGCGAGAGTGCGTCCAGTCGGCTCGACTGAGAAGAACCCATTTGGAGCGCGCGGCCCTCCGCGGGCAGCGAGTTCAGTGACTCCGAGTCGACCTCGCCACACCCGTGTGTGGGAGCGGGTCCTGGGCGGTCCGACACACGGACCTGATACGTGCCGGGCTCACGAGCGGAGAGCGAGCTCACCACGACGCGGAACGTCCCCGTCTCGAGGAACGTGAGCGTCAAGCGTGCGTTGCATCCACCACCGCCATCATCCGCGAACATCGTCTCGGCGAAGCCGGGGCCCACGACGTAGACCCGCGGGTCGAAGCGCTCGGACGCGATGTCGACGGTGGCGCTGCTTCCGGCGCGGCCGCGGAGATCCCATGCCTCTAGGTACCGGTCGTCCGGGGACAGAGCGTCCGACGTCGAGAGCGCACCGGTTTGGTCGCTTCCCACCTCGAGCTGACGGCCCTCGGTCGGGATCAACATGAGCACGGACGTGCTCTGGCCCACGACCCCCGCAGGCGCGAGGCAGAGCGCGGTGAGGGCGAGCGAGCAGGCGAGGTGGCGGCGCGTCATGGTGTCTCCGTTTGTGGTTGCCAGTAGCCGGTCAGGAACGCGTCGAGTCGGTCCAGGTCGGCCTCGACGGTGGGGAGGCTAACCGAAGCGCGCATCGCGCCGACGGCGACCGAGCCGCCGAGGCAGTCCGCGAGAGCCTTGAGATTGAACGACTGCTGCGGAATCGTCTCCAGGCAGTCGAGCATCGCGTCGGTGGGCAACTCGAGCGCGCGTTCGGCGGCTCCCGGGTTGCAGAAGCATCCTCCGCGGAGCGCGATCCCGTGCACGCTCGCGGCCCGCTCGACCTCGCCGTACGGGACCGGGACGCCCGAGGCGTCGAGGAGGTTGAACGAGACGGTCCCACCGCGTCCGTCGGCGGTCGTGGGCCCGTAGATGCGCACCGCGGGCGCGCCACTCGGGTGCCGCGCGCCTCCGAGGATCGCGAGCAGCCGACCGGTGAGGGCCTTCACGCGCTGCGAGGCTCGCGTCATGCCGACCTCGCGCAGGAAGGCCAGGCCACCCGACAGCGCGGCGATGCCGAGGAAGTTCAGTGTGCCGTCCTCGAAGCCCCCGGCCCCTCGGAGCAGGCGGTGGACGCGCCCCTCCACGGACACGAAATCGACGGTGCCGCCGGCGAACCACGGCCGCCGGAGCCGCGCCAACGCCTCCCTCCGCGCGATGAGCGCGCCGAGTCCGGTGGGGAAGCCGAACATCTTGTAGAACGATACGCACGTGAAGTCGGGGTGCACGCTCCCGAGATCGAGGTGTTCGGTCGGGACATACGCTGCAGCGTCGAGCAGTACGTCGTAGCCGAGGTCCTTCGCATCCTGCACCAGAGCGAGCGGGTGGCGCACGCCGGAAAAGTTCGACTGCGCCGGGAACGCGAACAGACTCGGTGCGCTGCCTGCGGGTGGGATGCGCGCGCCCTTCTGCAGGCGCAGGTCGGCATCGATGGGAAGGTAGATCGTCTCGGCACCCGCTCGCGCGGCGTACTCGCGGATGCCGTTCACCGAGTTGTGGTTGTCCGCGAGCAACGTGAACCTCGAGCCCGCTTGGAACGGGTAGCTCTCCGCCACGAGCTTGAGGGCGGCGGTCGCGTTCGCAGCGAATACGAGCGTGTACTCGGCCGGATCGGCGCCGAAGAAGTCCAGGACGTCACGGCGCGCGTCGTCCACGATCCGGGTCGCGGCCGTCGAGGCGGGGTTCTCGGAGTGGGGGTTCCCGAGCACGTGATGCTTCAGGAACTCCTCGTGCGCGCGAAGGTGTGACTCGGCGTAGAGCGCGCTAC
Source organism: Gemmatimonadota bacterium (assembly GCA_009692205.1). Taxonomy (GTDB): domain Bacteria; phylum Gemmatimonadota; class Gemmatimonadetes; order Longimicrobiales; family Gaopeijiaceae; genus UBA2982. The sequence continues at coordinate 12,799 of SHZR01000008.1, read as the reverse complement.
CCGTGTAGTCGAGATAGACGGATCCGCACTCGTCGAGACGGGCGAACTCGCGGGCGCGGAGCTCCTCGAAGGAGCGTCGGAGTCCGGCTGCGTCGGTGCGGGTGAGCACCTGCTCGGTCATGCAGGAAGTCTAACGCTGCACGCCTGCGGCGCGGGAGTTGGATGCCCACCGGCGCGATCCGCCTTGCGCCCGGGGTGGCGCGCGTTGGATGTTGCGTCGCAACTCGAACAAGAGGCCACGATGATGCGTGTCCCTCGCGCCCTGACTGCCGCCGTGCTGGCGCTGGTCCTGGCGCCCCTCGCCTCGGCCGCCCAGCAGCCGCTCACGACGTATCGGGCGGTCACCGCCGACCGGCTCGCGAGCCCCGAGCCGGGCAACTGGCTCTCCTACCGTGGTACCCAGGACGGCTGGGGCTACAGCCCGCTCGATCAGGTGAACGCCACCAACGTGGGAGATCTGGTCCCCGTGTGGACGCTCTCGACGGGCGTCACGGGAGGGCATGAGGCCCCGCCCATCGTGAATGACGGCGTGATGTTCGTCACGACACCGCGGAACCTCGTGCTCGCGATCGACGCCCGGACCGGCGACATGCTCTGGCGCTACGCGCACGAGCTCCCCGAGGGGCTCGTCGCCTTCCACGACACCAACCGCGGGGTCGCGCTCTGGGGGGACAAGGTCTACACGGCGACGCTCGACGCGCGCGTGGTGGCGCTCGACGCCCGCACGGGCAACGTGGTGTGGAACGTGCCCGTGCAGGACAACGCCAGCGGCTACTACATGACGCTCGCGCCGCTCGCGGCCGACGGAAAGATCATGGTGGGCGTCTCCGGCGGAGAGCTAGGCATCCGCGGGTTCGTGGTCGCGCTGGACGCGGAGACGGGCGAGGAGGTGTGGAGGACGTACACGATTCCCGGCCCGGGCGAGTTCGGCAACGACACGTGGCCCGGCGAGAGCTGGCGCACCGGAGGCGCCCCCGTGTGGATCACCGGCCACTACGATCCGGCGCTCGGCCTCACCTATTGGGGCACCGGCAACCCCGGCCCGTGGGTCGGCGACCAGCGCCCCGGGGACAACCTCTATACCAACTCCGTGCTCGCGCTCGACGTCCGTACGGGTCGGATTCGCGGGCATCACCAGTACCACTGGAACGATTCCTGGGACTGGGACGAGGTCTCGACGCCCATCCTGATGCCGGTGCGGCGGGACGGTCGCAGCTTCCCCGCGCTCGTGCACCCGGGCCGGAACGGATATCTGTGGCTCCTCGAGCGACACCCGAATGCCATCTCGTTCGTGGACGCCGTGCCGTACGTGTACCAGGACGTGTTCACGAGCATCGACCCGGAGACGGGTCGGCCCACCTACGACGAGTCCCGCAAGCCTACCACAGGAACCATCACCGCCTTCTGCCCCTCTCTCTGGGGAGGAAAGGACTGGCCGCCCGCTGCCTACAATCCGCAGACCGGCCTCGTGTACATCCCGGCGAACAACAAACACTGCGGGTCCATCGAGGGGGCTGAGGTCGTCTATCGTCCTGGAAGCTCCTTCACTGGCGCGAGCACGCAGATGACGCTGCAGCCCGGAGCGGACCACATCGGTGAGCTCCAGGCCTGGAACATGGACACGGGCGAGCGAGCCTGGACTCGTGAGTTCGAATCGCACAACTGGGGTGGCGTGCTCACGACCGCCGGGAACTTGGTGTTCGCCGGCGGCACGAGTGACCGCTACTTCCGCGCCTTCAATGCGCGCACAGGCGAGCAAGTTTGGGAGTTCCGCACGAACTCGGGCGTGATCGGCGTACCCTCCACCTTCGCCGTGGACGGTGTCCAGTACATCGCGGTGCAGTCGGGGTGGGGCGTGGACGCGGCCTCGATGACCCGACGCATCGATCAGGCTCGTGGCACGAACACGTTCGTACCGCAGGGAGGTGTGATCTGGGTATTCGCGCTGAAGCGGTAGATCTCGAGGAGTTCCGCGCCGCCATGCGGGCGTCAGGTATCGAGGAGATCGTCGTGCCGATGCTCGCGCTATTCGCGCAGGAGGCTCCAAAGGGGCTCGCCACCCTCACGGCGGCGACGGAAGCGCGGAACCTGGACGCAGTCAGCCGGGCCGCACACTCGCCCAAGTCCTCCTGCGCCAACATCCGTGCGAAGGAGTTGGCCAACCTCCTGCAGCAGCTGGAGATCGCGGTCCAGGGAGGCGACGAGGAGCTGTCACGAAGCCTATTCGATCGCGTGAAGCTGGCGTACCAGGCCGCGATGGATTGTCTCGCGGCGGCTGGAGTCGTCCCGTGAGTCCGCGAGCCGCGCTGCGGCGAGCCACCGGCTGAGAGCCTACTCGACGATGGCGGACGTCAGCCCCGTCGGGCGCATCAACTTGTAGATCGGTACTAGCGGCGGACCGGAGACGGGAACCGTCGGCTCCCGGTCGGCGTTCGGTAGGCCGCCGCCGCCTGCCCTCGATCCCCCTGGGCGCGGGACCCACGCGTCCATCGTGTTCCAGTAGATGACGTTGTCGTCCGTCTCGGGCTCCAGCATGTGCGCGACGAGCCGCCCCAGGGGCTGCGCGGTGGGCACCACGTAGGTCCCGACCGGAAAGTCGCGCTCCAAAGTCAGGACCTCGCCTACCTCCACGCGCATCGCGGCCGCGTGATTGTAGGCCTGCTCGTACGACACGTCCGCGATGGTGTACGCGTCCACCTCCACACGCGCGGGGGCTTCGAGGCGCTCGACCGTGATCGAGTGCCGCCGGAGCATGGCCACCGCGTCTACCGCGTCGCGCGGAAGGATGTACGCCCACGGTCGCGGCCGGAAGCGCGTCGGCACGGGCTTCTTCATCAGGCGCGCCCCGGTCACGCGGATGGTGTCCCCGGCCGCGCCGTTGCCACCGCGGCCGCCCCCGCGCATGAGCAGATAGTCGACCGGGTAGTCCTCGGCGCCGTACTCCATCATGACGGCGACTTCGCCGCGCGGCTCGGCTCCCATCGCGACGGTCTCCTCACGCGCCCGGTCGACGAGACCCATCACGCGGTCCGCGTTCTGGGCCACGAACTCCAGGACCGTCAGGTACGCCAGATAACCCGCGCGCGCACCTTCCTCGGCGTCCTGTGTCGGCGCCTCGAACAGCATACCGATGGCGTTGGCGAACCCGACGTAGTTGCGGCCGATGCGCGCCTGGAAGCCACCGACGCGCCACTCTTCCTCGTCGCCCCCCGTGTAGTACCAGGAGCGATAGCCCTCGCCCGCGAGCTTCGCGTCGATGGCGGGGAAGATTTCATCGTCGCAGATGAGCGTGAGTTCTCTCATCGTGTCGTAGTGGCTGGGACACTGGTAGTTCAGGTTGTAGGGACGTGACCCTCCGTTGTGGCCGTCCACGAAGACGTGCGGACGCCACTCGGCGACGATGTTGCCCACCAACGAGGCGATCGCCGGGTCCTCGAGCTTCACATAGTCGCGATTGAGGTCGATCCCCCAGGCGTTCCCGCGCTGTCCCTGGGCGCTGGCCTCGAAGCCATCTGGGTTGAGCTGCGGCGCCACCACGATCGTCACCTCATCGAGCAGCGCGTTAGCCGCGGTACCCGGAGTTGCGAGGTCGCGCATCAGAATGAGTAGGCCCTCGCGGAACGTCCGCTCGCCCCCGTGCACGTTCGCGGCGAGCACGACGACCGGTCGGCCGAGCGCCCAGGCCTCCCAGGGCTCGCTCACGAGGGGTCGGCTGAAGATGGCATAGGGAAGCTCCCGACCCTCCCAGCTCATTCCGTACGATCCGAGCCGCATCTCCGTGGTCGCGCCGCGGAGCGCCCTGAGGTAGTCCCACATCTCCAGGTGCCGCGTGTGGGCCGCGAAGCCGCTGCGCTCCGAGGCGGTCCTGGGGAAGCCGCTGGCCACCGGCGCCCATGCGACCTGCGCGCGGAGGGGGACGTTCGAGAACGCGAGAGCCGCAAGCGCGAGAACGACGAGCGCCGGCCTCGAGTGCGGAGCGGAGCGCGGCATGGGATCTAGGTCCTCGGTGCGACAGGAAGGCCGAACTTAGGCCTCGCACTGGTGACGCGGAAGGGTCTTTTCGCTAGGATGCCCGGCCACGGTTCCCCGATCTTCGATATGAGCAAGGAGAGGCACGATGGACGGCGCGATCGTCATCAGCCGGGTCGGCGGGCCCGAGGTGCTGGAGTGGGCCCGCAGGAACCCCGGCAAGCCCGGCGTTGGAGAGGTTCTGCTGCGACACACCGCGGTGGGGCTGAACTACATCGACGTGTACCACCGCATCGGCCTGTATCCGCTGGCGCTTCCGTTCTCTCCCGGAGTGGAGGCGGCGGGTGTGGTGGAGGAAGTCGGGAGCGGGGTCACCGAGCTGAAGGTCGGGGACCGTGTCGCCTACACCGGCCTGGGAGCCGTCGGCTCGTACTGCGAGTCGCGCGTCTTTCCGGCCGCACGCCTCTTCAAGGTCCCCGACGCGATCGATGACGCCACCGCCGCCGCGATCATGCTGAAGGGATGCACCGCGGAGTATCTGGTGCGCCGCACATATCCCGTGAAATCGGGCGATTGGGTGCTCCTGCACGCTGCCGCCGGAGGCGTCGGCCTCCTCGCAAGTCAGTGGTTGAAATCTCTCGGAGCGAGGCTCATCGGCACGGTGGGCTCGCAGGAGAAGGCGGAGCTCGCCAAGAAGAACGGCTGCGAGCACACCATCCTCTACCGCACCGAGGACGTCGCGAAGCGGGTGAAGGAGATCACCGGCGGCCGGGGCGTGGACGTGGTGTACGACTCCGTGGGCGCGTCGACGTTCATGGGCTCCCTGGACTCGCTGCGCCCGCGAGGCATGATGGTCACGTTCGGGAACGCGTCCGGTCCTGTGGAGCCGATGTCGCCGCTGCTGCTCGCGCAGAAGGGTTCGCTCTTCCTCACGCGCCCGACGCTCGGGCACTACTACGTCACGCGCGAGGAGTCGGCCGATGGCGTGGCGGCGCTCTTCCAGATGGTGACCTCGGGCAAGGTCCGACCGCACATTGGCGGACGCTATCCGCTGAAGGACGCGAGGCGGGCGCAGGAAGACCTGGAAGCCCGCGCCACGGTGGGCTCCATCGTCCTGACGGTGTAGGGGCGGGAAGGCTTGACATCGGATGGTCGGGCGGCGCACAGTCGTAGCCGCCCCCCAGGCGATGATGTCGAAATGTCTTCTGTGCTTCTGTCCTAGGCCTCGGGGGGGCGTGCGTGTGAGCGAGTCCAGCCAGTCCACGTCGCCCCTCGACGACATCGTCGAGCCGAGCGACTTCAAGTTCGAGCTACCGGACAGCAGCGAAGGCGTCGTGTTCGTGGTGGACAACGACCGCACGTCCGGGACGCTCAACGCCGGCATCCTCAAGGGCGTGGGCTACAAGGTCCGGCAGTTCGCCACCCCGCAGGAGGCGCTCGATGAGCTGCGCCGGTCGAGGCCGACCATCCTGGTGACCGACTTCGCCATGGGTGGAATGTCCGGGCTCGATCTCGCCCAGGCGGCCCAAGAGCACGACCCCGATATCGCGGTCATTCTGTTGACGGGGAGCGGGGACGAGGCGACCGCGCAGGCTGCTCTCCGCATGGGCGTGTCCGACTACATCAAGAAGCCACCGGAGCCGGAGTCCCTCAGGCGCTCCGTGCAGCGTGCGTTCCACAAGCGCGCGGCCGAGGAGCACCATCGCGCTGCTCTAGTCGGCTGGATGAAAGCGGAACTGGAGCGGCGGGCGCAGGCGCTCCGTGAGGTGACGGTGGGCACGCTCGCGTCCCTCGCCAACGCGCTCGACATGCGAAGCCCGCACTTCCAGGGCCACAGCAAAGCCGTGTCGATGCAGGCGGCGGCGATCGCGCATGCGCTCGAAGCGGACGAAGCCGAGGTAGAAGCCGTGCGCATCGCCGGACTTCTCCACGACGTCGGTATGATGGCCGTGCCCGATGCGTTGGTTCACAAGCCCCAGTCGCTGACGCCCGAGGAGTTCGGCGTCATCCGTTCGCACTGCGACCGCGGCGTGGAGATCCTGGAGCCGATGAAGCACCTCGGTCGCTCCATCCGCTATGTGCACGAGCATCACGAGCGTTGGGACGGATCGGGGTATCCGGAGGGCAAGAAGGCCGATGGGATCTCCTTCGGAGGCCAGATCGTGGGCATCTCCGAAGCGTGGATCGCGATTCTCGAGTCGCGCGCCTACCGCTCCGGCCAGTCAAGGGAAGAAGGCCTCGAGATTCTCGAGGCCAAGAAGGGAGTCTGGTTCTCGGACGAGGTCACGGAAGCGCTCCGCCAGGCCGACATCGGCATGATCTGAGCCTGCCGACGTCGGCATGGCGAAGGTGTAGACGGGGCCCCGACACGATTGCGGCGCCGACCGGGTCCACGTAAGCTCGGGCGCGTCTCACTTGGGGATTCCTGACATGCATCGACCGCGGCTCGCGGGCCTATTCCTCCTGTTGGCCCTCGTGGGCCCTGCGGGGGCATTTGCGCAGGGAGTCGAGCGTGTGCGCGCGTCGCTCCTCAGGGACGTGATGCCGGAGGCCGACCGCTTCGACCCGGCCGAAGGGGACCCACCGATCAAGCGTGCGTACCGTGGCGAGGAATTTCTGGGATACGTCTTCCTCACCTCCGATTTCCCCCCCGAGGAGGTCGGCTACAGCGGACCGATTCGCGCGCTCGTCGGCATGAGGGCGGACGGCCACCTCACGGGCGTGCGCGTGACGGACTACCACGAGAGCCGCATGAATCAGAAGGGTGACTTCCTGCGCACCCCCGGCTTTCAGGAGCAATACGCGGGCAAGTACATCGGCGACGCCTTCCGCGTCTACGAGGATGTCGACGGCATCGCCCGTGTCTCGATCAGCGTTCGCGCTCTGTCACGCGGTGTCCGGGATACGGCGCGCCGGGTGGCGGCAACCTACTCGAGAGTGGTCGCCGGGGAGGGTTCCGTCGCGCCGGCCGAGAACGTGACCAGCATGCCTTGGTTCGAGATGCGGCGCGTCGCCGTCGCCGCGCGCATGACCGTGAACGGCGAAGGTCAGGACGAGGTCGGCGTCTCCGTCATCCACCTCGAGAGCGAGGAGTTCGCGCTCTACCTGATCGGGGCTCTCAACGGGTACGTCACGAGTGCGGTCGAGCGCCGAGCCGCGACAGGGTCCGATCTCCTTCTCTATGTCGTGGATGGCGCTGGCTCCCGCATGGCCATCCAACAGGGCTGGTCGATCGTCCAGAACGGGAAGACCACCGCGATCGCGACCGACAGCGTCATCATGCTCGGCTCGCCGTGGGAGGGGCTCCTCAGCGGCGAGACGTCGATGGTGGGCGCATTCATCCTCGGCGACGACGTCGACGTCGAGGAGCCGATGACGGTCGTGTTCGACCGCGGGGAGGAGATCGGGCGGTTCAAGGTCGAGTACACGAGCCAGGCCGCCCTGCGGGCGCAGGCGACGCTCATGGCTGCGCGGGCCGCGGAGGCGGCGGCGGCCGCGGCCGCGAACCCCACCACGGCGACCGCCGACGCGTCGGCGTCGGCCCCCTCGACGGCGGACGCCTCAGGACCCACGGCCGCGAGCGTCGTGCCCGCCGCGTTCGCGGCCGACGACGAGCAGCTCGACGCGCTCGACTTCACGCTCGAGCAGGAGGAGAGCGGGATCGAGCTGCTGCTGGCCAGTACGTCCTGGGCGCGCGTCGGGTGGATCGCGCTCGTGCTCGCCCTCGCGTCGCTGGCGTTCTTCACGAAGATCCCCGCGTTCCGCTGGGTGTCTCTAGCGGCGACCTTCGTGATCCTGGGCTATACGGACGGCGGCTTCCTGTCGATCTCCCACATCACGGGCGTGATCTGGGTCGGCCCGTCGGCGATCCTGAACGATCTCCCGCTCATGATGATGGTCGCGTTCACGCTCGTGACCGTCGTCCTCTTCGGGCGGATCTTCTGCGGCTTCCTCTGCCCCTTCGGCGCGCTCCAGGACTTCATCGACCGACTCGTTCCGGCGCGCTTCAAGCGTGACCTGCCGAAGGGCGTGCACCGCGCTGCCTTCAAGGCCAAGTACGTAATCCTCGCACTGATCGTGCTGCCTGCGCTCGCCGGCAGCGAGGCCAGCATCTACCAGTACTTCGAGCCGTTCGGGACCGTGTTCTTCCTGAGCACGGACGTAGTGCTCTGGGTGATCGCCGGCTCGGTCCTGGTCGCGTCCGCGGTGGTGCCCCGGTTCTACTGCCGGTACGCGTGCCCGCTCGGCGCCTCCCTCGCGATCGCGTCGATGGTCACGCTCAAGCGCATTCGCCGCGTGGAGCAGTGCAGCTACTGCAAGGTGTGCGAGTCGAGGTGCCCGACGGGAGCGATCGCGGGTCCGCAGATCGACTTCAAGGAGTGCGTGCGCTGCAACGACTGCGAAGTGCAGCTCATCGAGAAGAGCGGCGTGTGCCGGCACGACATGGAGATGATCCGGCCGCGCCTCGTCCAACTCAAGGCGCGCAGCGCCGTGGGGCTCTCCGACTTGGTGGCCGGGTCTCGCACGCGTTGAAGGATCCGCTCCAGGCGATTCCCGGTGTCGGACCCCGTACCGCCGAGGACCTGCGCGCGCTCGGGATCCATCGCGTCGAAGACCTGATCGGCCAGGATCCCGAGGAGATCTACTCGCGGCTGTGCGCGCGCGAAGGTGGGCATTCCGACCGCTGCAACCTCTACGTCTACCGGTGCGCGGTCTACTTCGCTGAAGGCGGCCGTGAGCGGAGGCTGCTCGAGTGGTGGAGATGGAAGGATGCGGCGCGCCCGCCTCTCGAGCGACTGCGCGCCCTAGGCGCTCCAGTCCTCGACGGCTAGGGCGGGGACCCGGTCGAACTCCTTGCGGTTCGCGGTCACGAGCGTCAGCCCGAGGGTGCGTGCGATCGCGGCGATGAGCAGGTCGCGCTCCCCTATGGGCTGGTGTCGGAGCTGGTGCCGTAGGACGCCGTGGAGCTTGCCTGCGGCCGCATCGAAGGGCATGACCTCGAGGGGGGCCAGGAACGCCTCGAAGAGTCGGTGGCGCCGTTCGGGGTTATCAGACTTCTCCGCCCCGTACCAGAGCTCGGCCACCGTCACCGACGACACGCAGACTCGGCCCGGGCCCTCGTCGTCCAGCCGGCCCCGCACCGACGCGGGCTTCCCGCGCAGCGCATGGATGACCGCGTTCGTATCGAGTAGGTAGGTCACTCCTCGGGGGCGTCCAGGTCGACGTCGAGCAATCGAGCTCCGAGGGGCTCGATTCCGGCCAGGTCGAGGCCGGCCGCGAGCGCGTCGATGCCTGTCCAGAACGAGTCCTCGAACCGTTCGTGCGTGACGGGAGCGAGTACGACCAGATCGCCTTCGCGGCGAATCTCCACCTCGTCACCGTCGAACCGGAACTCCCGCGGAAGGCGCACGGCTTGCGACCGTCCGTTCCAGAAGAGCTTGGCGCGTCGCGCCGGCGGGGCGTCGTGGGTCATGGTGATATATATCAGTATATATCCGGTGGCTGATCCCCTTCAAGCTCGCCGACCGTAGGGGGCGAGCAGATAGCAGTTCGAGTCAGAACCGGATCAGGACGGTCGTGACCGCGGCCTCCGTCAGCGTCAGCATGTAGAGCCGGTCGTACTCGTCCGGCTCGATCGGCCCCCCCGGATCGCCACCCAGCGCTGCCACGAGTTCGTGAGTCGTGTTGCTGTGACCCACGACCAGGTGCCGGCCCGGCGCGGCGCGGAGGCGGGCCGCTAGCACGTCGAGCTCTTCACTGTCGTACACGACCGGCTCGATTCCCGTGTCGAGGGCGACGGGCGCCGCCGTGGCACGCGTCCTGAGGTAGTCGGTGGTGTGAATATGCGTGAGTGCCGCATCCCGCAGCATGGTCGCGAGGAGGCGCGAGCGCTGCTCCCCCGCCGGCGAGATCGGCGGATCGTTCGTCCCGTCCTCGGCGCGCTCGGCGTGGCGCACCAGGTATACGACGATCGGCTCGTCTTGCTGGGCGAGGAGCGGGGCCGCGACGAGGCCGAGGGCGAGGACCTGCGCGAGCGGCAAGAGGCGAAGGAAGAGTCTCGGCATGGACGTGCCCGACAAGCTAGGCCAGAGACGGCCCCCCGCCAGCCGGCCCCGAGGATCCTCCGGCACGTCACGGGTTACCTACACCCGAGTGCACGAGTGAGGATCGCCGGCGGCTTCGGCCGTCGGAGGAAAGTCCGAGCTCCGCAGGGCAGGGTGCCGGGTAACGCCCGGGCGCCGAGAGGCGACGGAAAGTGCAACAGAGAACAGACCGCCGATGGCCGCGCGAGCGGCACAGGCAAGGGTGAAACGGTGCGGTAAGAGCGCACCGGGCCCCTGGTGACAGGGGTCGCAAGGCAAACCCCACCCGGAGCAAGGCCAAGTAAGGGACGAGGAGCTGCCCGCTCCATCTGAGTCCTGGGTAGGCTGCACGAGGCCGCCGGTAACGGCGGTCCTAGAGGAATGATCCTCCCCCGCGAGGGGACAGAACTCGGCTTATTCCGTGTGCTCACTCCGACGGCGCCCGTCGCAATCCAGCGGCGGGCGCCGACCTTTTGCGGTCACGGCGTCCTCCCATCCCCGGGCGCCCTCGTCCATATTGTCGAATGTCCACCTTCATCGATCTGTTCCTCCACCTCGACACGCACCTCGCCGAGCTGGTCGGCACGTACGGTCCCTGGATCTACGGCATTCTGTTCCTGATCGTCTTCGCCGAGACCGGGCTGGTCGTCACGCCATTCCTGCCGGGGGACTCGCTTCTCTTCGCGGTGGGAGCGATGGGGGCCGTCGGCGCCCTGGACGCGCGCATCGCGGCGACGCTGCTCGTCGTCGCGGCCGTTCTCGGGGACGCGGTGAACTACGCGGTCGGCCGGTTCGTCGGACCGCGCGTGTTCCGAGCCACCGCCGGCGAGGGTCTCTTGGACCGCGCACTCAACCGCCAGCACCTCGCGCGCGCGCACGCGTTCTTCGAGAAGTACGGCGGCAAGGCTGTCGTATTGGGACGCTTCGTGCCGATCGTCCGTACCTTCGTGCCGTTCGTGGCGGGCGCGGGCTCGATGACCTACGCGCAGTTCGCGCTCTATAACGTCCTCGGTGCGCTCGCCTGGGTCGGCGTCTGCTTGGGCGCGGGATACGCATTCGGCAACGTGCCGATCGTGAAGGACAACTTCACTCTGGTCGCACTCGGGATCGTCGCGGTGTCGCTCCTGCCGATGGTCTTCGAGATCATCAAAGCTCGTCGCCAGGCGCGCGAGGCCTCGAGCGGCCCGTGAGAGTCGTGCGCGCGACGCGGCGGGAGCCGGCGTGAACTCCCTGCTCGGCGTTCTGATCGGCGTCGCGCTGCTGTATCTCTTCGTGGGACTGCGGGTAAGTCGCCGCGCGAAGACCGCAGAAGCGTTCTTCGTGGGAGATCGCAAGCTGGGCCCCGGGCTGATCTTCTCGACGCTGCTCGCCGCGAACATCGGTGCCGGCACGACCGTGAACGCCACCGCGCTCGGCTACAGCTACGGGGCGAGCGCGTGGTGGTGGGTCGGATCGGCGGGCCTCGGCTCGCTCGTGCTGGCCTGGTGGATCGGCCCGAAGATCAGGCGCCGCTCGGCGGAGGCCGGACTGCGGACCCTGGGTGACTATCTGGAGTGGCGCTACAGCCCGGGGGTGAGGACGCTCGGAGCTGCCCTGCTCGTGCCCGGCAGCCTGTTCCTGCTGGCCGTGCAGCTCACCGCGATGGGCTTGCTGCTCCAGGTCGTGGCCGGCACGCCCCACTGGGTGGGCGTGGTTATCGGGGGCAGTGTGGCGACTGCGTACTTCGCCGCGGGCGGCCTCGCCGGAGCCGCCCGTGTCAACGCACTGCAGCTCGTGGCCGAATACGGAGGCTTCTTCCTGCTCATCCCGTTCGCGATCGTCGCGGCAGGAGGGTGGGGCTCGCTCGTGAGCCGCGTGCCGACCGGCGACTACTGGAATCTCACGTCGAGCGGACCGGCCGGCGTCTGGTACCTGGCGATGCTGGGGCCCGCGTTCATCGTGTCGCCGGGACTGCTCCAGAAGGTTTACGGCGCGGCGGACGACCGGGCCGTGCGCCTGGGCGTGGGCCTGAATGCGGTGGCGCTCCTGCTCTTCGCCGCCGTACCGCCGCTGCTCGGCATCATCGCCAGGTCGCAGTTCCCCGACCTCGCGGATCCCCAACTCGCCCTGCCGACGCTGCTACAGGAAGGCGTGCCGGCCTGGGTCGGCGCCATCGGCGTCGCCGCGGTCTTCTCGGCGGAGCTCAGCACCTGCGACGCGATCCTCTTCATGGTCACGACCTCGGTGTCCCAGGACATCCTGCGACCCATGCTGAAGGCGCGTGCCGAGGAAGCGCCCTTCTTGCGTCTCGCCCGTGGGGCCGCGGTGGTCTCGGGCGGGCTCGCGGTCGCGCTCGCGGTGGCCGCGCCGAGCATGGTCGGTCTCCTCACCATCTTCTACTCGCTCCTGACCGCCGGGCTCGCCGTGCCCTTGATTGCGGGCCTCTACACCGACTGGGCCGGTCCACGACATGCGGCTGCCGCGATGATCGGCGGGATGGTCGGGCTCACGGCAGCGAGGCTCCTCGAGCTGCCGGCCCGGTCGCCCTGGCTGAGCGAGGCGGTGGTGGGCCTGGCAGTGGCGTTGGCCGCGTTCGGCGTCATGGCGCTCTTGGGGCCGAGAACCCCCATCCAACGAGAATAGCGCCCACGCCTACCAGCCTCCGGACCCTCGGACTAGCTTACGCGTCGTTTGGCGCCCGTAGCTCAGATGGATAGAGCGCATGCCTCCGGAGCATGAGGTCACAGGTTCGAATCCTGTCGGGCGCA
>SHZR01000057.1 GCA_009692205.1 Gemmatimonadota bacterium | reverse complement strand
CCCGCGCCGCGCGATACACTCGATCTCGACCCTGCACCGGCGGGGCAGCGCCCCCGCCTGGATGGTCGATCGAGCCGGCCGATGATGCCCGAAACGCCTGGCGTAGACCTCGTTCATGGCCGCGAAGTCACCGATGTCCGCCAGGAACACCGTGGTCTTCACGACCCGATCGAGGGAGGAGCCGGCCGCGGCGAGGACTTCCGCCAGGTTCGTGAGGACCCGCTCCGTTTGCTCGGCGATGCTCCCCTCCAGCAACTCCCCCGTAGAGGGATGGATCGGGATCTGGCCCGAGCAGAACACCCACTCCCCCGTAACGATGGCCTGGGAGTAGGGCCCGAGAGCGGCGGGTGCGCTCTCGGTATGAATGACGGACAGCTCGTTCATGGTCTCTCCAGCGGACGCGAAAGGAATCAGCTCGGGCTGGGGGTGCGGACGTGCGCTCTGATCTCCTCAGGGGACACGGTCTGAACCCCCGACTTGGCGACCTCGACCGCCGCGGCGTGATTCGCCAACTCCGCCGCCTCCGCCGCGGTCGCGCCGGCCGCCAGGGTCAGAGCGACCGCAGCGGTCACCGTGTCCCCTGCTCCCGACACATCGTACACGTCGCGCGCGACCGCCGGCAGCCGAATCAGGGCGGAACCGCTCGTCTGAAGCGCCATGCCGCGGTCGCCGAGCGTGAGAAGGAGGTGCTCGCAGCCGAGGCGCGCGCGCGTCGCCTCCATCCAGTCGGGATCGTCCGGACGAATGGGTGCTCCGAGCGCGTCGCCGAGTTCGCGCGCGTTCGGCTTGAACACCGTCGCCCCCGTATACTCGAAGAAGCTCCGCCGCTTCGGATCCACGATCCACGGGATCCGCCGCGCGCCGGTCACCTCGAGGATGGCCTCGATCACGGGGCGCGCGAGAACGCCCTTGTCGTAGTCCTGCACGATCAGGACGTCGCAGTCGGATGCGATCCGCCTCACGGTATCGGCGAGCCGAGCGGCGAGGTCAGGTCCAGCCTCGGCGTCTACTTCCCTGTCGAAGCGCACGATCTGCTGGTGCTGCGCGAGCACGCGAGTCTTCACCGTGGTCGGCCGGTCGGGCGTGCGCACGACGCCGTGGTGGGCGACGCCGCGCGCGGCCAGGGCCTGCAGGAGCGATTCGCCTTCGCGATCGGCACCCACGCATCCGACCACGGCGCACGACCCGCCGAGCGCCGTCACGTTGGCGGCTACGTTGCCGGCGCCCCCGACCGCTTCACGCTCGGATTCGACGCGGACGACCGGTACGGGAGCCTCGGGGGAGACACGCTCCACACTCCCCGAGATGTAGCGATCCAGCATCAGATCGCCGACGACGAGGACGCGAACGCCGCGGACGCGCTCGAGCAGCGCGACGACGCGGTCCGGGTCCACCGGGCTCAAGAGAGGGCGTCTTCCAGCGCCCGCAGGAACGCGGAATCACCCTCTCGGATCGGCCCGTACTGCATCCAGCGGAGAATCCCCTCGCGATCGATGAGGAACGATCCAGGCAGGCCGATGACCTGATAGAGCTCGAGCCCACGCATACGCGGGTCGTGCAGAATGGTGTAGGTCACACCGTACTCCTCCACGAACGCCCGGATGTCCCCGGCCGCGTCTCCGGTGTCGAGCGAGACGCCGACGACGCGAAGTCCTTCGCCTTCGTGCTCCTCGAACACGGACTGCAGATAGGGCGTCTCCTGTCGACACGGTACGCACCAGGTCGCCCACAGGTTGAGGAGGACCACCTGCCCTCGCAGCGACCCGAGCGAGACCGAGTCGCCCTCCAGAGTCGTGGCCACGTATTCGATCGCCGGCCGGCCCACCCGGGGGCCGGGGAACTCGGTCGCGACGCAGGCCGACGTTGCGGCGAGCGCGAGCAGCAGGCCGAGCCGGGGCACCGTCACGGCGTCACCAGGTCGACGAGGGCCACGCGGATGCGCGGCGCCTCGCCCTCCACGTCCGTCCACGCCACGAGCACCTCTCCCGCCGGCGCTCGCACCATTCGGGGGAACCCGCTGGCGCGTTCCGAAGAGGAGGTGCTCACGCTCAAGCTCTCGCCGAACTGGCCATCCGGGGCCACGTGGCGCATGCGCACCTCGGCCCACTCGCCACCGGTGCGCTCCAGCCAGCTCACGAGTGCCGATCCGTCCTCGAGCATCAGGAGGTCGACGCGCCCGGCGGGGTTGCCGTCGTCGACGACGACCGGCTCCCCGAACCGCCGCGCGGAGTCGCGCGAGAAGGCGATCTTCACGTGGGGCACGCCTTCCGCGGCCGTGAACCAGGCGACGGCCACCTGGTCGTCGCGAGCGGCCACCGCCGGGCCGTTCACCGGGCAGGCACCGGTCTCCCAGCCGTCGGCATGCACGGGCCGGCCCTCGGTCCAGACCCCGTCCTCCAAGCGCGTCACATAGATGTCTCGGATCTCTTCGGGGCTCCGATCCCGGTACACGACGACGGGACCGGCCGCCGCGACGGCGGCGTCCGTTTGGCAGCAGTCGCAGACGCGCTCGTCCATCAAAGTCTCGGGACCTGTCGGACCTGCCTCGCCCATCGCCCTGAAGTAGAGCGACATCTCTTCCCGCGCGGGGGCACCCGACGAGCTCGGCGCAAAGCTCCGACCGTCGAGCCAGATGAACCCGAGGCTTCCATCCACCGGAACGCTCGCGACGAACCCGTGCTCGGTCGGCGTTCCGTCCTCGTGCGGCGTCCAGGCCTCGGACCACGTCGCACCGCCGTCGCTCGAGCGTGTGACCCGGATTCCGTAGTCGTAGCCGCCTTCTGCACCGCGCTCCAGCCAATGCGCCCAGAGCGCGCCATCCGGACCCGGCGTCATCGAAGGGAAGTCGGCCCAGTTCACGAAGAACAGATCGCTCCTTTCGATGAGGGCGGGCTCGCTCCACGCGCCGCCGAGGAAGCGCGCGAACCGGAGATCGTGCGAGCCCCCCTCGGATCGCTCGAGCCAGCTCAGGAAGACGGTGTCGCCGGAGGCGGAGAGGAAGGGCTCGCCGCTGTCGGGCCCCGATGGCGAGGGAAGCTCCCGGCTCGACAGCGTGAGAAGCGGAGCCCCCGCGTCGCAGGCCCCCAACAGGGCCGCGAGAACGAACGTTAAGATGCTAGGTCGACGCATCGGGTGAATGTCGACATCTCTCCCCATGGCGGTCAACGCGGCACGGCGCGACGTTCGGGCTCCCACGCCCTTCGGACCAGTACGCACGAGCGCGGGTAACGTAGGACGGGTCAGAGGAATCAAGGATTGTGTCAATCCTCCGGGCTGGATCGTCCTAGTCTGCCGAGGTGTGACGCCCACCGGCCAACCAAGCGAGATGGTGACGACGATGCGCTCCCAGCTGCGGATGATCCGACTCCTGACGGCGACACTCCTGAGTGGGGTGGCACTGTCTTCCCTCCCCGCGTCGGCCTCCGCCCAGTTCGGACGCAACAAAGTCCAGTTCGACGACTTCACCTTCCAGGTGATGGAGTCCGACCACTTCGACTGGCACTTCTATGCCTCCGAGGCCGAAGCCGTGGCCGACGTCGCGCGCATGGGAGAGCGCTGGTACGAGCGCTTCGCGCGCACGTTCCAGCACGAGTTCGAGGAGACCAAGCCGGTGATCCTCTACGCGGACCACCCGGACTTCCAGCAGACCAACACGCTGCAAGGCTTCGTCGGCGAAGGCACGGGCGGCGTGACGGAGTCCATGAAGAACCGGGTGATCATGCCCATCACCGGATCGTATTGGGACACCGATCACGTGCTCGGCCACGAGATCGTGCACGCGTTCCAATACAACATCGCGCAGGCGCGGCCCGGCGGCTTCCAGGGACTCTCCACCCTGCCTCTGTGGTTGATCGAGGGCATGGCGGAGTACCTGTCGGTGGGCCGGGACGACCCGCTCACGGCCATGTGGATTCGCGACGCGATCCGTCGGGACGATCTCCCCACGATCGAACAGTTGACCCGTGACTCGAGGTTCTTTCCCTACCGCTTCGGGCAGGCTCTGTGGGCGTACATCGGCGGTCGCTACGGCGACGACGCCGTCATCGAGATCTACCGTCGGTCGCTGCGGGTAGGCTTTGAGGGGGCGATCAACCAGGTGATCGGCATGGGGACCGACACGCTCTCCGTGCGGTGGAAGGAGCAAGTCGCCCGCGAGTATCTGCCCCTCATGGAGGGGCGTGCCGCGCCCTCCGAGCAGGGCCGCCTCCTGCTGGCCCCGAGCACCGGGTCCGGGAGCGTCAACACTTCCCCCGCGCTGAGCCCCGACGGCCGCTACGTCGTCTTCCTGTCGGAGAAGGACCTCTTCTCCATCGACCTCTACATGGCCGACGCCGCGACCGGCGAGATCATTCGCAAACTGTCGAGCGCCAATTCGGACCCGCACATCGACGCGATCCGCTACATCGACTCCTCGGGTACCTGGTCGCCCGACTCGCGCTCGTTCGCGTACGTCGTCATCGCGGAGGGGGACAACCAGCTCGTCATCGTGGACAGCGGCAGCGGCGAGGTCACGCACCGTATCGGGTTCGAGGCGGAGGGCATCGGCGCCTTGGCGAACCCCGCGTGGTCGCCCGACGGCCGCTACATCGCGTTCTCGGGCTCGGTGGGCGGGATCAGCGACCTGTTCATCTACGACCTCGAAGGCCAAGCGACCGTCCGGCTGACGGACGACAAGTATGCCGACCTCCAGCCGACGTGGTCACCGGATGGACGCACGCTGGCCTTCACGTCAGATCGTGGGCCCGAGACGAACTTCGAGAGCCTGACGTACAGCCGCTTCCAGCTCGCGACCATCGACGTCGCGACGCGTGCCGTTCGTGCGGTCCCGATCTTCGGCAACGTCAAGCACATCAACCCGCAGTACTCGGCCGATGGAAGCCGCCTCTACTTCATCTCCGATCAGGACGGCTTCAGCAACATCTACGAGCTGACCCTCGCCACGAGCATCGTTCGCCGCATCACGAACGTCGACACCGGGGTGAGCGGGCACACGTACCTCGCGCCGGCGATGTCGGTGTCGGCGTCTGGCCTCGCAGCCTACACGGTGTTCGACTCACTCGAGTTCCACGTGTACGCCCTCGAGATCGACGACAACGCGCCGACGGTCACCATCGTGGAGCAGCCAGAGTTGCAGGTGGCTCGCAGGCTTCCCCCGTTGGATCCGGATCGCTTCAGCCGCGTCGCGACCTACCTGGCAGACGCCAACACCGGGCTGCTCCCGGCCGGCGCGTTCGAGCCGACCGAAGCAGAGGAATACGGATCGGGCCTGTCGCTCGACTACTTGGGCCAGCCGTCCATCGGCGTGGGCACCGACAGCTACGGCGGCTACGTGGGCGGCGGCACCTCCCTCTTCTTCAGCGACATGCTCGGGGACAAGTCGCTCTCCGTGGCCGTCCAGGCCCAGGGCTCGTTCAAGGACATCGGAGGCACCGCGTTCTACAGCGACTTGTCGGACCGCTGGAACTGGGGGGTGGGCGGAGGACGGATCCCGTACCTCATTCCCTACGTCGGGTACGGGGACATCAACGACCCCGACTGCGCCGCCGACCGGCTCTGCGCAGGGGTGCTCGAGTGGACCTACTACCGCCAGTACGTCACCACGGCGGTGGGTCAGGTCTCCTACCCGTTCTCATCGACGCAGCGCCTCGATTTCGGGCTCGGCGCGACCCGGTATAGCTACGACATCGAGGTCGACAAGCTCCTCCTCGACGGCTCCGGCCGGGCGTACGGCCAAGTCCGTGAGAGTAGGGACTCGCCCGACCCGCTGAACATGTTCTCGGGCTCGGCGGCTATCATCGGCGACAACTCGTTCTTCGGCTTCGTCTCACCGATCCGTGGAAGCCGTTACCGCTTCGAGGTGGAACAGACGTTCGGAACGATGGACTTCACGACGGTGGTGGCCGACTACCGGCGTTACTTCGCCCCCACGCTCAATCTGACCGTCGCCCTGCGGGCACTCCACTTCGGCAGGTACGGGGTCGCGAACACCCAATCGGGCCAGGGCTTCCTCGGAGGAGGTCCGCTCACGCCGCTGTTCCTCGGCTACGAGACGCTGGTGCGCGGATACGCCTGGG
The DNA here is from genome assembly GCA_009692205.1 of Gemmatimonadota bacterium. Lineage (GTDB taxonomy): Bacteria > Gemmatimonadota > Gemmatimonadetes > Longimicrobiales > Gaopeijiaceae > UBA2982. Next base: position 801 of record SHZR01000057.1, on the reverse strand, counting down.
AGAGCGTCGATGTCACGGAGTGCACCGGTGCGACCTCCGTCAGCAGCTGCCCGACCGTCGATCGGCTCGTCGGGAATCGGATCGCCGTAGGCGGGCTGGAGGCGCGCATCCCACTCCTCGGCGTCGAGCAGTACGGACTCATCAACTTCCCGTTCGTGCCCACCGAGCTGGTGTTCTTCACGGACGCCGGCCTGGCCTGGAGCTGCACGAGCAGCAGCCCGACGTGCGAGGCCCCAAGTCTCGAGTGGAGCCGCTCCGGATCGGAGCGCGTCCCCGTGGTGTCGTCGGGTGTGTCCGCGCGGATGAACGTCCTCGGGATCGTCATTCTCGAGGCGTACTACGCCTACCCATGGCAGCGCCCCGAGAAGGGTTGGCACTGGGGCTTCCAGATCGCGCCGGGCTGGTAGCGCGCGCGGGGGTGCGAGGGGCCCGGAGGGGGGCACGCCCTCTCCGGGCGCTAGCTGTCGGAGCCGCAACCGCGAAGGTCGGTTAGCACCCGAGCGGCTCCTCCCGGTGCGCCCTCCGAGGGCGTGCCCCCCTCCGGGCCTCCGGTTCGCGCGGTGCTTAACCGCCAGGCACGTATACGATCGAGGGAGGGGGATGTCGCTTCAGCCAGCGACGCACTTTCTCGTGTTTGTGCGTGGCGTAGTTGTCGAGGATGACGTGAATCTCGAGTCCGGGCTCCACCGAGCGTTCGACGGTCTTGATGAATCTCAGAAACTCCTGATGACGGTGCCGGGGCATGCAATCGTGGATCACATGGCCGGTGGCGACCTCAAGCGCAGCGAACAGGGTGGTGGT
>SHZR01000056.1 GCA_009692205.1 Gemmatimonadota bacterium | reverse complement strand
CCCGGCCTCACCGTCGGCACGTTGCCCGGACCGATCGACGGCTCGTACGTCCGCACCGCCGCGAACGCGTCGGGCTGCATCCCCGACCTGCCCCACGCCGCACGCAGGCGCAGCGTCTCGACCGTGGGCAGGTCAACGGCGTCGCTCACCACCCAGCTGCCGCTCAGCTTCGGGTAGAACGCCGCGTCGAACGTCTCGCCGAACGCGCTGTTCGCGTCGGCACGCACCGCGGCCGTGATGAAGAGCTGATCGCGCCAGCCCACCGTCTCCTGCACGAACACGCCGAACGTCTTGTTCGCGACGTAGCTCTCGCCGGCCGACCGGACCGATCCCGAGGTGACCGTGGACACCGCCGAGGTCGGCATCTGGATCGAGCTCGCCTGCGTCGTCCGGTTCTCCTTGAAGAAATACTGCACACCCAAGGACGTGGCCGCGGTGAGCTCGGCCGTCGGCTCGAACGACGCTGTCGCGGAGTAGTCCAACGTAGAGTTCACGTCGCGCGCTTCCGTCACGTACTTCGAGCCCTGCCCGCCGCCTTCAGAGCCGTGGAAGCTGTAGAACGCCGCTTCCGGCGTGTCCGGCATGCGCGGGATGAACTCCTCGCGCCGGGCGTCGGTCAAGTCCATGCCCCAGACGAGACGCTGTGTCAGCCACGAAATCGGACGGTGCGTGACCGTGGTTCCGACCGTCGCCCGGTGCAGGCGCTCCGGCCAGTTGCGCAGCGCCGAGATCTCCGGAGGCGCCGCCGAGAAGCCGCGCAGCGGCGTGTCCTTGGTCGTCGGCGAGCCGAACTGGTGCGTCGCGATCACGCCGAAGTCGATGTCGCGCGGGATGCGCGTCACGCCGCGGATGACGCCTATATCTACCGCGAAGTCGAGGTCGCTCGCGACCGTGGCCTGCACGTTGGCCCGGACCGTCGTATTCGTTTGGTTGTTGTTGGGCATGTAGCCTTCCTCGTTCTCGTTCCCGCCGGAGAGGAAGTACGTCAAGTTCTCGTGACCGCCGCGGACGTTGAGGGAGTACGACTGGATCAGGCCGTCGCGGAACATCTGCCGGCCGGCCGCCTCCTCGTCCGTGAACGGATGATGGGAGATGATCGTGTTGCTGCTCGCCACGTACGCATAGTTGGTCGGGAGTCGCCCAGCGGGGTCCCGGAACCAATTGGCGCCCGAACGAACCACCGCGTCGATGATCGCCTTGCCCGGAATCCCCTTCTTGGTGATCACCTGGATCACGCCCGCCGAGGCCTCCGTCCCGTACAGCGTAGCCGCCGCCGGGCCCTTGATGATCTCGATCCGCTCGATGTCCTCGGGGTTGAGGTCGTTGAGACGGGAATTCTCTCGCCCGCCGAGGCCGCCGTTGGCCCGCACGCCGTCGATGTACAGCAGAGGCTGGGTGCCGAGCGCGACCGAGCTGCGCCCGCGGATCTCGATGCCACCGCCCGAGCCGACCGCGCCGCTGCCGATCTGGACGGACACGCCGGGGACCTGCCCCGTCAGCAGCTGCTGGACGCTCGCGGGCGCGCTGCGCTCAAGCTCGTCGGCGGTATTCATCGTGCCAACAACGTTGGCCACCGCACGCCGCTGGATGGTGCCGACCGTACCGGTGACGACGATCTCGTCCAGGCCGAGGGCTTGGGTCTCGAGCTCGAAGTCCGCGCTCGCGGCCTGCGCGGCGACCACCGTGACGCTCCTTTCCTGGGTTCCGTAACCGATGATCTGCACCCGAAGCGTGCGCGGTCCCGGCGGGACGTTGACCAGGAGGAAACGACCGTCGGTGTTAGCCAATGCTCCGATCCCGCTCCCCGGGATCGAAACCTGAGCGCCGGCCAGCGGACGCAACGTTCCGCTGTGGACGACCCGTCCCGTGATGGTTCCCCCCTGTTGTGCCAGGGCCGGAGCAGCCTCGGTGAGTCCGAGCGTGATCAGGCTCGCGTAGACGAAGAACGTACGTGCCTTCATGGGACACCTCCGTGAGAGGTCACGAGCCGAGCGTGCGATCGGCGCAACGCTCCCGAGCTGGACACTGCGTAAGGGGCCAGGAACGGAGCTCAGGCTGAATCCAGAATAGTCATGCCACTTTATTTTATTTGGAATCATGCGTTAACAGCCTAAAGAGATTAGGCGCAGGTTGTCTTCGACGTTTGTTACAGGCCGTCAGGCTGAGCTAACGCGCACGCGCCGAGACATTGCACCTGGCAAGGCCAGGTTGCGGCTCTATTACGGACCTGTCAAGCCTGCCGTTCTGACAAAACCGGCCCCCGGCTGGTGAGCCGGGGGCCGGTGCCTTCGACCACGACTGCCTAGCAGGTCGCTCAGCTGGCCGGCTCGACGTTCGGGTTGCCGCTCACCTCGGAATCCGGCAGCGGGAAGCACGTGATCCGCCCGTACTCGTAGCCGACGTACGGGTTCTTCCCCCACGTCCACTGCTCGAACCCGCCGTACGTGCGCAGATCGCCCAGGCGGCGTCCCTCGAGGAAGAACTCGCGGCGCCGCTCCTCGACGATCTGATCCTTGATCTGCTGCGCCGTGCCGCCCGCGAAGGCCGGGAGGCCGGCCGCCGTGTGCAGCGCGTTGATGATGTCCACCGCCGCCTGTCCACCCTGCACCTGGGCGATGATCAGACGCGCCTCGGTGTAGCTCGCGAACCGGATGGGCGTCGCGTCGGCGACGTACTTGGTCTGTAAGTACAGCGGGGTCAGACCGTCCGCCGCGAGCGACTTGGTGTCGGTCAGGCGAGTGCGCGGATCGACGACCCCAGCGTAGGTCGTATTCCAATACTTCGGATCGATCGAGAGCGACTTCGACGTCACGTTCCGGTTGTAGATGGTGTTGCGCCTGTCGTTCGACGCGGTCGAACGCGAAACCGTCCGGCTGAAGTTGGCCGGCACCTTCTGCGCATCGGCCAACGCGGCCGCGGTTTCGTCCAGCTGCAGCTCGACGCGCGCCCGACCGACGTACGCGGTGTTCAGCGTGGTGGCGTCGTTCGTCGCCGTCGCGCTGGTGATCGCGGAGGTGAAGCGATCCTTCGCCAGCCGCAGCATCTCGGTCCTGGTCTTCGGCGGCCCGAGGTCGAACGCCCCCCGGCAGTAGCCTTCGGCGAAGATGGTGTAGGCATACCCGGCCCAGAGAGCCGCCTGGCCCAACAGCTGCGTGCGGCCGGCGACCTGCGCGTCCGTCCATGCGGTGATGCGCTTGAACGCGTCGTCCGCCTGGAAGCGCGCCTTCGACAGAGCGTTGTAGAGACCATCCCCCTGCGTGTCCAGCGACCGGATGTCGCGCCGCTGGAAGGGGATGTCACCCAGGGCCGACTGCCCGCCGATCAGCTCACCGGCGATGTGGCCCGCGTTGAACGTGTAGGTGGACATTGCATTCTCGAACTGCCCCTGCGCGCTCGTCACCAGCAGCGGCGCGTACGACGGGTCGTCGAGCGCTTCCTCGGGCGTGGAGCCCGGAAGCTTCACGTCGAGCAGACCGTCGCAGCCGGCGAGGGCCACGGTCAACGCGAGCGCGCCGAGCGCCCGCGATCCCCGCCCTATTCTCCTGATCATCGTCTTCATCTTAGAAGCTCACCCTCAGCACGGTCACAAGGCTCGCCGGAAGCGGGGCCTGCGTCTGCTGCCAGTTGTAGTTTCTGCCACTTTCGACGGGCTTCTTGGCCTCTGGGTCCATGCCGCTGGCACGGAACGAGGAGTGCACCCACGGCGTCCACAGGTTGGTCCCGCTCACTGTGAGCGAGGCGCGCGACACGCCGAAGCCCGAGATCAGCGAGCCCGGCAGCGAGTACGACAGCGACAGGTCGCGCATGCGGAAGAAGTCGTCGCGCTCGAACCAACTCTCCTCGAAGTCCACCAGCTGGATGCCGGCCGCCACGACGGGATCGAGCTGGCCGAGGCGCAGCTGCACCGAACGCTCCGAGCTGTTCTGGGTCTTGTCGCGGTACCACTCGGTCGTGTTGAACCGACTCGTGTCGCCGATGTACACGAAGCTCGTGCTCAGTGTGAGGTTGTTGAACACCGTCAGGCTGCTGTTCAGGCTGCCGTTGCGGCCCGGACCAGGATTGCCCCAGTAGAAGAAGGGCGCATCGGCGCAGGCCTGGACCGGATACTTGCCCGCTTCGCTCTCGGGGAGGTTCTTCACGCCGCCGCCCGGACCACCCACGCACTTGATGTTGATGAGCGTCTTCTTGTCCGGCCCGCCCCACTCGGCCGAGGCGATGTGCTTGGTCCACATCGAGCCGACGGGATAGCCCTCGACGTGCTGCCAGCGGCCGCGCGTGTCGGCCTGGATGGTCTTGCCCGCCATGTCCTCGATCTTGTTCGTGTTGAACGAGATCGTGGCGCCGACGTTGAGCGCGATGGCCTGCGTCTGCACCGGGGCCAGGTCGAGCTTCAGCTCCCAACCCTGGTTGCTCACCTCGCCCGCGTTGATGCGGCGAGCGCCGGAGAAGCCGCTGGACGGCGCGACCAGCTCCTCGAGGATAGCGTCCTTCGTGAACTTTCTGTAGTACGTGACCTCGGTCGAGACCTTGTTCTGCAGGAAGCTCGCGTCGAAGCCGAGCTCGGTCTCGACGCCGATCTCGGGCTTCAGCGCCACGTTGCCCACTTTGTCGGGCGTCACCGCCGGCTGGTCGGCTGGCCCGACGGTCGGCTGCCACGTGCGGATGGCGTCGAGCGCGTCCGGCTGCAGGCCCGACTTACCCCAGGCGCCGCGCACACGGAAGCTGTTGACGAAGTCGAAGCTCCAGAAGTCGGCGTCGCTCACGACCCACGTTCCGGACAGCTTCGGGTAGTAGGCCGCCTTGAAGTCCGCGCCGAACGCGCTGTTGGCGTCAGCGCGAATCGCCGCCGTGAGGAAGGCCTGGTTGTGCCAGCCGAACGTCTCCTGCACGAACGTCCCGAAGGTCTTGTTCTCGGTGTACGTCTCGCTGCTCAGCTTCACCGACGCCGACGAGATCGTGGTGACGGCGGGCGTCGGGAACTGGTTACCGGTCGCGCCGACGTTGCGCCGCGAACGGTAGAAGTACTGCACGCCGCCCGACGTCGCCGAAGTGATCCCCGCCCACGGCTCGAAGGACGCCGTGAGGTTGTAGTCGATGGTCTGGTTCAGGTCGCGGACGTTGTTGATCGACTTGTCGCCGTTGCTGTTGCCAGCGTAGAACGCGGGTGTGCCAATCGGCAGCTTCGGGTAGAGCGTCGACTGGGCGTTGTCGGTCCAATCGAAGCCGGCTACCAGGCGCTGGGCCAGCCACTTGGTCGCGCGGTAGCCGATCGTCGACGAGGCCGTCGCGCGGTTCAGCTGCTCGCGCACGTCCACGTCGTCCTGATACTCGGCCGGTCCGACCATGAAGCCGCGCTGCGGAAGATCCTTCGAGAGCGGCGAGCCCCACAGGATCATCGGAATGAGGCCCGAGGTGCCGCTGGTGCCAGCCTGCGCGAACGTGGTCTCGCTGCGGATCACGCCGATATCGGCGCTCACATCGAGCTCGTCGGTGACCGCGAGCTGAAGGTTGCTGCGGACGCTGGTGCGGTCGAGCGCGTTGTTGAAGTGGTAGCCATGGTCGGCGTCGAGGTTGCCGGAGAGGAAGTAGGACAGCTTCTCCTGGCCACCGCGGACGTTCAGCCCGTACGACGACAGCCGGCCGGTGCGGAACAGCTTCCGTCCCGCCGCCGTCTCGTCCGCGTACAGGTTCTGGCGCAGGATCGTCTTGCCGTCGGCCGCGAGGCCCCAGTTGTCCGGGATGCGGTCGGCCGGGTTCATGAACCACTGGCCGCCGGCGCGCACGATCGCGTCGACTCGCGCGCGGGAGCCTAGCGCGCCCTTCTTGGTGATGATCTGGATCACGCCGTTCGAGGCCTCGGTGCCGTACAGCGTGGCGGCCGCGGGGCCCTTGATGATCTCGATGCGCTCGATGTCCTCGGGGTTGATGTCGTTCATGCGCGAGGAGCCGACGCCGTTGTTCTGCGTCACCACCTGGTTGTTCGCGCGCACGCCGTCGATGTAGAGCAGCGGACCCGTGCCGAGCGCGAGCGAGCCCGTGCCGCGGATCATGACGCTACCGCCGCCGCCCACGTTCGCGCCGCCGATCGAGACGTTCACGCCCGCCACCTGCCCGGCCAGCATCTGCTGGAGGGCCTTCGGGGCGGACAGCTCGAGTGCCTTCTCGGTGTTGAACGCGCCCACGACGTTGCCGATGGCGCGGCGCTGCTGTCCGCCGGCGGTCCCGGTCACGACGATCTCGTCGAGGCCGAGAGCCTGCGTCTCGAGCAGGAAGTCGGCCTGTACCGTCTGGCCGGCGGTCACCGTGACCGTCTTCTCCTGGGTGCCGAACCCGATGATCTCGGCCCGAACGCTCTTCTGACCGGCGGGTACGTTGACCAGGAGGAAGCGGCCGTCGGCGTTCGCGAGAGCTCCGATTCCCGAGCCGGGAATCGACACCTGCGCACCGGCGAGCGGACGCATCGTGTTGCTCTGCGTCACCCGACCGGTGATGGTTCCCTGCGCCTGCAGAAACGTTGGCGCGGCCGCCACTAGGGCGAATGCCAACGACCACGCCATTCCGAACCGGCGTGCGTTCATATGACTCCTCCTGAAGAGGTCAGACGGGAGATCTGCACATCCATAAGGTCGAGCGACTGCAGGATCAGCGCACAAGAGCGCGGCGCTCCGAAAGCGTCGAAGACGTCGGGGGGAAGAGCGGCGCCTGGGGAGGTGACGTAAGAGCAGAACGGCTGAAGGGTGGAGGGTGTCCTACCGGGTGTCAAGAGGGGCAACCCAGTCTTGGCTAAGCTCAAGAGGGTGAATACTTTCGCTTTTATGGCCACGACGCAGAAACAGCTGATGATTCTAAGCGTAAGCCTCATCGCGGCCTTGCTCTCCTCGGGCTGCTTCACTTATGTGCCTGCCGAGCTCGAGACGCTCGCGCCCGAAAGCGAGGCCCGCCTGGAGCTGACCAGGGTGGGGTTCGCCCAGCTCCCGGAGATCCCCAACCACCCCGGCCCCGACCTCGTCGGGACAGTCGTGCGGCGGGACGGCGCCCA
>SHZR01000055.1 GCA_009692205.1 Gemmatimonadota bacterium | reverse complement strand
CGTGGTGGACGAACTCTCGGATCCCGCGGTATCCTTCCCCATGAGGCGGCGTTCCTTTCCCCCGGGCTCGAACCCGGTGGTCGCTGGTTAATTGTCAGCGGAAAGGTACGTCGCCTCTCTTTTTACACACCCTTTGATCCTAGCTCCTCGACGACACTTGGTCCGTCGACTCGTGGAGTCGTGCGCGCACGAATGGCAACTACAACCTCAATGCCTTCGGGCAGTTCCTGAACTACTGGGGCGCCAACGTTGGGCTCTCGTACCAAATGGACCGGATGGACCGCCGGCAGACTCGCGGCGGTCCCACGATGGTCGCACCCGCCTCCGTGAGTGTGAACGGCAACGTCTTCACCGACAACCGGAAGGCGGTCAGCGTCGGCTCCTTCTTCGGGATCTTCGACAGCAGCCGGGGGACCGGAGGTGGGTATGCCCTCGGGCTCAACGTGAACGTCCAGCCCTCCGACAACCTCACAATCTCAATCGGCCCCAACTACAATTCGAGTCGCGTGGGGGACCAGTACGTCCTCTCCACGAGCACGCTCGCCTACGCTCCCACGTACGGCACTCGCTACATCTTCGCGGAGCTCGAGCAGCGCACCTTTTCCATGGACGCGCGGGTCAATTGGACGTTTTCCCCCACGCTCTCCCTGCAGCTGTACGCGCAGCCCCTGCTCTCGTCCGGGGACTTCTTGACGTACAAGCAGCTTGCCGCAGCCAGGACGTACGACTTCATCGACTTGGCGCCGACCGAGGCCGGTGACACGCTATTCGTGGACTTCGACGGGGATGCGGCCTCGGATTACTCCTTCACCGACCGCGACTTCAACGTGCGCTCGCTCATCGGCAACGCCGTGCTCCGTTGGGAGTACCGCCCGGGCTCGACCATCTTCGTGGTGTGGCAGCGCCAGCAGTCCGAGCGAGCCACCCTCGGCGACTTCGACTTTTCTCGTGACGCGAGCGAGCTGTTCGGCGCTCCGGCGGACGATCGGTTCATCGTCAAGGTCAACTACTGGCTGGGACTCTAGCGGCTCGCCTGCGGGCGGGCTCTCGGCGGTAGTGTGATGAAGCCCATCGACGGGGTCGGACGCTCCCCGAGCGTGCGCATCGGCTCCCGCGGCTCCAAGCTGTCCCTGTGGCAGGCCCGGTGGGTCGCCGAGCGACTCGGCGCGGCCCTCCCTCGGCGGTCCATCGAGATCGTGCCCATCGTGACGCGCGGCGACGTCAACCAAGGGCCACTGACCGACCTGAGCGAGAGCGGAGTGTTCACATCGGAGCTCGAGATCGCGCTTGGCGCGGGGCGGGTGGACGTCGCGGTGCACTCGCTCAAGGACCTTCCTGTCGACGCTTCGGGAGGCTTTCCCATCGTCGCGGTGCCGCTGCGAGGCGATCCCGCCGATGCGCTCGTGAGCCGTGACGGACTCACGCTGGCGTCGCTTCCCCCTGGGGCGCGGGTCGGAACGTCGAGCCCACGGCGCGCGTGCCTGGTGCGTTCGCTCCGGCCGGACGTCGAGGTGGCTCCGATCCGCGGCAACGTCGATACGCGCGTCCGGAGAATCGACGAAGGAACGTACGATGCGATCGTGTTGGCGGTCGCGGGCCTCGCGCGTCTCGGGCTCGAGGGGAGGATCAGCGAGAGGCTGGACCCACGTCGCTACCCGCCGGCGCCCGGCCAAGGCGCGCTCGCGGTGCAGGTGCGCGAGGGCGATGCCGAGTTGCACGCCGTCGTCGTCGCGATGGACGACCCCGAAGCCCGGTCGACCATCACGGCGGAGCGCACGTGCCTCAGCGCCCTGGGGGGCGGCTGCTCCAGGCCCGTGGGCGCACACGCGTGGTGGAGCGGTGGCGAATTGCACATGGCCGCCTTCGTAGGCTCGCCCGACGGAAAGACGATTCTGCGAGCGAGCGGCTCGGGAACCGTCCCAGAAAGTGTGGGCGAGGCCGCGGCGGAAGCGCTGCTGGCGCAGGGCGCCGAGGCGTTGCTCGGGTGAGTATCCTGCGCGGGAAGCGCGTCGCCGTGACGCGGTCCGACGAGCAGGCGGACGCGCTGTGCTCGAAGCTGGAGGCGTTGGGCGCGGTGCCCGTGCGATGCCCCACCATTCGCATCGGCCCGCCGTCGTCCTATGAAGCAGTGGACGCCGCGCTCAGGGCGGTCGACACATACGATTGGGTCGTGCTCACTAGCGCGAACGGCGTGCGTGCCGTGCTCGCCCGTCTCGAAGAGATCGGCGTTCCGACCGCCCGGCTGGGAGGCACCAAGGTGGCCGCCGTCGGCCGCGTCACGGCGGGCGTGCTCGCCGATCACGGCATCGCGGTCGCGTTCATTCCGGAGGTCGAGGGGTCGAGGTCGCTGGCCGAGACCCTACCGGACGTCACGGAGCGCGGCATCCTGGTGGCGCAGGGTGAGAAGGCCGATCCGATCCTGGCGAAAGTCCTTCGGGGGCGGGGTGCGCGGCGCGTGGACACGCTGACCGTGTACCGCACGATCCCGATTCCCCCCTCGGGCGCGGCGCTGGAGGAGTTGAGGAGAGGCGTCGACGCCATCACGTTCACCAGCCCCTCGACCGTGGCAGGCTTCATGGGGTTGGGACAGGAGTGGCGAGAAATCGCCCACGGGGTGATTGTGGCGAGCATCGGACCGACCACCACGGCGGCCGGGCGCGCGAGCGGCTTCGAGGTCCACGCCGAGGCGCGGGAACGGACCATAGGTGCATTGATCGACGCGTTGGTCAGCGCGTTCGCCCCGAGCGCCCCCGGCGCCGGGAAGGGGGCAGGACAATGAGCGATACACGGCAGCGGGCGGGCACCCGAGTCGAAGTCCGCGCTAGCGACGACCAGCGTGCGGTTCCCGAGCGACGATTCAGGAGGCTCCGCCGCACGGCGAGCCTCAGGGCTCTCGTGCGCGAGTCGCGGTTGTCTCCGGACGACCTCGTGCTTCCGCTCTTCGTAGGTGATGGACGCGGCCGGAGGGACGAGATCGTGTCGATGCCCGGCGTGTTCAGAGAGTCCGTCGACGTCGTCGGCGAGCATGTCGAAGCGGCCGTCGAGGCCGGCATCCGTGCGATCATCCTCTTCGGCGTGCCGGACGTGAAGGACTCCCTTGGGAGCGGTGGCTACGACCCCGAGGGCGCGGTGCAGCGGGCGACGCGCCTCCTGCGCGAGCGCTTTCCGGACCTCGTCCTCATCGCCGACACATGCCTGTGCGAGTACACGGATCACGGGCACTGCGGCATCCTCGATGGACGCGCCGACGTGGACAACGATGCCACGCTCGAGGTTCTGGCGCGCGTAGCGGTGAGTCAGGCCGAGAGTGGGGCCGACCTGGTGGCTCCGTCCGCCATGATCGACGGGCAGGTGGCCGCGATCCGGAGGGCGCTCGATCGTGCCGGGCACTCGGGAGTGGGGATTCTCGCGTATTCCGCCAAGTACGCCTCGGCCTTCTACGGTCCTTTCCGCGAGGCCGCCCAGGCGACCCCGGCCTTTGGCGACCGCAGGAGCCATCAAATGGATCCGGGCAACGCGGCCGAAGCTGTCCGCGAGGCACTTCAGGACGTCGCCGAGGGCGCGGACCTGATCATGGTCAAGCCGGCGCTCGCGTACTTGGATGTCGTCCGTCGCGTGCGCGAAGCCTGCGAGGGCGTGCCGCTCGTCGCGTACAACGTGAGCGGAGAGTACGCCATGGTGAAGGCGGCCGCGGCCGCCGGTTGGCTCGCCGAGCGCTCGGTGGTGCTGGAGATCCTCGGCTCGATCAAGCGAGCGGGGGCCGATCTCGTCATTACCTACCACGCTCTCGACGCCGCGCGGTGGCTGCGGGAAGAAAGCTGACGCGACAACGATCCCGTTGCCGTTCCGCGATAGCCGCGCCTTTCTTGTAATTCGCAGACACGGCGTGGTAGGATTCCGCGCCGCCCTTCCATAGCGTTCCTGTGGAAGTGCGCCTCCCGAGCCTCCGGATGGTCGATACCGCGTGGTCATTCCTGGTCCGCTGGACCTGAAGGAAGCAGGACGCTCCCCGGGCGTGATCTGAGCGTCTGGCCTGGTGTTCCGCTACGGCAACGGAGCGCCAGTCCTCAACGGCGTCGATCTCGAGATCGGTGTGGGCGAGGTGGTCGCCTTGGTGGGTCCCCCTAGCTCGGGCAAGAGCACCCTTCTCCGCATCCTGGCCGGGTTGCTCGCTCCGACTGCCGGGACGATCGAGCTCCCCACTCGTCGCTCGACTTCCGGACGCGTGATGCTCGGATTCGCCTCGGAAGTCGAGCCGCACTTCGAGTCGATGACGGGCGAACAGAACGCCCTGTTCTTCGCGCGTGCGGCCGGGATGCGGCGTGCGGACGCCGTCGCATCGGTGGCGGAGCACATCGGACTGCTCGGCCTTCAGGAGGACGCCCGCCGACCGGTGTCCGAGTACTCGTTCGAGGCTCGGCGCAGGCTCCTCTTGGTAGAGGCTCTCTCCCACCGGCCCGCGCTCACACTGCTCGACAATCCATTCCTCGGCCTCGATCAAGCCGCGCGTGGCGCGCTGATCCACATTCTCAGGTTGCAGTCGGCCAAGCGCGGCACCGTGGTGATCGCGAGCCCGCAGCTCACTCTCGTTCCCGAGCTCGCCGACCGGATCCTCTTCCTGCACCAGGGTCGCGTCGTCACGGGTGGACGCGTGGCCGAGCTGCTCGCGTCGCTCGGCACGTCCACCCGCATCGAGATCGCATTCGAGAGGCGTCCGCAGCGCATCGAGGCGCAGTTCCGTCCGGGCACGAGAGTCATCAGCGATGGCGATCCGCTGGTGCTGGAGAGCAGTCGTGGGCCGGCGGCAGTCGGCGAGATCTGCGCCGCCCTGGTCGCCACAGGCGCCGTCATCAAGAACGTCATGGTGAGGGAGGCCGACTTGGAAGAAGTGTTCCGGCGCGTGACGGGTGCGGAGTTGATCGCGTGACGCCGGCCGTGTGGAGTGTTCAGTGGCGGTTGGCGCTCACGCGCAAACGCATCTTCATCCTGAATTTCGTGGTGCCTCTCACGGTGGTCCTGCCGGTGGCTACCGGCGCGGTTCCCTCCGGAGCCGCCGCAGGAGTGTACGTCGTGCTCTTCGCGGCGTTCGCGATGTTCGGGTCGGCGATCCCGTTACGGTGGGACGGGCAGCGCGGCATGAGCGCGCGGGTCGTGCGCGCGGGGGTCGGCGCGTCGAACTACCTGCTTCAGCGCGCGGCGGCCGGGGCCCTGCTCGACACGCTCCATCTGACACCGGCGCTGCTGCTGGCCGCGGTCGCCGCCGGTGCCTCTCCGGGGGACGTGCTGGTGGTCCTCCCGGCCCTCGCGGCGACGGTGTGGGTGTGCGGTCTCGTCGGCGTCATCATCGCGGCGACGAGCCGCTCCCTGACGGAGACCGCGCTGTTCGCCGCCGTGACCGTGCCGCTGCTGGCGCACATGTCGGGCGTCTTTCGCACGCCTCCCCAGGGGTCGTACCAGGCTCTGCTGCAAGACGCGTCGCCGTTCCGCGCGCTCCACGAGGGACTCCTCGACATGACCGTCGGGGCTCCCGCGGGTGGCGGTGGGGCGGTTCTGGCCTGGGCGATCCTGCTGCCGGTGGCCATCGGGCTGCTCGGTCCGCGACTCCACGCCGGACTCGGACGAGTCAGCCGAGGCGGACTCGAAGGCGCCTGGCGGGCCTTAGCGCCCCGACACTCCGAACACGATCTGGGCGCGCGCGCCGATCTGGACCCCGTTCTCGGCGAGCCACCCCTGCCGTACCTCGAGCCCGTACATGGCCGGGGCCCGGCTCGTGTACGAATCGGTGATGAGCGGCTGCATCTGGATGACGTCCACCACGTTGAACGACGGGTCCAGGAACGCGAGATCCAACGCCACGTAGGTGTTCGCCATCCAGAAGGACCGTACCGAGACGTCCGGAAAGACGAAGAGCATGCCCGTGCCGTCGGGGACCGCCTCGCGGTACATCAATCCTTCGGCACGTTCGTCCGATGTGGCCGCGACCTCGGCGAGCACGGTGTCGGCTCCGAAGATGATCCAGGCGTGTCCAGCCGGTGGCCCCGCGGCCACGCGCGGAGCCGCCTCGGCCAGCAGGACGCCCGCCTCTGCGCGAGGGGGCTCGTCGGCCGCCGCGCACCCGACGAACATCGTTAGAACGGTGGCCGTCAGGACCCGTCCGAAGTGCCCCGTCACGGCCTTGTGAAATTCTTCACGAGCTTGCATAATCAACCTCCCGATACCCGGGGAAGGGCCTTAAGTTACCGGCCTCGGGCTCGGTTCCAGGGGTACCTCCCGATCCCGCGGATTGGCAAGGGACGGCGGCGGTCGGTTGGCGCCCCGCCCTCGAACATGGGAGTCGTCGCCGGTGGTCGATCAGAGCCTCTTGGACATTCTCGTGTGTCCCGAGACGAAGCAGCCGCTCCGCGTGGCCGATGTCGCGCTCCTGGAGCGGGTCAACGGTTCCCTCCGTAAGGGCACCCTGACCAATCGTGGGGGACAGCGTCTCGCGACGCCCGTCGAGGCGGGCCTCGTCAGGAGCGACGGCGCTGTTCTGTACCCGGTGCGGGACGATATCCCGATCATGCTCATCGACGAGTCGATTCCACTGTCACAAATGCAATGACCCGACATCGGACTTCGAGGGTTGCCGCGCTTCCGATCCTGACCCTGATCGCGGCGGCGTGCGCCAAGCCGCCGCTCGGAATGGAGCTTGGAGCGGAGCTGTTCGAGACCTGCGCACCGTGCCACGGCGAGGCGGGCGCAGGCAACCCCGCCATCCAAGTCCCGGCGATCGCTGGCTTGCCGCAGTGGTACATCGAGTCTCAGCTACAGAGCTTCCAGGCCGGATGGCGTGGCAAGCACGCCGAGGATCTTCCCGGCCTGCGCATGCGACCCATGGCCGTCACGCTGAATCGTGAGGGCGACATCCCCTCCGTTGCCGAGTACGTGGCGGCGTTCCCGGCGCCTTTCCCGCCCAGCACGCTGCACGGGAACGCGGGGGCGGGCGCGGCCCAATACGAGCAGGTGTGCGTGGCCTGTCACGGTCCGGACGGCCGCGGCAACGAGCTCCTTCGTTCGCCGCCGATCGTGCAGCTGCACGACTGGTACCTCGTGCAGGAGCTCCAGAACTTCAAGATCGGCGCGCGTGGTGCGCATCCCGCGGACACCTGGGGAACCACGATGCGCGTGAACGCGGTCCTCTTGAGCGATCAGGCCATGCAGGACTTGATCGCTTA
>SHZR01000007.1 GCA_009692205.1 Gemmatimonadota bacterium | reverse complement strand
TCCATTAGACTTCCTCTCCCTGCCTACGGGCACGCCTCCATTGCACGAACAGCCAGATAGTCAGGGCTGGATGCAGTACCACAAAAACCACGATGTTGGTGAGCTTGTAACCCATCCCGGTGAAATCACCAATCACCTGCAAAATCCATACGCAGGCATCGAAGATTGTTGAGATTGGATCTGCGAGCAGGGCACCAACCGGGAGCGTGGTATCACCGATGTGGTACAGGATTGCACAGTAGGTTACCAGCAGGAACAACACCACGATCCAGAGCCACGCTGCTGTACGACTTTCCATAAGTCGCCTCCCATCAAAGGCGACGGAACGGACCCGAGGGGGAGATGGCCCCCCGCGGGGGCGTCCGTAGACGCGCACGGCCCGGCCGGGCCGCCCCTACCGTCTTTCGTGTCCAGATACCCTACGCCGAGGGCTCAGTTTCCCTTCGCCCCCGAGAATCGAGCAGGACTCGCGCGGAGCTTCGGCCCGGCCCACGGCTCGCCCCCGGTCCTCGGTCGCGGAGCGCGGGCCTACGGCGCGCTTCTCGGGGGCATCGAAAACCGCTCACTCGGCCGTGCGGCAACAAATCGGCAACAAATGGGCACGAAAACGGCCCCCCGGGGAGCACCCGAAGGGCCGAGAACCCGCGCCGTTACTCGATGACCCGGGTGGGTCTCGAACCCACGACCTACGGATTAAAAGTCCGTTGCTCTACCAGCTGAGCTACCGGGTCGCACCACAGTTTACCCGCCGAGTGTTACGCGCCTTCCCATCCAGCCCCCGGCGCAGGACGCCACGAGCTGGAGAAGGATGATCCCGAGCACGACCGACAGCGGCTCGACACCCTCCGGCCCGCCGAAGATCAGCACGAGGAACCACACGAGCACGCTGAGGAACGTGATCGCGGCACCGTGCAGGATCGGGGCGTCGCTCCAGCGCATGCCGACCAGCATCCCGCCCACGAAGAAGCCGGCGGCGATAGAGACGCTCACCCACAGCACGGCTCTGGAGTCGGGCGCCACGAGCCCGAGCCCGGCGCCACCGATGTAGAGAGCCGAGGTCACGGCCACCGCGACCAGCCAGCCTCCCACGACCCAACCCGCGTGGAGGTTCGTAAGGTGCTCGGATTGCATGGTTTCTATCCCTCAGACGTCGAGCTCGAACTGGAGTCCGGTAAAGGTAAGTCGATGGTGGGGCGTGACGCCTAGTTGGTCGATGGCGGCCAGGTGCTCGGGCGTACCGTATCCGACGTTCTTGTCCCAGGCGTAGCCGGGATAGCGCACCGCGAGGCGGTGCATGAGCCGGTCGCGGATCACTTTGGCGACGATGGAAGCGCACGCGATGGAGTGGACGAGCGCGTCGCCCCCGACCACGGCGTCGTGCTCCCTCCCGAGGTGCTTCACCGGAAGCCCGTCCACCACGACGTGGTCGGGCCTCACCCGGAGTCGCCCGAGCGCACGCTGCATCGCCACGGTGGTGGCGCGCAGGATGTTGCGCCGATCGATCTCGCGGACGGAGGCGGCCCCGACGCCCACGCACACCGCGGAGGTTCGGATGCGGTCGAACAGCTCGAGCCGCACGTCGGCCGAGAGCACCTTGGAGTCGTCGGCCCCCTCGATGAGGACTCCCTCGGCGAGCACGACGGCCGCGGCGACCACGGGCCCAGCGAGGGGACCCCGCCCCACCTCGTCGACACCCGCCACCGAACGACCGCGGCCCCAGAACTGTCGCTCGTACTCGAGCACGTCCCGGGGCCGCTCAGGCTTCAGCAATTCCGGCTTCATCGCCGGCCGGTGGTCAGAGTACCTGGCGCTTCTCCGTGATCCGGGTCGCTTTGCCCTTGCGGTCGCGGAGGTAGTAGAGCTTCGCCCGGCGCACTTTGCCTCGCCGTACCACCTCGACCCCTTTGACGGTGGGGGCGTGGACGGGGAAGATGCGCTCGACGCCGACGCCGCCGGAAATCTTCCGCACCATGAACGTCTCGTCCATTCCGCCGTGCTTGCGGGCGATGCAGACGCCCTCGAAGGCCTGAATGCGCTCCTTCTGGCCCTCCCTCACGAGGTAGAGCACGCGGACCGTGTCGCCGGGAGCGAAATCCAGGGTGTCCTCCCTGAACTCCTCCTTCTCGATTTCGTTGATCACGTCGGCCATGCGCGACTCCAGCTACGGATACCCTACCCTACGGAGACGGGTAACATAATCGGGCATGTTCGGGCGGTGAAGCCCCGGTTCCCTCACTCCCCCGGACCCCCCTCCTCCAGGAGATCGGGCCGGCGCGCCCGGGTGAGCCGCCCTGCCTCTTCGGCCCTCCAGCGCTCGATTCTCGCGTGGTCCCCGGAGCGGAGCACCTCGGGCACGACGTGCCCGCGATAGTCGGCCGGCCGGGTGTACGAGGGGGGCGAGAGCAGCCGCCCGTCGTAGAACGAATCGGAGGCGGCCGAATCGTGGTCGCCCATGGCTCCCGGGAGGAGCCGCACCACGGCGTCGGTCACGGCGAGCGCGGCCACCTCTCCACCGGACAGGACGAAGTCCCCCACGCTGACCTCCTCGGTGGCGAGGTGATCCGCCACGCGCTGGTCGACGTCCTTGTAGTGACCACACAGCAGCGTGAGATCCTCGGCAACGCTGTACCGGACGGCATCCTGGTGGCGGAACGGCCGCCCCCTCGCGGAGAGGAGCACGACAGGACCCTTGGGAGACAAGTCCTCGACCGCCTCGAAGAACGGCTCGGGCTTCATGACCATCCCGGCGCCACCGCCGTACGGGATGTCGTCGACCGTCCTGTGCTTGTCGTGCGTATAGCCGCGC
Organism: Gemmatimonadota bacterium; assembly: GCA_009692205.1. Lineage (GTDB taxonomy): Bacteria > Gemmatimonadota > Gemmatimonadetes > Longimicrobiales > Gaopeijiaceae > UBA2982. Next base: position 101,686 of record SHZR01000007.1, on the reverse strand, counting down.
AGATCGACGATGCGGTACTCCACCAGCCCGGCCTCGGCCGCTCGCCCGGGAATCGACAGACCCAGCGGACCGGAGAAGAAGTCCGGGAAGAGCGTCACGATCTGGATGCGCACGTTCGTCTAACGGCTCAGAGGTCCAGCAGCCCTTCGGGCGGGTCGATCACCATGCGCCGGGCAAGCGTGTCGACCTCGATCACGATGTGGCTCAGGAACGGAATCATGACGTCCCGTTCGGGCCCGCGCACTTCCAGCATGTGGGCCGGCCGGAGCTCGTAGACCTCCACGATCTCACCGACGCGGCTACCCTGCTTGGTCACCACCTCCATGCCGAGCAACTGGTGATAGAAGATCTCACCCTCCGCGAGCGGCGCGATCGACTCCATCGGCATGAGGAGATACCGCCCACGCAGCTGTTCCGCCCCAGTACGGTCGTGCACGCCGTCGAGCGAGAGGAGGTAGCCCTTCTTGAAGGGCCTCACCGCGTCGATTCTGACGGACCCTAGTGTGGGGTCGGGCTCGCTGCCCGTCTCGCTACCCAACAAGAGGACTACCCCGGGAGCATAGACGCCCTCGGGGTAGTCGGTCAGCGGCCAGACGAAGATCTCGCCCTTGGTACCGTGAGGCTTGTTGAGGTGCCCGACGACGAGGAAGGGCGGGTCTTCGCGACCCATGAGGGGACGGTCCGAGGACGACTCGGACCTGCCCTAGGCTCCGGCTTCGGCCGCGGGCGCGCTTGCCTTCTCGGCCTTCTTGGCGGCGGCCTTCTGCTCGATGGTCCGTCGCGCAGCGAGCGCCTCGGCTCTCTTGACCTTACGCTCCTCGGGACCCACCTCGCCGAGCGCGAGGTCGGTGGTGCCGCCCCTGCGGGCCTTCGAGATCAGGGACGCCACCGTATCCGAGGGGCTCGCGCCTTCGCCGAGCCAGTGGTCCACCCGGCCAAGGTCGAGCACCAGGCGGGCTGGGTCCGAGAGCGGCTTGTAGTACCCGAGGGTCTCCACGAACCGGCCGTCCCGGGGCGACCGGCTGTCTGAAACGACGATCCGGTAGTGCGGAAGCTTCTTCCGGCCCATCCGCCGGAGTCGAATTCTTGCGGGCATTGCGTCAGCTAATCCAAGAAATGGGGAGACGAAAAGGATACAAGGGTCCCCCCTGGCTGTCACTGCCCGAAGGGGGCTCCGGGGAGGCCCCGCATCCCGCCCATCATCCCCCGCATCTTCTTCATGAAGCCCTCCATCTCCTTGAACTGCTTGAGGAGGCGGTTCACCTCGGCCACGGGCCGGCCACTCCCCTTGGCGATCCGGAGCTTCCGGGAGGCACCGAGGATGTCCGGCTTCCGGCGCTCCTCGGGCGTCATCGATAGGATGATCGCCTCCACGTGCTTCATGCGCTTGGGGTCGAGGTTGGCCGTCGGAATCTTCAGCTTTCCCGCGCCGGGGATCATCTTGAGCAGTTGCTCCAGGGGGCCCATCCGCTGCACCTGGCGCATCGACACGAGGAAGTCCTCGAGGGTGAAGCGGCCACCGCCCTTGCCCATCAGCTTCGCCTCGAGCCGCTCCTGCTCCTCTTTGTTCACCGCGACCTGAGCGCGCTCGACGAGCCCGACCACGTCGCCCATCTGGAGGATGCGGCCCGCGAGGCGCTCGGGATCGGCCGCCTCGAGGTCGTCCACGCCTTCGCCGACGCCGATGAACTTGATGGGCTTGCCCGTCACGCCGCGGATGGAGAGCGCAGCGCCGCCGCGCGCGTCGCCTTCCATCTTGGTCATGACGACGCCGGTGATGCCGAGCGCTCCGTCGAAGCCCTGGGCAATCGTCACGGCTTCCTGGCCGGTCATCGCGTCGGCGACGAACAGGATTTCGGCCGGAGCCACGGCGTCCCTGATGCTCTTCAGCTCCACCATGAGCCGATCGTCGATCTGCAGCCGGCCGGCTGTGTCGACGATCAGCACGGAGTAGCCGCCGGCCTCGGCCTCCTCCCGCGCCTTCAATGCGGTGGCGACGGGATCGGCTCCGAACTCCCCGGCCACGACCGGAACGCCGATCTGGGCGCCGAGCGTGCGGAGTTGCTCGATCGCCGCCGGACGCTGGAGGTCACACGCGGCGAGCATGGGCTTGCCGCCGCTACGCGCGATCCGACGGGCGATCTTGGCGGCCGTGGTGGTCTTGCCCGAGCCCTGCAGCCCGACCATCAGCACGACGTTCGTTCCGCGTGCGTGCAGCGACAGCGTCGCGCGCCCCTCTCCGAACAGGTGCGCGAGCTCGTCGTGCACGATCTTCACGATCTGCTGCCCCGGCGAGACCGCCTTCAGCACCGCCTCGCCCAGCGCCCGCTGCTGCACCCTCTCCAGGAAGTCGCGCGTGACCTGGAAGTTCACGTCGGCCTCGAGCAGCACGCGCCGAACTTCCCGCAGCCCTTCCTTGATCATGGGCTCGGTGAGCACACCCCGCTCGCGGAGCTTCTTGAGTGCCGCGTCGAGCCTGCTGCCCAGCTCGTCGAACATGACTGCTCCAGGTGAAGAGGGCCCGCAAAGCTAGACCGGAACCCGGGACGGGGAAAAGCCGTCCCGCCGCCGTTTCCTGGCCCGCACTTTGCATCACAAAGGTCTTTACGGTTCTGCGACCGCTACCCCATACTGGAGCACATGCACTCCCTCGCCGAGTTCCTCTTCCCCGCACCGGCCCGCCGGACGACGGGTGCGATCATCAGCTGGTGGGAGAAGCGTCGCCTCGTGTACAACCTGGCCGTGGGGGCCGCGGGCGCGATCTCGATGGTCGCCATCACGATCGTCGCCAGCATCGGCCAAGGGCGCTTCTTCATGCCGTGGCAGGGCGCCGTCGCTTTCGGCACGCTCGCGAACGTCTGCTACTTCTTCGGCCCGGCGGCCGAGCTGCTCATCCACAGGCTCTGGGGCCGCACGATGCTACCCACGGGCCCCGCGCTCTTTCGCATGGGCCTCACGTTCTCGGTCGGGCTCGCCCTTCTGCCCGTTCTGCTGCTCACGATCGTGGGCGTCGCCTGGGCCGTGGCGGGGATCTTCTTCTAGCCGACCGGGATGATCTGATTGCGCTTGGTCCCGACCGAGATCCACTGCACCGGCGCGCCCGTGAGTTCCTCGATGCGATCGAGGTAGGCGCGCGCTTTGGCGGGAAGGTCGGACACGCGACGCACATCGTGCGTGGGGGCCTGCCAGCCGGGCAGCGTCTCGTAGACCGGTTCGACCCCGGTCAGTGACCAGGTGTCCGCCGGGAAGCTCTCGGTGACGGTGCCGTTCGGTAGCCGGTAGGCGGTCGCCACTCGCAGCTCGGGCAATGTGTCGAGCACGTCGAGCTTGGTGATCGCCACACCGGTGAGTCCGTTCACCTGCGCCGCGAAGCGCGTGATGACGGAGTCGAACCACCCGCAGCGCCTCGGGCGACCCGTGGTCGCGCCGAACTCGCCGCCGAGCTGACGGACCCTCTCGTCCATCTCGGGATCGAACGCCGTCGGAAGCGGGCCCTCGCCGACCCGCGTCGTATACGCCTTCACGACCCCGATGACCGCGTCGATCGCGGTCGGGCCGATGCCGGTCCCCGTGGCGGCCGCTGCCGCGGTGGTGTTCGACGATGTCACGAATGGATACGTACCATGGTCGAGGTCGAGCGCCGTGCCCTGCGCGCCCTCGAGCAGCACGCGACGGCCGGCCTTGAGCGCGGTGGTGATCTCCACGCCGGTGTCCGTCGCGAGCCCGAGTAGGCGCTCGCCCAGCGCGAGTGCCTCGTCGATCGCGCGGTCGAGATCCACCGGACCGGTGGCGCCGAACTGCTCCACGCGGCGCCCCGTCCTATCACGCGCCGCCCCCACCCGCTTCGCGAGCCGCTCCGGGTTTCCGAGGTCGGCCACGCGCACGCCGCGCCGTCCGGCCTTGTCCTCGTACGCCGGCCCGATTCCCCGACCTGTCGTGCCGATCGGCTCGGCGGCCGAGCTCTCCGAGGCCTGATCGAGGAGCCGGTGGTACGGGAGCAGGAGCTGCGCGCGCAGGCTCACGCCCACACGGCCGTCCATCGCGATACCGCGCGCGACGAGGGCGTCATACTCCTGGAAGAACTGCTGCATGTCCAGCACCACGCCGTTGCCGAGCAGACAGCGCTTGCCGGCGTGCAGGATCCCCGAGGGAATCTGGTGGAGCACGAACATGTCGTCTCCGACCTTCACGGTATGCCCCGCGTTCGCGCCACCCTGGTAGCGCGCGACGATATCGACGTCCTCGGCGAGAACGTCGACGATCTTCCCCTTGCCCTCGTCCCCCCACTGGCAGCCGACGACTACGGTGCAGGCACCCTGTTCAGGCATCGATTCCCCCAAAAAGCGAGCGGGCCCACCCCCCGAGGGGGATGGGCCCGTTGGCTGATATATCCTTTGGAGGAAGCTACACGCCGAGTGGGCGGAGTCAACGCCTCACTGGACCGAGTACGGCTGGAGCAACCGCTGCCAGGACTTGGCCATGCGGTCCCACTCGCCAGGGCAGCGCTGGGCGCGCTCCTCGGGCAGGTGGCCGTCCGTCACGATCGGCGCGTACTTGTCGGGGTCGGAGCCGTAGATCCAGCAGAGGACGTTGAAGAGGCGCACAGGTCCGAGCGAATGCTCGTCGGCGAACTCGTACTGCTCGAACGCGCTGGTGGACGGTTGGATCGCGAGCGTTCCGGCGTAGGCCGCGTTGGCACCCTTCTCCCCCGCCTCCATCAAGGTGACGACCGCGAGCTGATCCGCCACGTCTTCTTCGCGCCCGGTGATCGGGAGGTCCAGCACGTGCACGAGCGCGTGACCGACCTCGTGCATCAGAATGAACCAGATGGCTCCGGAGATCTGGTCCTGCGCCTCCTGGCTCCAACTGCCGTCGGCGGGGAGGAACGTTTCGGCCAGCAGCGAGAGCAGCTCGTAGCAGAACGTGATCGACGATTCGCTCGGGCTGTAGAACGCGTTGACCATCCCGCACTCGTCGAACGTCATGGCGATGTCACGCGGCAGCAGGAAGCGCGTCGACATGTCGGCCGTGATCTGCTCGAGCACACCCAACTGCTTCGCCCGCTGACCGAGCGGGCGGTAGTCCGGGTTGGGCGAGTCGATGTAGGCGAAGTGCCACTTGCCCGCCGAACCCGCGACCGGCGCGCTGGCCACGGGTGCCGGGCCGGTGAGCCTCTCGACGGCCAGCGTATACGCACCGGTGGCGCCCGCGCCGAAGCTGTTCACGCGAACGGCATACGTCCCCGAACCGTCCACGGTCGCGTCGACCTGGGCATTCGTGCCACCCGCACCATCGTCGTCGTAGGCGTCCGACGAGAAGGCGGTGCCGTCGATCCGCCCCCACTGGAGGAAGGCGTCGAACTCGCCTGAGGTGAGCGAGACGCGCACGCGGTCGCCGGGCGATCCCGTGTAGATGTAGTCGTTGTAGAACGAGCTATCGGCCATCATCGGGTCGGAGGTCCGGAGCGCGCCGGTGATGCTCTGCCCCGCGGCCACCACCCGTGCGCCGGGCGGGAGGTTCGCGGGCGTGGTCGTCCCCCCGCCCGAGGCCGCCGCGATGTTCAGCGTGAAGGAGCCTGCCTGACCCGCACCCAGCGAGTTGGCCTGGATGGCCAGAACCCCATCGGCGCCGAGCGTGGCCAAGAGCTGCGCGTCGGTGCCGCCCGCGCCGTCGTCGTTGCTCTCCGAGGACTGGAACGCTCCGCCCGCCAGCCTTCCGACAGCCAGGTAGGCGTCGAAATCCCCCGATCGCAGCGTCACGAGCACCTGCTCGCCCGCCCGCCCTTGGTAGGCGTAGCACTCGTAGTGCGAGTTGTCCCCGAGGACCGGATCGGTCGAGTCGAGCCTCCCCGATACCGTCTGGCCGAGCGTGACCGCGGGCAGACCCGCGGTGCCGCCGCCCATGGATTCGATCGCGAGCGTGTAGGAGCCCGTGAGGTCGGCGGCAAACAAGTTGGCGTGAATCGTGTAGCGCCCGGTCGTCTCGACGGCGATCTCGAGCCGCGCGTTCGTGCCCCCGGCGCCGTCGTCGTCGAACAGGAGCGTTTCGAAATCACCGCCCTGCTCGCGTCCCCACCGCAGATACGCGTCGAAATCGCCCGAGGTCATCGTGACGAACAGGCGATCGCCGGCACGAGCGTCGACGTAGTACGTGTCGTAGTGGGATCCGTCACCGAGCGTGGGAGTGGACTCCTGGAGCCGGCCGCCAACCGTCTCGCCCGGACTCACGGTCCGCGCTCCTCCGCCGGCCGCTCCCCCCGCCGCCTGCACCGTGAGGGTGAACGCCCCGGTGACGCCCGCGGCGAGCGCGTTGGCGCGGATTCCATAGACGCCGCTCGAAGGGACCGTCACGGAGAGCATCGCGTCTCTGCCGCCGCCGCTGTCGTCGTCGAACTCGTCGGCATCGATGGCGGCCCCCTGCGGCGTGCCACCCGCGAGGTACGCGTCGAAGTCGGAGGACTGCATCAGGACGGAGATCTGCTCGCCCGGCTGGCCTCGGTACACGTACGTCTCGTAGTGGGAGCCGTCGGGCAGCAGGGGATCGCTCGCCTCGAAGCGGGAGCTCACCGTCTGCCCGGCCGCGATCGTTTGTGCTCCCGCCGCGGCACCCGGGGTGCTCACGGGGGAGCCGCCCCCTCCCCCTAGCAGTTCCACCGTCAGCGTGTAGTCGCCGGTTTGACCCGCCGAGAGAGAGTTCGCGCGAATCACATAGCTGCCCGATGGGCCCAGGGTCACAGTGAGCTGCGAGTCCGTGCCACCACCGCTGTCGTCGTCCGAGTCGGCTGCGTCGAGCTCGCTACCCTGCATGGTCCCGCCGGCCACGAAGGTGTCGAACGCGCTGGAGCGCATCGTGATCTGGAGGCGCTCACCGGGCTGGCCCCGATACTGATAGAGCTGATAGTGCGAGCCGTCCGCAAGCGTGGGGTCGGTGGCAGTCAGCCGTCCCGTCACCGCTCGCCCGGCGGCGATCGGCGCCTAAGCCGCCAGCAGCGAAGGAAGGAGAGCCAGAAGGACCGGCGCCCAAGCGCCGCGCATCGACATCGACCGGGGGAAGGTCATGGACGGCCCATGGGTGAAGACCGGAGAGTTGGGAGAGACGTGCCGATCAAACGCGGGCGTGGGGAAGAAGTTCCGCGGTTCCAAGGATCCGCCGGATCGCCTCCACGCGGTCCGCCGAGGCGGGCGAGAGCGGAGGTCTCGGCACGCCCCCGTGGAGTCCCAAGAGGTCGAGCGCAGCCTTCACTCCCGAGATGCCCATCTCGGAGACGATCTGTTGGTGGAGGGGCGCGATGCGCTCCTGCATTCGCCCCGCATCCGCCTTCCTACCTTCGCGGTACGCCGCGGGAATGCCTGCGGCGGCGGCCGTCGCGAGGAGGCCCACGGCGACGACGCCGCCGGCCGCTCCCGTCTCCAGGGCCGCGTAGAGGAGCGCCCCATTCCCGACCAGCACGTGGAAGCCCTCCTGGCACTGCTCGACGAGCTCTCCGACGAGATCGAGCTTCCCGCGCGAGTCCTTGATGCCGGCGATGTTGCCGTGGTGGGAGAGCTCGGCCACCAGGCCCGTCGGGAGGTCGAGCGTGCTCATGCGCAGCGGCACTTGATAGACGATCACGGGAATCGGCGACGCGTCGGCCACGGCCCGGTAGTGACGAGCCAGCGCCTCGGGCGTCATCGCGCCCTTGAAGAACGCCGGAGGACTGACGAGCGCCACGTCTGCGCCCGCGGCCGCCGCCTCGCGCGACAGCCGGATCGTCCGTCGCGTGCTCTCCGCGCCCGTCCCTGCGATCAGAACCGACCCCGCCGGCATCACGGCGGCGGCCGCCTCGAGGAGCTTCACGAGCTCCGGGTCGTCGAGCAGGACCCCTTCCCCCGTCGTGCCGCCGATCAGGATGCCCGCGATGGGGCTCTGGAACCAGTGCCTCAGGTTGGCGCGGAACGCGACGACGTCGACGTCGCCCGTGACGGGATCGAAGGGAGTCGTGACGGGGAGGAACGTCCCCCTGAGATCGACGGAGTGGACGCCCATGCGTCAGCGACCTACTTGGATCCCCCCATCATGCGACCCATCTCGTCCGCGAGATTCTGCGTCCCGCCGGGGCGTGAACCGCTCGCGCCCCCGCGCGCCGACTTCGTATCTCCGAGCATGTTCATCTTCAGGTCGAAGTCGGCGGGGTTATTCGCCGCGGCCTTGGCCACCTCGAACTGAACGGCGCCAGCCCTGACGAGCTCCATCAGATGCTGGTCGAAGGTCTGCGATCCGTAGTGGTCCTTCCCTTCCTCGATGAGGTCGGTGATCTCCTCCATGCGGTCGGCATCGCGCACGCAGTCACGAATGGTGGAGGTCATGATCATCACCTCGACGGCCGCCACGCGACCGCCGGTCGTACGCTGCACCAGGCGCTGCGAAACCACGGCCTGCAGCGACTCGGACAGACGCACCCGGATCATCTCCTGCTCGCTCGGCTCGAAGACCGCGACGATGCGCGAGATGGTCTGGACCGCGTTCCTCGTGTGCAGCGTGGAGATGACGAGGTGGCCCGTCTCGGCGGCCTTGAGGGCGGTCTCGATCGTGACCTTGTCGCGCATCTCGCCGATCAGGATCACGTCCGGGTCCTGCCGCAGCACCGCGCGCAGGCCCGAGTCGAACGAGGCCGTGTCGGTGCCGATGTCGCGCTGCGTGACCGAGGACTGGTTGTCGCGGTGCAGGAACTCGATCGGGTTCTCGAGCGTCACGATGTGGACGTGCCTGTTCCTGTTGATCCAGTTGATCATCGCGGCCATGGTCGAGCTCTTGCCCGACCCGGTGATGCCCGTCACGAGGATGAGCCCGCGCTCGTACGCCGCGATCCTGTTGATGACGGGAGGCAGTCCGAGATCCTCGACGGTGGGAATCTCGATGGGGATCGCGCGCATGACGATCATGGGCGAGCCGCGCTGCTTCATGATGTTCACGCGGAAGCCACCCACCCCGGGGATGCCCCAGGAGCAGTCGTAGTCGAGGAGCTTGTCGAAGCCCTTCCGATCGTCCTCGTGCGGGATGAACTGAAGCGCGATGCTCTTCACCTGCTCGGGCGTGAGCTTCTGCTGAGTGAGCGGCTGCAGGATCCCGTTGATCCGCGCCCGCATGAAGTCGCCGGCCTTGATGTGGATGTCGCTGGCGCCCCGCTCCACCGCGGCCTTGAAGAGCTCCTGCATGTCGACCCTCCGCAAACCGTGAGGCTATTCCACGAACATAGTGACCCGGTCCGGGGAAGGCGATTCAGTCGATCGCCGCCCGCCAGTCGAGACCCATCTTCTGCCGCACTTCCGCCATCGTCCCCCTCGCGATCACTCTGGCCCGCTCGGCGCCCTCGGAGAGCACGCGCCGGATCTCCTCTGGATGCGCCCGGTAGTGCGCTGCGCGCTCCCGGAACGGCCCGAACGCTTGGGCGATGTTGTCCGAGAGGATGCGCTTGCAGTCCACGCAGCCGATCTCGGCAGCGCGGCACTTGTTCTCGATGTCCGCCCGGGTCGCCGCGTCGGTGAAGAACTTGTGCAGCGTGAACACGTTGCAGATCTCTGGCCGGCCGGGGTCGGAGCGGCGCACGCGCTGGGGGTCGGTGACCGCCGTGCGCACCCGGTCCCACACGGCAGCCGGCTCCGCGAGGATCCCCACGGTGTTGCCGAGCGACTTGCTCATCTTGGCCTCGCCGTCGAGACCCATGATGCGGCCGACGCTCTCGTCGATGAGCGGGTCGGTCTCCGGAAACGTGTCGCCGTAGGTTGCGTTGAACTTCCGCGCGATCTCGCGCGTGAGTTCGAGGTGCTGCCGCTGATCCTCTCCCACCGGCACGGCGTCTGCCTTGTAGAGCAGGATGTCGGCAGCCTGGAGGATGGGATAGTTGAAGATGCCGGCCGGAATGGACTCGAAGCGCTGCGACTTGTCCTTGTACTGCGTCATGCGCTCGAGTTCGCCGACCGGGGTGACCGCGTTGAAGAGCCACGCGAGCTCCGTGTGCTCGTGCACGTCCGACTGCACGAAGATGATCGACTTCTCAGGGTCGAGCCCGACCGCGAGAAACGAGACGGCCAAGTCGAGCACGTTCCTCGGCATGTCCTTCGGATTCCCCCCGGCCGTGATCGCGTGGTCGTCCACGATGCACCAGAGGCAATCGTACTGGTCCTGCATCTCCACCCAGCGCCGGAGGGCGCCGAGGTAGTTGCCGAGGTGGGCTTCCCCGGACGGCTGCATTCCGCTGAAGACGCGCTTCCGACGCGGCGCGGTAGGCTTGGTCATTCGCTAACTTAGTGACCCTCCGAACGGCGCGGCACCTCCGCGCGACGCCGATCCCCCCGCTCGCTGACCCGTGAACCCACTATTGCGGACGGCCCTCGACGCGGCCGAAGCAGCGGCGCGGGTGCAGCGACGAGACGCAGCCCAGCTAGCGACAGGTGCGGTCGCGAAAGGCGTCGTGGAAAAGGCCCGCGCGGACTACGTCTCGCAGACGGACCTGGACGCGCAGGACGCGGCGCTGGCGGTGATTCGGGAGCGCCACCCCAACCACGACATCCTGGCCGAGGAGGACGGGGAAAGCGTCGAGGCGCGGTTGCGGCGTTGGGACGGTCGCCCGCTCTGGATCGTGGATCCGCTCGACGGCACGACCAACTTCCTGCACGGCCATCCGTTCCATTGCGCGTCGGTGGCCGTCGCCGTCGAGGGGCGACCCGTGGCGGGGGCCGTGGTGTCCGGATCGAGCGGCGAGCGGTGGTGGGCGAGCGACGGGGAAGGAGCCTTCAAGGGGGGCCGGCGCATTCGCGTCTCGGATCGTCGGCGCTTCCAGGACGCCCTCGTCGGGACGGGCTTTCCGTTCAAGAAGCTTGACCTCATGCCCGCCTACCTCGGGCAGCTCGACCGCGTGCTCCGGGGCTCGGCGGGCGTGCGCCGCGCGGGGTCGGCCGCGCTCGACTTCTGCTTCCTGGCGCAGGGATCCCTCGACGCCTTCTGGGAGGAGGTCCTCATGCCGTGGGACTTCGCCGCGGGAATCGTGCTGGTGCGCGAGGCCGGCGGGGTGCTGACCGGGCCGGACGGGCGTGAGCTCGGGCTGGCGCCGGGTGCGGTGCGGGGGGCGAACGGCAACGAGATGCTGGCCGCGTTGCGCGCGGCGTTGGGATCGGGCTGAACCCTGGCCGACCCTTCTAGGGAGCGGTCCCGCGGAGGGCGGTGAGCGCGAGCATGGCCGCTCCGACCGCGGCGTCGACCTCGTCGAGCCGGAGCACGACGGGGTGCGTCGCGAGACGCTCGACGAGCGCTTCGCGCAGAGTACCGCCCCGACCGACGAGCCCGCCCGAGAGCAGGAGCTCCGGCGGCGATGCCCAAGGACCGGTCCGGTGCAGCAGCGCGGCGATGTGTGCCTCGAGGTCCGAGACGGCCTCCCTGAAGATCGAGTGCGCCGCGGTATCGCCCAATTTGGCGCACTGGAGCACGACGGGAACCAGCGCGGCCACCTCGCCCTTGGTCGCGGCCGCGATCCAGGGAATCAGGTCACCCGAGCTCGGCAACTGGAGCGCGGTGAGCACCGCGGCGCGGAGGCTCGTCGGGCCCGTCCGCTCGTCCTCCGCACGGGCCACCGCCCGAACCGCCGCGAGCCCGATCGCGTAGCCGCTGCCCTCGTCGCCGAGCTGCTGCCCCCAGCCGCCCACCCTGCACAGGTCGCCCGCCGGCGCACGCCCCCACGCGATCGACCCAGTCCCCGCAATGAGCATGAGGCCCGGCCCCTCGGGAAAAGCGGCGTGGAACGCGGCCTCGACGTCCGTCCCCACACGGACGCGGCCCGCGAGCCCAGCGTTCGCCAGCGCGCGTTCGACCCCCAGGCGCGAGGCCTCGTGGCCCGCGCCCGCGAGACCCGCCCACAGCGTCGCCCCCGGGAGCCTCACGCGGCCCGCGTCAGCAGCTCCCCGGACGGCCTTCGCCACCGCTGCGGCCGCGGCCTCAGGTGCCCGCAGCGACACCACGACGCCCGGCGCCTCGGCGCGAGCGATCTCCCGTCCGCGCTCGTCCACGATCACGGCGCGAGCGTGCGTTCCTCCTCCGTCCACCCCGATCGCGAACGTCACCGAGCGACCCCGAGCGTCATGGGCGTCGTTCGACCGGTCGGTCGGTGATCGCCAGCGCGGCAGCGTCGTGCACGGCGCGACGCAGGGGGACGATGCGCGAGTTCTCCCGGGTCGGGTGGACGCGGTTCGTGAGCAGCACGACCCAGAGGTCGAGCTCGGGATCCATCCAGAGCGACGTTCCTGTGAAGCCGGTGTGCCCGAAGGCGCGCGCCGTGAAGTAGTCGCCCGCCGACGAGGCTTCGGACGGCGTGTCCCATCCCAGCGCCCTAGACGACGTGCCGTCGTAGCGCGCAGTGAACGCGCGCAGCACGACCGGGTCGAAGAGCGCCCGGCTCTGGGCGCGGGCCACGGGGCACGGCTCGCCGCCGTCTCCCGGCGGCAGACAGGCCGGAGCCGTGCCGCCGTTCAGCATCGCGCGCGCGAACACCGACAGGTCGACGGCGGTGCTGAAGAGGCCCGCATGCCCGGCGACGCCTCCCATGGCGTCGGCATTCTCATCGTGGACGCGGCCCCACACGAGCTCCTGGCGCCACACGGTGTCGAGCTCGGTCGCCGCGATGCGCGGGAGGAGCTCGGAGCCCGGGCGGTACCTCGTCTCGCGCATGCCGAGCGGCGCGAACAGTCGGTGCTCGAGCAGTTCGTCGAGAGGGCCCGCCACCTCCTCGATCACCCACCCGAGCGTCATCGCCCCGATGTCCGAGTAGGTCGTGACCGTCCCGGGCTCGGACACCAGCGGCTCATCCGCAGCGGCGTCCTTATAGGCCTCCACGCCCTCGAGGTCGAAGAACCACTGGCGGAAGGGCGCGAGCCCAGCGCGATGGAGAAGAAGCTGGCGGACGGTCACGGCGTCCTTGCGAGGATCTCCGCGGGACCACCACGGCAGGTACGACACCACCGTCGCGTCGAGGTCGAGGCGCCCCTCGGCCACGAGCAGCATCGCGGCGCTCGTCGTCCCGACCACCTTGGAGACGGACGCGAGGTCGAAGAGCGACGTCGGCGTCGCGGGCCGCCCGCTCCCATACGCGAGCTCGCCGAAGCCGCGCAGCGCCACCAGCCGGCCGTGGCGCCCGATCGCGAGCGCCGCGCCGGACGCGGCCGAGTCGGCGATCGCAGCGAGCAGGATCGAGTCCACGCGGGCGAGCCCCTCGGCGGACATGCCGACGTCGGCCGGAGCGGCGAGGCTCTGCACTTCGCCGCCGGGCCGTCGGCTTCCCCCCGCCACGATGCCTGCGGCGGCGAGCGGGTCGGTCGCCGCGGCAATCGCGACGGGAGCGACGACCTGCGCGCGGTCCAGTCCCTCGCCCAGCGCGTGGAAGGGCGGAAGCGGAATCGGGAGGCGGCCACCGATCGGTTGCTCGCCCACGAGGGCCGCGATCGCCGCGCGCTGCGAGACCTCGCGGTCTCCCCACGCGATCAGGTAGCTCCGCACCTCGGGAACCGCGGCGAGCAGATAGGGGCTCCCGAAGGACACCAGAATCGTGGGGCGGGCCGCGGCGCTCGAGCCGATGAGCTCACGGAGCCGCGTCGGAAGGGCCTCGGGTCGCGAGCCCGCGGAGGGCGGCACGTACGCGCTCACGACGACGCGCGCCGACCCCTCGAGCACCTCGCGCGCCGCTGCGAACGCGCTCGAGTCACTCCTCTCGTCGAGGCGGACCTCGGCGACGTCCGCCACTCGCTGGGCCAGGCCCGGCGAGAACACGCGGCCGGCCCAGAGCATCGACGACGGAGCATAGACCACATGCGCAGTCCTGCCGGCGACGACCGCGGCCAGCGGCACCAGGCCCTCCTCGTCACGGACCAGGGTGATCGAGCGTGAAGCCGCGGAGTCCGCGAACGCGAGGTGCGCGCCCGAGCCGACGACCTCGCTCACGCGATCGAGCGAGACGAGTCGCTCACGATGCAGCCCGAGCCTGGCCTTCATTTCCAGGAGCCGCCGTCCGGACTCCTCCAAGCGCGCACGCGTCAGCCGGCCAGTCGCGAGCGCCGCGCCCATGGCGGACATGGCCTCGCGCACGTTCGCGGGCGAGAGGATGACGTCCGCTCCAGCCTCCACGGCGCGCACCGCCTCCTCCCCCCGACCGTACATGTCCGTGATGGCGCGCATGGTGAGCGCGTCGGTGAACAGGAGCCCCTTGAACCCGAGATCTTGGCGCAGGAGTCCGGTGAGGAACTCGGGCGACAGCGTCGCGGGGGGCGCCCCCACGCCGAGAACGCCAGGCACCTGCACATGCGCCGTCATGATGGCGTCGACGCCTTCCTCGATCGCGCGGACGAACGGCACCAGCTCCACTTGGTCGAGCCGCGCTCGGTCGGCAGCCACCACGGGCAGGCCGACGTGCGAGTCCGTGCCCGTGTCGCCGTGGCCCGGAAAGTGCTTTCCGGTCGCGAAGGAGCCGCCCGCCCGAGCCCCACGCACGAAGGCGGCGCCGAGCTCGGCCACCGCCGCGGGGTCGGCGCCGAACGAGCGCGTGGCGATGACCGGGTTGTCCGGATTGGAGTTCACGTCGAGCACGGGCGCGAACAGCAGGTGCACCCCGCTCGCGCGCGCCTCCAGCGCGGTGATCCTGCCGTACTCGAACGCGAAGCGCGGATCGACGATGGCGCCGAACGCCATCGTCGGGGGAAAGACCGTGCCGCCTCCCTGGGGAAGCATCGACGGGAGCGCGTAGGACCCGTTGATGCGCATCCCCGGCCCGCCGTTCTCGAAATCGGACACGACGAGGAGCGGCACTTCGGCCAACGCCTGGAGCGCGTTTAGCTTAGCCGCGTAGGAGTGCGGCGTGCCGATCGAGGGCAGGACTCCGCCGATGCGGTCCTCGACGACCAACCGCTCGAGCGACGCGAAGTCTGCGCTCGACTCCGACGCGTATCCACCGGGAATCCATTCGATGACGAGCTGCCCGATCAGCTCCTCGTCCGAGAGCTCGGCGAGGGTGCGCTCCACCCAGGTTCGCGCGTCCCGGTCCAGCGACGCGGCGGGAGAGAGTGGCTCGCCATCGGCCCCCGGTCCGCTCGCGCACGATATCAGGCCGAGAAGTAGGGCCCCGGCCCAGAGCGATCGCGCGCTACCGGTCAACGGCGGCTAGGGCTTTCATGGGCACCTGCAGCCCATCGCCGAGCTCGAAGAGGGGTGGAATCGACGTGGGAACGTGGCCGACGATGTCGAACCCGCCGAGAAGCGCGCCCGCCGCGGCCCGCTGGCTCGCCTCCGAGCCGTTCCACGCAAGCATGTAGGCCTGCGTCTCGGGGAAGCTCGAGATGAGGTACGGATTCCCGAACGAGATCACGACGTGCGGGACTCCGGTCCGGCGGACCTGCTCGACGAACTCCGCGAGCTCGTCGAGCGCGTCGACGGCGCCCGCGTACGACGAATAGGTGCTGACCACGACGAGATCCTGGCCGCGCACGCGACGGAGCACGCTGGCGTACGTCTCCTCGTCCGCGTTCGAGTCGACGTCCACGCTGGTCAGCCTCGGGTAGGTCTCCCTCAGCACGCGGTTGAAGTACCGCCCCGCCAAGAGGTTCGATTCGCCCCGAAACGAAACCGACAGCACCGAGGCCGACCGCGTGCCTCGCAGGGGCAGCAGATTCCGATCGTTCTTCAGCAGAGTGATCGAGCGCTCGGCGATCTCGTTGGCGACGGCGATGTTCTCGGGGATACCCACCACGGAGCCGATCCGGTCGAGCGGGACGAAGCGCTGAGCGGGTAGCCCGAGCGACGCCTTCGTCTCGAGGATGCGCCGAACCGACACGTCGATGCGGGCCTCGCTCAGCCTGCCCGAGTGAACGGCCTCCACAATCCCCTCGACCGCCAGCGCGACATCGGGTGGCATGAGGATCACGTCGGCACCCGCCTCCACCGCGCGCACCGCCGCCTCTCCCGCGCTGTGCTGTCGGGCGATGGCACTCATGTCCATGGCATCCGTGAAGATCAGCCCGTCGAAGCCCATCTCTTCGCGGAGCACCGTCGTGAGCACCATCGCCGAGAGCGTCGACGGCTCGCGGGTGCCGCCATTCATGGATGGCACCGAGATGTGCGCGGTCATGATCGCGCCGATGCCCGCATCGATCGCGTCCTGGAACGGACGCAACTCGACGGAGTCCATGCGCGCCCGGTCATGGAGGATGACGGGCAGCGCCATGTGGGAGTCGATGTCGGTGTCGCCGTGGCCGGGAAAGTGCTTGCCCGTGGCGATCGCGCCGTTCTCCTGCACGCCCCGGATGAACGCGAGACCCATGCGTGACACGTCGGTCGGGCTCTCTCCGAACGAGCGCACGTTGATGATCGGGTTCTCTGGGTTGTTGTTGACGTCGAGAACGGGAGCGAACGGAATATGGATGCCCACGGCCCGCGCCTCGAGCGCAGTGACGCGACCCATCTCGTACGCGAGGCGCTCGTCGCCCGCGGCGCCGACCGCCATCAGGGACGGGAACGTGGTCGCGCCGCCGAGGTCGATCGAGCCCGGCATGTAGACGGCGCCGCGCATGCGGAAGCCGGCGCCCGTCTCGAGGTCGGCCCCGACCAGCAGCGGGATCTTCGCATGCCCCTGGAGGTCGTTCAGCTTGGCCGCTACTTCCAGGGGCGTACCGACCGACATGATGACGCCGCCGATTCCCTGATTGAACACGTATTCGGACATGCGCTCGTGGCTCGCGGAGCCCTCGGGCGCGTAGTCGCCGAGCACCCACGGCATGATGAGCTGACCCACCTTCTCGCGGAGCGTCAGCTCGTCGAACGTGCGCTCGGCCCACGTGCGGGCGTCGGGAGGCGGCCGAACGGGCTCCGGAGCTGGCATCGGTTCCGGATCCGGAAGCGCGACCACGACGGGCTCGACCTGCGCCTCTACCACCGGCTCGGGCGACGCTGCCTGCCTACCCCACGTCACCGACCCGCAAGCCGCGAAGATCGCCCCGAGGGCGACTACCGCCGTGCGTCGGGCCGCGGGGCCGGCATGGAGAAACATTCGGCGCGCCATCAAAGAAATGTCACTCGGCCTGGGACGAATGCGTTGACGGCGCCCAATGTGGCGCCGATGCTTGCCGCATGTCACGAACAAAGTGCCATCGCGGAAGGCGGCGGACCACGGTGCTCCCTGTCGCCGCGGCCGGTCCCTCGGGTCGTACAACCCGCGTCACGGCCGGTTTGTTCGCCCTCGTGCTCGCATTCCTGGCCGCGTGTGGCGGCGAGGACGCGCCGCCCGCGGAAGGGTCGGCGGCGGCGGCGCGGGACGTTCGTCCCGGCATCGAGGTCCTGCTCACCGACTCGCTCCACCTCGTGGCCGGGCGCCGCGTCGGTCTCGTGACGAACCACACCGGCGTCGACCGCCAGCGTCGGTCGGACATCGATCTGCTCGCCGACCACCCTGCCCTCGACCTGGTCGCGCTGTACGCGCCCGAGCACGGCATCCGCGGTGACGCGGCGGAAGGCGCGACGATCGAGGCCGACGTGGACACGCGCACCGGGCTGCCCATCCACTCGCTCTACGGGGCGACGCTCGCGCCGACGCCCGAGATGCTCGAGGGCATCGACGTGCTCCTCTTCGACATGCAGGACATCGGGTCGCGATACTACACGTACGTGTCGACACTGGCGTATTCGATGCGCGCTGCCAGCGAGAATGGCATCCCCTTCATCGTGCTCGATCGCCCGAATCCGATCCGCGGCGACGTCGTGCAGGGCAACGTGCTCGACCCCGAGTTCGCGACGTTCGTCGGCATGTTCCCCGTCCCCATGCGTCACGGGATGACGCCCGGAGAACTCGCGCGCCTGTACGTCGGCGAATTCGGCATCGAGGTCGATCTCGTGGTCGTTCCGGTCGACGGATGGTCGCGCTCGGACACGTTCGCCGACACGGAACTGCCGTGGATCGCCCCCTCCCCCAACATGCCGTCCCTGGAGAGCGCACTCGCCTACCCCGGGACGTGCCTCTTCGAGGCCACCCCGCTCTCGGTCGGCCGGGGCACGGACCGGGCCTTCCAGCAGGTGGGCGCACCTTGGCTGGACGGCGAGGCGCTCGCGGCGACCCTGAACGGCTACGGCATCGCGGGGGTGCGCTTCGAGGCTGTGACGTTCACACCGGTGCGGCCCACCGACGGCAAGTTCGACGGCGTGGAGGTCCACGGCGTGAGACTCGTGGGCACCACGACCACCTACGACGCGCCTCGGGCCGCGGTGGTGATGCTCGTCGAGGCGCGGCGTGCCTCGGGTCAGAACTGGACCTGGAACGTGGCGCACATCAACCGACTGGCGGGGACGGACGCGCTCCGGCTGGGGATCGAAGCGGGGTTGGATGCCGCAGCGCTGACGGCGGGGTGGGACGAGGCCGAGCGTGCGTTCGAGCGGCTCAGGGAGCCGTACCTGATCTACCGCTAGACCCCAGTTGCGCAGATAGCCGTGCAATAGCCAGCGCATGCGCCTAGACTTATGACAGTGATGCGGATCGTCTCTTGAGGGAGGATCACGCGATGCGGAATTGGATGCTTCCTCTGGTTGCCGGCTCGCTGGCCGTGCCGGCCCCCACGCACGCCGTGCAGAGCATGGTGGTCCTCGACCAATTCTTCGTGCCCGATCCGCACACGGTCTCCGTGAGGGCCGGCGGTGACGCCCCGGTCGAGGAAGTCTCCGACGGCGACGGCGATTACGGGTACGTCTACGACAAGGGCGCGGCGGTCCTGGAGTACACGACCTCGGGCTCGACCTCCCTCTACGTCTACGCGGAGGGGGACGGTGACACGATGCTCGCGGTCCTCAAACCTGACGATGAGTGGGTCTGTGACGATGACAGCCATACTGACCTGAACCCGCTCGTCCAGATCCCGAACGCCGGAGACGGCCTCTACTTGGTCTTCGTGGGCTCCTACACGCAGGGGACCTACCAGAACGCCACCCTGTACATCTCGGAGTCCAACCCGGGCTCGGGCAGCACCGCGAGCTCCTCGTCGGGCATGCCCGACCTCTCCCTCGAGCCCACGTACGGCCGCGTGTCGCTCATCGCGCCCTTCTCCACCGACCCCCACACCGTGTCCATCTCGGCGGGCGGCAGCGTGGACGTCGACGTCACGGGCTGCGGGTACGGCTACGTGGCTCGGGCACCCGACTACAACCTCACGTACTCGGGCTCGGGCAGCGCCCTCTACTTCTTCGTGCGCTCCGACGAGGACACGACACTGCTCATCAACCGCCAGACGCCTCGTGGATTTGCGACGACGACTCACTCGGCGATAGCAATCCCGTGGTCACGATCCCCAACGCGGGTGCCGGCCTGTACAACATCTGGGTAGGCACATACAGCGACGGCGATCTCTCGAGCGCGACGCTCTACATATCCGCGAAGGGAGCCAAGTAGGGCGTCAGCCTCGCGGCAGTCGCAACTCGGTCCAGCGGTCGGGCCGCCACCACTCGCCGTCGAACACGCGCTCGAGTCGTCGCTCGAAGTGCCGGATGTCCGTGAGCCGCATGGAGCGCGTCGGCGCGTCCATGGGTGAGAAGAAGTCCTCCCAGTGCCCGAGGAGCACACTCCGCGGCCGGAGGTTCTCCACGAGCGCCTCGGGGTGCCAATCGACCTGGTCGAACGTCGCGGGCACCAGGATCGCGACGTCGACGGGGCGCTCGGCGATGAGCGCTTCGGGCGCGAACGCGGACGGCGGCGGCGCCACCGCGTCCTGGTAGTAGACGCGAAACGCGATCGAGTCCTCGGTCGCCATGAAGTCGATCAGGAACGCGTACGTCTCCCCATCCACCCAATCCGTCGCCCAGGCGGGCTCCTCGGTCCGTGGGGTGTCGCGCGTGCCGCGGTAGAGCGTGTAGCCGTCGAAGTGCGGTGCGTGGTGCGACCGGAGCGCCATGACGCGCACGCGGTCCCCGTACCACAGCCAGCGCCCCACTGTGCGTTGGTCGCCCGCAGAGTCGTCGACCAGGTCGATGCGGCCTGCCATCCCCGACCACGTGCCGAGCGTGTTGGCGACGGTCCGGCTGCCGACGATGCGCGCGGCGGGCGCGTGGCGCGCCGCCACCCGCGGCACGTCCATGAGGTGATCGTAGTGCGCGTGCCCCACGAGGATCGCGACGGCCGAGCTCACGTCGTAGCGACCCATGTACCGGTCCACGATCGCCGTATCGGAGCGGATCGGCAGCAGGCCGGTGGTGACGAGGCCGGGATTCGTGAACAGCGGCCCGGTCAGGACGACGTCGCCCTGGTGCTCGAGAATCCAGCCGCCGCTCCCGAGATAGACGGCGCGGAGGGCAGCCGTCCCGTCGGCCGACAGGTCGACGAGACCCGACACGCCTGGTCCCGTGGGCCTGAGGCACGCGCTCATGAGCAGAGGCGCTAGGAGCGCCGCCACAAGCGCGGCGCGCGCGCGGCGCCTCATCGCACGACCGCCGCCGCCTCCTTGGTCCGCTCGACGAGCGCGAGGAACGCGTCCGAGAGCGCGCGCGTGACCGCGCCGACGCGGCCGTCACCGATCGGCTTCCCGTCCACCTGAACGCAGGGCCGTACCTCTCCCGTGGCACCCGTGAAGAAGAGCTCCTCCGCGTGCGCCAGCTCCTCCACCTGAATAGGGCGCTCCTCGACCGGAATGCCCTGGGCGCGCGCGACCTCCAGCACCACACCCCTCGTGATGCCCGAGAGGACGAGGTTGGTCTCGGGATGCGTGACCGCGGTGCCGTCGAAGACGCCCCAGAAGTTCTGGTGGGCTCCCTCGATGGCGACCCCGTCGCGCACGAGGATCGCGTCGTCGACGCCGACGTCCTTCGCAGCCTGGAACGCGAGCGCGTTGGGCAGGAGGTTGATCGTCTTGATGTCGACACGCATCCAGCGCCGGTCGGGCACGGTGATCGCCGTGAACCCCCGATTCCAGACCGCGTCCGCCGGCCGACTCCAGGCCTTGGCGAAACCGTACACGGTCGGAGGGACCGGCTTCTCCGGGAAGTAGTGCGTCCGCGGAGCCACCCCTCGCGTCACCTGCAGGTACACGATCGAGCGGTCGGCGCGGTCGAGTCCGTTGACGGTCACCAGCCTGCGCGCGACGTCCGGCACGCCCGACGTGTCGAAATCGATGCGCACCTCGGCGAGGCTCCGCCTCAGTCGCGCGAGATGCCGATCCATGAAGAACGGCACGCCCTCGTAGAACGGCACCACCTCGTAGACGCCGTCGCCCAGCAGGAAGCCGCGGTCGTCCACCGAGACCACGGCTTCCGACTTCGGAACGAAGTCGCCGCCGAGGTAGACGGTGCTCACTACGACTGCTT
The DNA here is from genome assembly GCA_009692205.1 of Gemmatimonadota bacterium. Taxonomy (GTDB): domain Bacteria; phylum Gemmatimonadota; class Gemmatimonadetes; order Longimicrobiales; family Gaopeijiaceae; genus UBA2982. The sequence goes on along the minus strand of SHZR01000007.1, from coordinate 80,344 downwards.
CTCGAGCTTGTCGAACTCGGAGAGGAGCTGCGCCTCGGGGATCGAAGCCGCGTCGGCGTCGGAAATCTCCTCGACGTCGGCGTCGTGCACGCCGCTGTTCCCGGTGCCAAGCTGCTTGGCCTGGTCCGCCGGCTTGGGCGGCGCGATCAGGCCCATCTCGGCCTTGAGCGCCATGAGCCTGCCCTCGACGTCCGCACCACCGGTGCCCGCCTCGAGCTTGATGAACTGGCTCTCGAGCGTATCGCCGGTGATCGCTTCGGTGACCTCGGCCTCCGCGACCGTGCGACGCTCCTCGTCCTCGATCTTCTCGGCCATCCGATTGAACGTCTCGAAGGCCGACGTGTCGGAGAGGCCCGACATGGTCTCGTGGATCCGGCGCTGCGCCTGCGCGCGCTTCTGCTTGGCGACGAGCAGGTTCCGCTTGCGCTTGGCCTCCTCGATCTTGTCGTTCAACTGCCGCAGGGAGCCCTTGAGCTTCTCGGTCTCCGCGGAGTGCGTCTCCCAAGTCTGCTGGAGCATCTGCCCGCGCTCGCTGTGCTCCTGCTGGCGGATGAGCGCCTGCTTGGCGAGGTCGTCCCGGCCCTCCTTCACGGCCAGCATCGCGCGATGCTGCCAATCGCGCGCCTGCTTGGCCTCGGCCTCCGCCTGGGTCTTGAGCTTGCGCTCGTCGGCGATCGCGGCCGCTACCTCGCGCTTCGCCTTGGCGAGCTGGTCGCGCATGTCCAGGATGATCTGGTTCAGCATCTTCTCGGGATTTTCGGCCCGAGAGATCAAGTCGTTGATGTTCGACTTGATGACCGTCGACAGCTTGGTGAAGATGCCCATGGTCAGCCTCCCACCTTGGCTTCGGAGCCCGACGGCACCACGCCGGCCAAGGTGCGTATCCGCTCCATGTGGCCCATGGCCGCGAGCTCCATCGACTCCATCGATGCCCGCAGCTCGTGGAAGTCGAGCGTCTCGAGCTCGAGCGTGTCGCTCATGATCAGCTCCCCCTCCTCGATGCCGTAGGCTCCATGCACGACATCCGATGCGTTCAGCTCGAGCAACGTTCGATAGAGATCGATCTTTCCGTTCTCGGGCCCCGGCAGGTCCATGAGCTTCATGCGGATGAGAAGGAGTCCGTCGGCATGGTGCACGACCATGGACAAGCCGCTATTCCGACCGTGGACGAGGAACATGCCGGGGTCGACCTCCTCGTACTCGAGGTCCATGCGAAGCAGGTAGCTCTCGAGATCCTCTCGGGTCACCATGTAGCTCTCCGTATTCTCTGTGGCTGCGGGCGCCCACCCACGGCGCCGGCTCTGAACCCTACGCCGACTCGCGGGACCGGGTTTCTCGCGGCACTGAAAGGTAATTCGTCGGCCCTGGCCCTGCACTCACCTCGCCAGGATCTCCGCCAGGTACCGGCCCGTATGGGATGCTTCGGACCGGGCTACCTCCTCGGGCGTGCCCTCGGCCAAGATCCGCCCGCCCTCGGCACCGCCTTCGGGACCCAGGTCGATCACCCAATCCGCGGTCTTCACCACGTGCAGGTTGTGCTCGATGACCACGACGGTGTTTCCGAGGTCCACGAGCCGGTGGAGCACGTCGAGCAGCACGCGCACGTCCTCGAAGTGGAGGCCCGTAGTGGGCTCGTCGAGGATGTACATGGTGTTTCCGGTCGCGCGCTTGGACAGCTCGGTGGCGAGCTTCACCCGCTGCGCCTCACCGCCGGAGAGCGTGATGGCGGACTGACCGACGTGCATGTAGCCGAGCCCCACGTCGTGCAGGGTCTGGAGCTTGCGCTTGAGTACCGGCAAGGCGTCGAAGAACTCGAGCGCGTCCTCGACCGTCATGTCGAGCACGTCGGCGATGTTCTTGCCCTTGTAGTAGACGTCGAGCGTTTCCCGGTTGTAGCGGCGACCCCGGCACACGTCGCACGGCACGTACACGTCGGGCAGGAAGTGCATCTCGATCTTCACCAGCCCGTCGCCCTCGCACGCTTCGCACCGGCCGCCCTTCACATTGAACGAGAAGCGCCCCGGACCGTACCCGCGCATCTGCGACTCGGGCAGTCCGGCGAAGAGGTCGCGGATGGGCGCGAACAGCCCCGTATACGTGGCGGGATTGGATCTGGGCGTACGGCCGATCGGAGACTGGTCGACGTCGATCACCTTGTCGATCAACTCGAGCCCGTCGATGCTGTCGTGCGCGGCCGGCACCAGTTTGCTGCGGTAGAAGTGCCTGGCCAGGGCGTGATAGAGCGTCTCGTTGACAAGCGTGGACTTGCCCGAGCCGCTCACGCCGGTCACGCAGAGGAACGTGCCCAACGGGAACCGCGCGTTCAGCTTCCGCAGATTGTGGCCGCGCGCGCCCTTCACGACGATGGCCTTCTTGGGATCCACCGGGCGTCGCGTCGCGGGAAGAGGGATCTCTCGGTCGCCACGCAGATAAGCAGCGGTGAGCGACTTCTCGCTCGCCATCAGCTCTGCGAACGTACCGGCGGCCACGACCTCGCCGCCGTGTCTACCGGCGCCGGGCCCGAGGTCCACGATGTAGTCGGCCGCGCGGATCGCATCCTCGTCGTGCTCGACCACGACCACGGTGTTGCCGAGGTCGCGGAGCTGCTTGAGGGTGTCGAGCAGTCGCCCGTTGTCGCGCTGGTGCAAGCCGATCGAGGGCTCGTCGAGGATGTAGAGAACGCCCACGAGGCGACTCCCGATCTGCGTCGCGAGGCGGATACGCTGGGCTTCGCCTCCTGAGAGCGAGCCCGCCGAGCGTCCCAGCGTCAGGTAGCCGAGCCCGACGTCGAGGAGGAAGCGGAGCCGCTCGCCGACCTCCTTGAGGATGGGGCCCGCGATCTCGGCCGGCAGAGAGACGTGCGCCACCGTCCCCGAGCGCTTGCCACGCCCGCCCCTGGAGCCCTCGGCCAAGCCCGCGAAGAACGCGGCCGCGTCCGTGATCGACAGGTCGACCACCTCGCTCAGAGACCTGCCACCGACCGTCACGGCCCGCGAAGCCGCCTTCAGCCGGCTGCCCTGGCACGCCGCGCACTCGACGGTGGACATGTACTCCTCGAGCTGGGAGCGGACCGACTCCGATTCGGTCTCCTTGTAGCGTCGCTCTACGTTTGCGACGACACCCTCCCAGAGATCCTCGTAGTGGCCCTTCACCTTGCCCGTACCGGGGCCATACGGGAAACGGATCTTCATCTCCCCGGACCCATGCAGGATCGCGTGGCGTGCCTCCGGCGTGAGATTTCGCCAGGGCGCGTTGGGCTCGAACTCGTACGCCTCGGCCAGCCCGACGATGACCGAGCGGCGGAGATGCCCGGAGGGGCTCCCCCACGGCAGGATCACACCCTCGAGAATCGAGACGCTCGGGTCGGCGGTGAGTAGATCCGGATTGACGTCCTTGCGAGTGCCGAGACCGCCGCACTCCTCGCACGCGCCGTAAGGCGAGTTGAACGAGAACTGCCTCGGCTCGAGCTCGGTGAGGCTCGTTCCGCAGCCGCTGCACGCGTAGCGCTCGCTGAACATGTGCGGCACCGGATCGCCCCGCTTCCGGTGCTCGAGGACTTCGAGCACGCCCTCGCCGGTCCGGAGCGCGGTTTCCACGCTGTCCGCCAGTCGCTCGCGGTCCTCGGTGCGGATCACGAGCCGGTCCACGACCACGGCGATGTCGTGGTTCTCGTACCGGCTGAGCGACGGAGGCTCCGTCAGGTCGTAGGTCTCGCCGTCCACCCGCGCACGCACGAAGCCGTCCCTGCGCGCCTTCTCGAAGAGCTCGCGGAACTCGCCCTTGCGACCGCGCACCAGCGGCGCCAGCAGCTCGACGCGCACGTCCTCGCCGATTTCGAGGATGCGATCGACGATCTGGCTCGCAGACTGACGCAGCACCGGCTCGCCGCACTTCGCGCAGTGGGGCGTGCCCACGCGGGCCCAAAGCAGCCTGAGGTAGTCGTAGACCTCGGTGACGGTGCCCACGGTCGAGCGCGGGTTCTTGCTCACCGTCTTCTGTTCGATCGAGATGGCTGGAGACAGCCCCTCGATCGCGTCGACGTCCGGCTTCTCCATGAGCCCGAGGAACTGGCGCGCGTACGCGGACAGCGACTCCACGTACCGCCGCTGGCCCTCGGCGTAGATCGTGTCGAACGCCAGAGAGGACTTGCCCGAGCCCGAGAGCCCGGTGATCACCACCAGGCACTCTCTCGGGATCTCGACGTCGATGTTCTTGAGGTTGTGCTCGCGCGCTCCCCGCACGACGAGCTTTTGGCCGGCCGAGGTCGCGTGGGCGGCGGGCTGAGTCGCGGCCTTAGGAGAGGGAGTTCGAACCATAGCCCGGGATTCTAGCAGGGAGGACCAGCCCGGCTCAATCCGCGAGGTACGAAAGACACGAGGGGGCCGGGCCCCGAGGAGGGCCGGCCCCCTCCCCCTGCGAGCCTACAGCGACAGCTGGCGGAGCCGGGCTACCCGCTCTTCGGTCGACGGGTGCGTGTTGAAGAGCCCCGCGAGCGCGGGACGGCGCGGGCCCGAGAGCGGGTTGATGATCGCCAGCTGCGCCGCGGCCGGATTGATCGCCATAGGGATCTGCTGCGCGTACCCCTCGATGCGCTGGAGCGCGCTCGCGAGGCTCGAGGGATCTCGCGTCAGTCGGGCCGCCGTGGCGTCCGCCTGGTACTCGTTCTGGCGGCTGATGGCGAGCTGCACGATCATCGCCGCGATCGGTGCCACGATCGCCATGACTAGCAGCCCCAGCGGATTCTGACCCCGATCGTCGCGGCCGCCGAAGCCACCGAAGATCATGCCCCACTTGGCGATGCTGGCGATGGTCGCGATGGCGCCCGCCATGGTGGCCGCGACGGTCGCGACCAGCATGTGGCGGTGCTTGATGTGCGCCAACTCGTGAGCGATCACGCCTTCGAGCTCACGCGGTGGCAGGAGCCGCACGATGCCCGCAGTGACGCAGACCACGGCGTTCGCCGCGTTGCGTCCAGTCGCGAACGCGTTGGGCTGCTCCGACGGCGCGAGCGCGAGCTTCGGCATCGGCAGGCCGGCCTCCTGACGCAGGCGGTCGACCATGCGGTAGAGATCGGGCGCGTCCTGGGGTCCGAGCACCCTCGCCTTGTACATCTTCAGGACCGCGCGGTCGCTGAACCAGTACATGCCGAAGTTCATCACCGCGGCGATGACGAGGAACAGCACGGCTCCATTGGAGCCACCGAAGTACGACCCGAAGCCGACCAGAATCATGGTCAGCCCCGTCATCAGTCCGGCCACCTTCACCATTTGCATCGAATCGATCTCCTACTCCGGTGATCCGTAACCCCAGTCCCAGAACGTAAGGATACCTACGACTTTTTGTCCGTCGAGACCCGTCTGCCCCAACGCGCCGGACCCGCGAAGGAAGCGGTCCTCCCAGAACCCCTCCACGAACCACTCTTCCGACAACGCCAGTTCTACACGCACGCCGCTGAAGACGTTCACGACGGGCGTACTCGAGCCCGCTTGTGTGGGATTGCCCAACACGAACACGACGAAGACATCGTCGCCGAAGTACCGACCGACTTCCACCTGTGCGGTGGTCAGGTTGCTCAGAAAGTCGGTGGTCACGTTGCTCAGGAAGTCGTTCGCCAAGCCCTGCCCGCCGAGTGACTGGCCCTGCGAGATGGCCAGGTAGTCGAATCCGATCCCCTGGGCCAATGCGGTTCCCACCTGGCTCGCGAGTGCGCCACTGAGATAGGTACTTACGCCACCTTGGAGGTCCCCCCCGGCCCCGGCACCGCCCGCGCCAAAGTCGCCGCCGCCTACCCCGAAGAGGAGGTAAGAGACGAGGTCCGACTGGGAGAGCCCCGCTTCGGTGGTCGAGAGTGTGACGAGTGGCTGCACGAGCGTGCCCGTCACTGTGGTGCGCACCTCGAGGCGATCTCCGCCACGTCGCCGCACGCGACTGACCGCCTCGATGCCGAGTGAGGGGTTTACGCCCGGTTGACCGAGGAAGCTCACGGTCCCTCCGTCCACCTCGAACGTGCGCCCGAGAACCTGGTAGGACCCCCGCAGCGCCTGCAGGTCTCCCACCATCACGAGATCGCTCGCGGCCCGGTCGTAGCGGACGAGCAACTCACCACCCATCTCGACGTTCATCTCGTTCGAGCGCAGCCAGAGGTCGCGGGGAACCGACAGGTCGATGTCGACGCGCAGGTTGTCGAGGAACGGGTTCCGTAGGCTCGCGAGGATGGGCTGCGTCACGAACACGGTCGTATCGACCGCGAAGCCGCCGGCGAAGAGTGTCGGATCCCGCAGATCGACCACGGCGACACTCCGAGCGAACTCATCCACGAAGAGCGTGCCCTGATCGACGCGAAGCTCTCCCTCGGCAACCGGCAGCCGGTACTGGCCCCGCACGGTGAACGACCCGCTCAACATGCTCTCGATGTCTCGCCGGCTCACCGCCTGGAACTGGTCCAGCGTGACGCGCAGGTCGAGCGTGGGATCGGCGAATGGGACCATCGTGACGACCCCGGACACGGTGGACGTTCCGTCGCCGGAGGTGCCGAACGCCACACCCACCGTGCGGTCGGGGCGTAGCTCGAGATCCCCCAGGATGCCGGTGTGTCGGACGCCGAGGGCCGCGATGGTCCAGGCGCCGTCCACGAGGCGAATCGTACCGCGCGGCTGGGGTTCACGGCTGGTGCCGCGGATGCTGAGGTCGGCCGAAACCGTTCCCGTCACGTCCTCGAGCGTCCTGAAGTAGGCGAGTGCGATGGCAGCGTCGAGCGAGTCCGCGGTCACGCGTACATCCATCGGCTCGTCCAGGCTGCGCTCCTCCACGTCCGTGAGGGCGAGGTCGAGCGGAAGCGTCCCGAATGCCGAGAGCACGTTGCGGCTAGCATCCCACGCGTCCACGCGAAACTCGGAGGAGCGGTCGCGATACTGGAGCGAGCCGCCCAGGCGGCTGAGCTGGAACGAGCCGTAGCGGGGGTCCCTGACCTGGAAGAGCGCATCGAGTGACGGGCTCTCCGCCGGGCCCCGCACCGTCAGACTGAGATCGACGTGGCCCGACAGGACGATGTCCTCGCGTTGGAGGATTCGCGTCGCGTCCTCGACGTGGAAGCCCTGCATGTCGAGTCGGAAGTTGGACTCACCACCCCGCGTGAGCGTCCCCTGGGCGGTCACGCTCGCCGGATCCTCCCCGAGGCGGCGGAGCTCCAGGCTGTCGACCCGCACCGACACGGTGTCCCACGCGATCCGGCTCGGCCCATCGAGCACCCACGACAGGTCGTCGATCTGCACGGAGGCCTCGGCGAGCGCAACCTCTCCCCCCACCGAGTCCAGCGCGAAGGCCCCCGTGGCGAAGTACCGCTCGCCCAAGCGCCGGCGGATGTTCAGCGTGCCCTCACCGCGACGCTGGGACATGGTCCCGTCGAAGTCGACCTCCTCGAAACGGCGCGACTCCCAGCTGATCCCAAGCGCACGGATACCCGCCTGCCAGTCTCCGCGCATCTCCGGCAGACCACTCGCCGCCATCTCGACGTGAGCGGAGTCGACCGCGTTGTCACGGTACGCCACGTCGCGCGCGTCGAACACGAGCTCCACGCCCAAGTCTCCAAAGTTCCCCCGCACCGCCCCGCTGCCGCGAAGGGAGCCCGCCATTCTCACGTCGAGCTCGCTCGGCAGGGTGTCCGGCTCGATCCCACGCACCCGGAGGAGTTCCTCCTCGAGAGGGCTGAGGCCATCCCTCACGAGGAGCGAGTCGCCCATGAACATCGGGCGAAGGGAAAGGAGCGAGTCGATCGCGAACGCGAACCTCGCTTCGCCGTTCGCGGCGGGTGTCATCCCCAGCGCCCCGCTACCTCCGATGCGCCCGCCTGAGATGTCCACCTCCATCGTGTCGACCATCAACAGCCCCCCCGCAAATCGAACGGCCGCCGCCGCGGAAGTGATGCGCAGGGGGCCGACGCGTGAGGGCCGGATCGATACGCCGGCGGTGCCGTCGAGGGAGTCGAGGGCCAGACCGGAGCCACGCAGCGCGACATGGCCGGACACGATGGAAGGCTCCGGCGCCCGGTCCGTGAACGACGCCAGGCTCACCGCCTCGGCGTCCGCCTCGAGCGCATACGAGGCTCCGAGCGTGGCGAGGTCGATCGATCCGTTCATGCCCAGACGACCTCCGCCCGCCGCGAGGTCGCCATCGAACTGCAGGTCGTCCAGCGTCCCGTTGAGACGCACGGGCCCCGAGACCGACCCGCGGAGCTCGAGCTGAGGCCACAGCCTGGTCACGAGCTCCAACGAGAGCGGCGCCAAGTCGCCCTGGGCATCCGTCGTCCACCCGAACTCGCTACGACGGAACACACCCCGCCCGACCATGCGGGACGTCGAGGTCGTATCGGCCCGGTGGGTGACATCGGCCACGACGAGGATGCCCGCGTCGGCACGACCGTCGATCTGCAGGTCTGCACTCCCGTCGGCCAAGCCGGCAGCGCCTGGCCAGAACGCCTCGAGCACCCGGTAGTTGAGGGGGTCGAGTCGGAGTCGCACGCCCTCCGCACCCGGGTTGCCTCCCGTGAGGACCGTCCCCGAGAAGTCCGCGGTGGTGGGCGCTCCTCCCAGCCCCGCGGGCACCAGTGTCATGCGGCCATCGCCGTGCAGTTTCCCATCCGAGGTAGAGAACGTCGCCTGCCCGCTCAAGAACCCGTCCCAGGGCACGTCCCGAGCCATCCACGGCGCCAACATGGCCACGTCGAGCGGACTCGCGGTGACCACCATGTCCGAGAGCACCATCCGCTCGTCGAAGCGTGCTCCGCCGGTCGCGACGACGGTGCTGGCCCCGGATTGGACCTCGAAGCTTCGGAGCGCGACGTCGAGGCCTTCTTCGCTGCGCAGCTTCACCTCGCCCCGGAACGCGCCCGCGGGGATGCGAGGGTCGATCCAGCGCAGGTCGGCCAGATCACCCCATTCGTCCGCGCGCAGTTCGGCCGCGAAGGTCCAGGCCTCACCGGGACGCTCGGGCCCGAACGCGAGGTCGCCCTCGAATAGGGAGCCGGGCATCCGGAACGTCCCGCCTTCGATCCGAAGTCCCTCGGCGCCGAACGTCAGGCCGCCCACGGCGGCCTGCACGACGAGCGGCTGCTCGACGATGTGCACCGACGCGCTGAACGACGCGAGCCGCGCATCCAGCGCCACGGTCCCGCCCGGCCTGAGCACCGTTTCCTCGAGATCCATATCGACGCCCTCGAAAGCGAGGCGACGGAGCGGAGTCCCATCGGGCGCGGCGACGGTGAGTCGGGTCGCTTCCTCGGCAGGCGTCAGCACGACGATCGTGCCCCCGCGCACGGAGATGCGGCCGAGGTCGATCGTGCTCGGCCGACCAGGCGCAAGCGTGTCCGGGCCCGCCCCGCCGTCCGCCAAAATGCGCTGGACGTTGAGCGCGTCGTCGTCGGGGCCCCGCGAGATCTCCAGATCGAGTCCGTGCAGGGTGGCCGAGCGCACCTGCGGACTGGCCACCAACAAGGAGAACAGCGAATAGCGCAGGACTAGCGAGTCGGCCTCGAGCACCCGGCGGCCTCCTGCAGCATCGAGCCGCACGTCCGTCAATGTGACGCCCGCCAGGAGAGTCTGACTGTGGACCCCACCGACCGTGAGCTCACCGGCCAGCGCGCCCCGGACGCGGCCGAGAATCTCGTCGAGGACCATGCGCTGGCCGCTCGCCGTTTGCGACAGGAACGCGGCTGCCGTGAGCGCGAAGCCCACGAGGCCGGCGAACGCCAGTCGGAACAGAAGGCCCAGGCGGCTCCGCCGCCGTGGCGATGCCTCCGGCGCGGCCGCGGACTCGGCTTCCGTGCCGACGTCGGCCATCGGGGCTTCCTCCGCCCCCGTCGGCGCGTCGGCTTCCGCCTCGCCGCTCATCTAGAACGCCTGCCCGATGGAGATGTGGAGCTGGAACCGGCTCTCGGTCTGTCGAGAGAGGACCCGCGGACCCAGAACGGCCAGGTCACGGGTCGTGCGATAGCCGGGAGGCGCCGGATCGGACTCGATTCTGGACGTGACCACCGACAGCCGCTCGTCCCCACGGAAATTGTACCCCAGGTCCACGCGCAGGGGGCCCACCGGGCTCAAGTACCGCAGGCCGATGCCCGGCGTCAGCTCGAGCTCGTCGAGAGCGATGCCCTGGTCGGCACCCCATACCTGTCCGAAGTCCATGAACGTGACTGCTTCAAGCTCCGTGCCGAGCGCGAAGCGCACCTCCGTGTTCCCTTCGAGGACACGGGTCCCCCCGGTGGGGCGCGAGTCGAACCTGGCGCCGGTGGCGTCACAGGAGAGATCCACCATCTGGGCCACCGTGCAGATGCCGGCGCCAACGGGTTCGACGAGCGCCGCGGCTTGCACCACGAGGACACGCGCCCCCAGGCGGCTCTGCGCAAAGCCCCTCACCGAGTTGGCGCCTCCGGCATAGAACCGCTTTTGCGGCGGGATGATGCCGCTCGGGCCCGGCCCGTCGGTCGACCCCACCCACCCTCCCCGGATGCGCGTCGCCAGGACGGCCGGACCGACGAGCCCCGAGTACCACGTGCCCTCCACCACCGCCCGATCGTAACGGTACTCCGAGCCCGTCCATCGCCCCGCGTGCTCCAGGTCCACGATCAAGCGGTAGCCGCTCGTGGGATTCAGCAGGCTGTTCGCGAGGTCGCGCGTGAGATTCAGGCCGACGGGCGCGAGCCGTTGCGCGCTCGTGAGCACGCCGATGTCCTGGCGCGTGCAGACCAGGAACCCGGTACAGAGCAGAATCTCCGCCGCGTCCAAGCTGGAGAGCTCGGGGCGGTACGAGAGCGTCAGAGGAGTCTGCGGGCCGACCCTGCGCACGAGCGCGAGCTGCAGACCGACCGCCTTGCGGATGAAGACTTCTGGGACGCTCTGGCGCTCGGCGAACAGCGAGGCGTTGAACGAGTTTCGGGTCGAGAAGATCCACGGCTGCTGGAAGTCCACCGCGGCCACCCAGGTCATGTCCGCGAACTCGCCGTCGCCGACCTGTCCGCACCCCCAGGTGTCGTGCCACGCCCGGGACAGGAGGTTCGCGAGCCGCCCCCGGACCTGGAGCACCCGCCCGCCCCCCATGAAGTTGCGGCTCGTCCACCGCGACTCGGCGCTGACGCATTCCGACCGGCTCCAGCCGACTCCCGAGCGCACGCGGTACGGATCTCCCTCCTGGACCTGGATGAGCAACGGCACGAGGGAGTCGGACTGTGACTCGAGGTTCGGTATGATCGACGCGCTCGTCACGAGTTCGAGGCCGAAAAGCCTCGACTGCGCGTCGACGAGCTGCCCCACGCGGTACGGGTCCCCCGACCGGAACGGGAGCGTCCGCAGGATCGTCGATTCGCTCAGATGTTCGATGCCCACCACCTCGATGTCTCCGTAGCGCGCGCTCGTTCCGGGCGCGATCTCGAAGGTCACGTGAGCATGGTACGGCTCGCCGACGGGGAAGACGGTCTGTCGCAGCACGTCCGCGTAGGGATGGCCGCGGTTCGTGAGCCGGCGCACCAGCGTGTCCCGCGTGGCGTCGAGGTCGAGCGCGCTCCACCGGTCCCCGGCGCTTATGGGGAGATCGGTAAGGAGATCGGTGCCCACGAAGTCTTCGGCACCGACGAAGGCGATGCTATCCGCCAGCACGGGTTGCCCCTCGGTCACCACGAACCGGACTTCGGCACCGCCGTCCTCAGCGAGCAAGGACTCCTGGGCGACCTGCACTTCCCGGAAGCCTCGCCGCTGGTACCAGATGCGCAGTCGGGCGACGTCGCGCTCGACCTCTACCTCGCGCAGCTCGGAGCGGCGGTTAGCGAAATCGAACCCGGACCAACAGAACGGCGAGAGCACCCACGCACGGCACGTAGTCTCGGTGGTCACGATCGCCGGAGCCAGCGAGTCCCGCGGGAACGTGACGTTCCCCTCGAACTCGACGACGCGGACCTCCGGCCCCAACGCCTGCGTAACTTGCGGCGACACCGGGCGCGCCGCGCACGCGAGGGCGAGCGCCGTCGCCAGGCTGAGCAAGAGTGCCCGGGGGAGCGTCATGAGGCTATCCCACCGCCGCGCCCCGAGCGCCGGAAGTCCGATGCCGCGGAATCACGATCGCCGCCGCCGGCTCGAAGTCCCGTGCGCCGGGCGCGAGACGGTGGGGGAGCACCTCCACCTCGTGGGGCGCGACCCGGATCACGTTGAGGCTGTTGATACCCGCCTCCGACCCGCGACCGCGTCGCGAGGTGGTCGTTCCGCACGCGATCAGCGGGACCCCCGGGCCGTCGCGCCCGGGAAGCAGGGCGCGCGAGGTGTTCACGTGGGTCTCGTGCACGTGCCCACCGAGCACGAGGTCGACCCCCATCGACTCGAATGCCTCGGCGAGCCGACGCGCTCCGGGCAGTGGCCGTCCGGCGGTTGGATCCGGTGCCGGCACGAAGTGGTGATGGATCACGAGCACGCGTGCATCATCCTCGGGCGCCGACTCGAACGCGCGCCGGGCGAACTCCACCTGCCGACTGCGCACACGCCCGTTGACGATGGCGGTCCGCGGCGCGGACGAGTTGAGGGCGACGAACGTCGCCCCGGGTCTGCGAACCGACGAGTCGAGGTCGGGCGAGATCAGAGCCCGCCAGTTTCGATGCGGCGCGAGCGCGCGCTCCCACAAGCGAAAGAGCGGAACGTCGTGATTGCCAGGCGTCACGATCACCGGAACTGCGGGTAGCCGCTCGAGCAGCGTCTTGGCGGTGTGGAACTCAGCGACCTTGGCCCTTTGCGTCAGGTCACCCGCAACGACGATCACGTCCGCCTGCAACTGGTTCGCGAAGCGCACGAAGGCGTCCGCCGCGTGGGGCAGGAAGGGGCGCCCGCACTGCAGGTCCGAGGCGTGGAGGATCGTCAGCATGGCAACGAACTCACGCCCTCCGGGGCCGGGCGCCCTCCTGGCGCGGCAAGCGCACGAGCCCCACGACGCCGACGGCTACGATGGCGAGGCTGATCCCCTGCGCCACGGTCAGCCCGGCGAGGAAGCGATCGTCCTTGGCGCGTAGGAACTCCACCAGGAAGCGCTCCATTCCCGCGAGCGCGAGCCACAGCATGAAGAGCCAGCCGGCGGGACGCGCGCGCCCGCGGAGCTGCCACAAGACGAAAAAGATGAGCGTGCTCAGGCCGACCTCGTAGAGCTGCGTGGGGTGAACGGGCACGATCTGCCCATACTGCTCCACCAGCGCGGGGTCGACCGTGATGCCGAAGTCCCGCTGGATGATGTCGACGTGACTGGGCGGAGTGCCCTGCGGGAACCTGACGCCGACCCACGAGCTTGTCGGCCGGCCCCAGTCGTCCCCGACCAGGAAGCAGCCCATCCGCCCCACCGCGTAGGCGAGCGCGAGCGCGGGCGCCACGGCGTCGGCGGTCGGGCGGAGCGGGAGCTTCTGGCGCCGCACCTCCCACACCACGAACGCCGTCGCGAGCAGGAAGCCGCCGTACCAGACGAGGCCTCCTCGCGCGAAGATTATTCCGATGGGGTCCTCGACGAACCGCGGAAAGTTCAGGAGCACATAGTAGAGGCGCGCGCCCACGATCCCGCCGACCACCGCCATGAACACCAGGTCCCAGGCCTTCTCCGGGTCCTCGCCGTTGCGGCGGAGCCCGGCGCGCGTGAGGTATCCCCCCGTGAGGAAGGACAGCAGCATGAAAACGCCGAAGGAGGTGATCGCAGCCCCTCCGACGATCGGAATCCAGCTCGGCAGTTCGAAGATGATCGGGTACATGCGCCCTCAGTTGGCTCGCTTCGGGGGGTCCAGCAGTCCCGGAAACCGTAGGGCGGCCGAGGCCGAGCCGTCCAGCGCCGAAACCTCACCTCGATCGAAGTGGAAACGCGCGGCGCGCGCAACCATCGCGCCATTGTCCAGGGCCAGCCGCGGCGACGAAAAGAAGAGCCGCCCGCGCGAGCCGAGTCTCGAGGCGATCTCGCCACGAAGCGCTCGATTGGCGCTCACGCCCCCGCCGAGGAGCACCCTCTCGCAGCCGGTCTGCTCCACCGCGCGCAGGGTCTTCGTGGCGAGGACGTCGACGGCCGCCGCCTGGAAGGCCGCGGCGACATGTGCCCGCTCGCGCTCCAGGACGCCGTCGGCCTCGAGCGAGCGCACGAGCTCGACGACCGCGGTCTTGAGGCCGCTGAACGAGAAGTCGTAGAAAGCTTCGTCCTCCGGACGCTGATTACGAGCGAGCATCGGACGGGGCAGACGGTGGCGAGTGGCGTCCCCCGCGGCGGCCGTGCGCTCGATCTCCGGACCGCCCGGGTACTTGAGGCCCAAGAGCTTCGCCACTTTGTCGAACGCCTCACCCGCCGCGTCGTCGCGCGTCTCGCCCAGCAGACGGTACTCACCCCATGCGGTGGCGTGCAGCAGGAGTGTGTGGCCGCCCGAGACGAGCAGCGCGACGAAAGGCGGCTCGGCCTCGACATCCTCGAGAGAGGGCGAGAACAGGTGCGCCTCCATGTGGTGCACCGCGACCCAGGGCCGGCCGAGGCCATAGGCTGCGGCCTTCGCCCAGCAGACGCCCACGAGGAGCGCGCCGATGAGACCGGGTCCGGCGGTCACCCCGAGGACGTCGATGTCGCGCAGAGTGACTCCGGCCTGCTCGAGCGCCTGGTCGACGACCGCGTCCACCTTCTGGAGGTGCGCGCGGGCTGCGAGTTCGGGCACGACGCCCCCGTAGACCTCGTGCACGTCCTGAGAAAGGATCACGTGCCCGAGGATGCGCAGGTCCCCCGACAGCACGGCCGCCGAGGTCTCGTCACACGACGTCTCCAGGCCGAGGGCCAGCGGGGCGATCGGCCCCGTCAACGACCCCCTCCACCACTCGGTTGGCCGCCCGCGCGTCGCACGGTCACGACGTCGCTCGCGGGATACGCGACGACGAGCGGCGGGAGTCCGTCCACGGTGAGGGGCACGCGTCGCGTCTCGTTGGGCGCCAATCCGCGCAGCGACTCGGACGAGACCGAGAGCCGCAGGAGCGACAGGTTCATGGCGGTCACGAGCGTGCTCGCGCCCGTGAGGCGGATCTGCATGGACGCGGGCGACACGACGGCGGGGGGCTCACCGGCCGGCGCGTCGGCGTGCACCACCACGTTGTCGAGCACGCGCTCGACCATCGCCTCCACGCGGACACCGACCATGACACTCGCAGGCTCGACCGTGGCGCCCGCGAGTCCGGACGTGTCCACTGCGAGCGTAAATGAGCCCGACGCTCGGACCGCACCGAGGTCGAAAGGGACGAGTGGCAGCGAGTCGAGTCCCCGGATGCGCCGTTCGGGACCGCGTACCGCGACGGTGGTCGGACTGACCGCGAGATCGCTCGAGAGCGCGAGGTTCTCGGGCAACATGCCCTGGATCGGAGTCCAGAGGCGCACGCTCCGCGTCACCGTCGACTCGAACGCGACTTGGATGGTGAGCGGGGAGACGGACTCCACCGTGACGCCTGTGCGCTGGCCGAGCTCCACCCACTCGCGCTGTAGCGCGATCACGGTGTCGCGCGACCCCACCATCGTGACGGGAACGCGCAGGGTCGTGCCGTCTCGCGCGAGTCGGATGATCTCGCGCGCGGGACCACCTAGACGCAGCTCGACCGTGGCCGGCGACGGCGCTCCCGAGGTCGTCCACGACGAGTCCAACACCTCGACCGTAATGGGGACCGCCGCGAAGGTCTCCTGACTGATCGGCTCGGTCTGCACGATCGCCCAAAGAAACACGGCCAGGCCGAGCGCAGCGAGCTTCAGGTGCCAGTTGTGCAGGAGCACGCGGAGGGCGCTGGCCATCGCTCGCGACTATCCTCCGAGGAGCCGGCGCACCAACTCCTGGTTGACCGGAAGATCCCACTCCGTGGGGCCCGCGACCTTCTTGTAGATCAAACCGTCCTTCCCGATGACGAACGACTCGGGCACTCCCGTGGTCTGGTAGGTCCGCTGGATGTCGCCTGACGGGTCGTGCAAAATCGGGAACGTGAGGCCGTACTCGTCCGCGAACGCCTGCAGATCGCCGCCGGGTCTACCGGCTGAATCTTCCTGACCCATGGCGGCGTCGATGCTCACCGCGAGGATCTCGAAGTCGTCGGCTTCCCCTGACGCCTTCAGCGCTTCGTAGAGACGCTGCATGGACGGCATCTCCTCGCGGCACGGCAGGCACCAGGTCGCCCAGATGTTCACCAGCACGACCTTGTCCGAATAGGCCGCGAGGCTCACGCTCTCTCCGTCGAGCGTGAAGGCCGTGAACGCGGGACCCGCCGACCCCGTGATCACCGGCCGGTAGCTTGCGCGCCCCATCCAGGCCACGAGCACGAGGGTCACCCCCGCGATGATGGCCCAGAAGTAAGGCGAACGAGCCGGGTTGGTTGGCTTCATGCCCGCATTGCTACGGATCAGCCTAGTCATTGTTCCCTCGCTCGAGCCCTCGGCGTCCGACCTTCAGACGTACCGAGCTTCCCCGCTCCAACTCGACGTCCGAGGCCGGCTCCTGCTCGACGACGATGCCCTGGTCGCGTCCGAAGCGGAACACCTCTTCCACCTCGGAAACCACCAACCCGAGGCTATCCAGCATCGTGGTCGCCTCCTCTTCGAGGAGGCCGAGCACGAGCGGCATGGTGATGACGGGCGGGCCCATGCTCACGATCAGCCGCACCTGGCCCGGCAGAACCACCTGCTCGCCCGGAGGGGGCGACACGCCGATGATGCGCCCGCGCGGCTCTTCCGACTCCGCGGAGTCCGACCGCACGAGGAAGCCGCTCGTCTCGAGCACGATCCGCGCGCGATCCTCGGCGAGCCCGCGCACGTCGGGCACCGAGCGCAGCTGCGGTCCGAGGCTGATGGTCACGCGCACGGGAGTCTCGGGACGCGCCACCTGACCCGGCAGCGGCGACTGCCCCAGGATGATCTCCGCCGGCACGGAGGGGTGCAGCAGCGAGTCGATCGCTCCGAGCGTGAGTCCGGAGCCGGAGAGCAGCTCTCTCGCGCTGGCCAGTCCCAGTCCGCGCACGTCGGGCACCTCGAACAGGTCGCCGGGAGGGGGCGGGGCGGGGAACAACACCCGCGTGGAGAGCACGTAACCTACGATCCATCCCGCGACGACAAGCGCCCCGATCTTGACCAGGAGCTCTCGCTCGAGGCGCGGGAGGGGCGGGCCGCCCTCGGCACCGGGCAGTCGAAACGAGCGCCCGCGCCCCCGCCTGCGTTCGAGGGAGCCGCCGAGCTTCATCCCACCTTCCTGAGTCGTGCGGCAAACGCCCCGTCGAAGCCGGCGCCCTGCGGGGTCACCGAAAGCTGCCCCACGGAGTCGAGGTAGCGGGAGGGAACGGCGTCCGTGGCCTCGATGCGGAACTCCCTGTGGCTCGTGAGGAACGCTTCGACCTGCTCCTCGTTCTCCTCGGTCTCGAGCGAGCAGGTGGAGTATACCAGCAGCCCGCCCTGGCCGAGCACCTCGGCGGAAGCCCGCAGCATGTCCCGCTGCACGCCCACGAGCTCGCGAATGGACTCGGGCTCCAGCCTCCAGCGAGCGTCCGGACGCCGCGCGAGGGTTCCGGTGCCCGAGCAGGGAGCGTCGAGCAGGATGACGTCGACGCCACGCAGGGGCGGATGGAGGGCGTCGGCCACCACGAGCCCGAGCGGGAGCCCTACGCGGCGGGCGTTTTCCTTGACCATGAGCAGGCGGGACTCCGAGCGGTCGGCGGCCAGAGTATAGACAGGGCGATCCGCGACGGCGAGCACCTTTCCGCCCGGAGCAGCACACAGGTCTGCAACCTTCGTGCCCCTAGGGACATCAGCGTATCGCGACACCAGACTGGTTGCCGGGTCCTGCACGACCGCTCGAGGCAGCGCAGCGAGCGCGGCGGCGGGCGTCACCCCCTCGCCCAGACGCAGGCTGTCCGTGCCCTCGCCGACCGCCTCGGCGTGTAGGCCGGCGGCTTCGAGCGTGGCAGCGCCCTGCGGGGCGTCCGTCCCGAGAGGCAGGAGATAGGTCCCCGGCCGACGGTTGTCCGCCTCCACGAGCCGGCGCACGTCGTCCGGCTTCCACCGCGTGAGCCAGCGCTCGAGCAGCCAGCGGGGGTGCGAGCCCCACGACTCCAGAAACCCGAGGGGGTCGGCGCGGAAGTCCGGGAAGTGCTCGGGCCCGTCGCCGGTGCGATCCACTTGCCTGAGCACGGCGTTGACCAAGCCTGTCGGGCCCGGCCCCACCTCCGCCCGCACCTGCTCGACGGTAGCCGATACCGCCGCATACGAGGGAACCCCCCGCATGTACAGCAGCTGATACGCACCCAATCTCAGGATCTCCAACACGCGCGGATCGAGGGAGGCGACCTGCCCGTGGAGTCGAAGCGAGATCAGGTGGTCGAGTCGGCCCCGGAGCCGTGTCACCCCGTACGCCAACTCATGGGCGAAGGCACGCTCGCGAGCGTCCAGGGCGTCGGCGGCGGCTTCCGCGAACGCGCGATCGAGTCGCCTCCCGCGCTCGGCCTGCAGGCGAGCCCGAAGCGCGACCCCTCGCCCAGCGCTCGGTGGAGGGGCTTGGCTCAGTCGAGCATCCCGCGCGTCGGCGAGGACGGCACGGCGATCTCGCGAGCCGGCATGCGGCCCGCCAGGTAGGCGAGACGTCCCGCCACGACCGCGTGGCGCATCGCGTGCGCCATGCGGACCGGATCGTCCGCGGCCGCGAGCGCGGTATTCATGAGCACGCCGTCGACCCCCTGCTCCATGGTCACGCACGCGTCCGAGGCCGTGCCGACACCGGCGTCGACGATGACGGGCACATCGAGTCGGCGCTTGATCTCGCGAATGAAGTAGGGATTCACTACACCGAGCCCGCTACCGATCGGGCTCGCGAGCGGCATGACCGCCACACACCCCGCATCCTCGAGCCGCAGCGCTGTCACGAGGTCGTCGTTCGTGTATGCCATCACCTTGAAGCCCTCGGACGAGAGCGTTCGCGCGGCCACGAGCGTGGCGGCCACGTCGGGTAGGAGCGTGGCCTCGTCGCCGATGACCTCGAGCTTCACGAACTCGTTGAAGCCCGCCGCGCGGGCGAGGCGCGCGTAGCGCACCGCGTCATCCGCGGTATAGCAGCCCGCGGTGTTGGCGAGCAGGAAGAACTCGCTCGGGCTCAGGTGGTGCAGGATTGCCTCTTCCTTGGTGCGGTCGAGGTCGACGCGCCGAACGGCCACGGTCACCATCTCGGCCTCCGACGCGCGGATGGCATCGATCATGACTTGGTTGGTCTTGTACTTGCCCGTGCCGACGATGAGCCTCGAGGTGAACTCGACCCCTCCGATCACGAGGGCCATGTCATCCCCCACCCACGAAGTGGACGAGCTCGATGCTGTCGCCCTCGTGAACGGGCACGTCCGCGTAGCGGTCACGCTCCAGGATGTCGCGATTCAGCTCAACGACCACCATGCCGGGTTGCAGCTCGAGCGCGTCGAGCAGCGAACGCACGGTATGTCCGCCCTGCACCTCGCGCTCCTTGCCGTTGAGCCGGATCCGCATCGTCTCCTCGGTGAGTCTCAAACCGCCTCCCTCTCGTCTTCGATGGCCTGCCGGTACCGACGCACCGCGCCAACCGCGTCCGGGGCATCCCATACCCCACGGACGACCGCGACGCCGTAAGCTCCGGCGGCGAGTACCTCGGGCACCCGCGCGGGATCGATTCCACCGATCGCCACGATCGGAAGCCCCCCGACCCTCACGGTCGCCGCCAGTCCCTCGATACCCATTCCGACCCGACCCGGGTGCGTCGGCGTTTCGAACATGGTACCCAGGAAGGCGTAATCTGCACCCTCCTCGCGCGCGGCCGAAGCCTCCTTGGCGTCGTGGACGGAGGCACCGAGCCAGAGGTCCGGGCCGAGCAGGCCGCGCGCGACGCGCACCCCGAGCGACCGCTGGCCGACGTGGACGCCGTCGACCTCGAGGGCGAGCGCCACATCCAGACGATCGTTCACGACGAGGAGCGTACCGGAGCGACGAGCGTGGGGCAGCAGGTCGGAGGCGAGCCGGTAGAGCGCCGATCCGTCGGTGCGCGGCCCCCGCAAGTGCAGCGCGACGCCCGCCCCGCCCGCCTCGAGGACGGCAATCGCCCGAGCCTCGAATCCGCCCCGCGCGAGCATGGAGTCGTCCGTGACGACGTGCAGCCTAGGAAGCAGCCCGGCCGCGCGACCACGCGCGCCGGGCACATGCCCGGTCATTCGAAACGGAGGCCCGGCGGGAGGCGACGCCCGCGAATCCAGTCCGATGCCCGCATGCGGCGTCCCCCTGACGGCTGCACCTCGCCGAGACGCACGGCTCCACCCGCGCCCGTCGACACGACGAGGCCCCCGTTCGCCTCCAGCACCGTTCCCGGCGCGGCGGGCGTCGGCCCGGCAGCCGCCGCTTCCACCGTCGGACGAAAGAGCTTCAAGGGCTCCCCGGCGAGCGTCGACCACGCACCCGGGAGCTCGTCCATGGAGCGGACGTGGAGGGCGACCTCGAGTGCAGGGCGGCTCCAGTCGACTTGGGCCGTGTCGCGGTCGATCTTCGGCGCGAACGTGGCCGCCGCGTGGTCCTGCTCCCGCTCCTCGGCCACCTCCTCCGACAGCAGCGCGAGCGTCTCGATCAACACCTCGGCGCCGAGCTCCGAGAGTCGGAGCGACAGCTCGGACGCACTCTCATCCGGAAGGATCGGCTCCTCCACCTGCTGGATGATCGTACCGGCATCCATCTCGCGAACCATGCGCATGATGGTGACGCCCGTCTTCTCGTGTCCGCGCGCGATGGCCCAGTTGATCGGGGCAGCTCCGCGCAGAGCCGGCAGGAGGGAAGCATGCACGTTGATCGAGCCGAGACGGGGAACGGCCAAGATCTCCGTCGGGAGGATGTGCCCGTACGCCACCACGACCGAGACGTCGGGCTCGAGCGCCCGGATGGCATCGATGAACCCTGCTTCCCTGGGGCTCTCGGGCGTGAGCACCTCCATGCCTTGATCGAGGGCGACCGACTTCACCGGGGACGCTCGGGGGTGTCTGCCCCTCCCCGCCGGCCGGTCCGGCTGCGTGACGACCCCCACGATGTCGAACCCCTCGTCGTCCAGCGCGCGCAGCGAGGGGACCGCGAACTCGGGCGTACCCCAGAAGAGGATTCTCACCGGAACGTCACGACTCGTGCTCTTCTTCCAGCTTCTTCCACTTCCTCAGCAGCATGCGGCGCTTGAGCGCGCTCACGCGGTCCAGGAAGAGGATGCCGTCGAGGTGGTCGATCTCGTGCTGCAGTGCGCGCCCGAGCAGATCGTCGGCGTGCAACTCCACGCGCTCACCCTCCGGATCGTGCGCCTCCACGCGGACCTTGGCGGGACGCTCCACGATCTCCTCGAGGGTGGGGATGCTCAGGCAGCCCTCGGTCTGCTTCGCGGTCTCGGAACTCGCCCATATCACGCGCGGGTTGACCAGCGCGAGCGGTTCGTCGTCGTGGTCTTCGCGGCGCAGATCCACCACGATCACACGTTTGCCGATCCCGATCTGCGGGGCGGCGAGACCGATGCCTTCCTCATGATACATCGTCTCGAACATGTCGCGGACGAGCGCCCGTAGGCCGGCATCGAACGCGACCACCTCGTCCGCCTCCTTCCGGAGGACGGGATCACCCAACAGACGAATCTCTCGAACAGGCACCTGAGACCCCTACTCTCCCGGCTGCTCTTCGCCCCTCGAGTCCAGAACGGCGGCGATGCGGCTCCGGTCGACGGTGATCCGGGTGTTCTCAGCGGTCTTGAGGATGAGACGCTTCTCCTCCAAGTGCACGACCTTCCCGATGATCCCGCCGTTGGTGACGATCTCGTCGCCCTTCTTCAGCTTCTGGAGCATCTGCTCGTGGCGCTGCCGTTCCTTCGACTGGGGACGGATGAGCAGGAAGTAGAAGATCGCGAAGATCAACAACATCTGGACGACGAAGATGACGCCCGCGCCGCCGCCTTCGCGGGGTACCATCCAAAGGACATTGAAAGGGGTCACTGCGTGCTCCGTTCTTTGCGGTAACGTTCCAGCCAATCACGGCGCCAGCTCTCGAACGTACCCTCGGCGATCCGCCGCCGCGCCTGCTCGCCCAGTGCGATGAGAAAGCGGAGGTTGTGGATCGAAAGGAGCCGCATGGCGAGCCACTCTCCCGCAACCACCAGGTGACGCAGATACGCACGATCATAACGGGCGCAGGTGTAGCAGTCGCAGTTCGGGTCCAGCGCACCGATGTCGCGCCGAAAGCGCGCGGCCTTCAAGTTCACCTGCCCTTCCTCGCTCGTCCAGGCGGTTCCGTGCCGCGCGTTGCGGGTCGGCGCCACGCAGTCGAAGAGGTCGCATCCGCGCGCCACGGCCTCGAGCAGGTCGTCGGGATAGCCAACACCCATGAGATAGCGGGGGCGCTCCGCGGGTAGCACCCCGTCGAGAACCTCCAGGGTGCGCCACATGTCCGGCTTGGCCTCCCCGACGCTCAGGCCGCCGATTCCGTAACCACTCCAATCGGCGAGATCCATCGTGCTGCGGGCCTGAGCCGCTCGGAGGTCGTCGAAGACGTTGCCCTGCAGGACCGGCAGGAGCGCCTGGGTGGGTCCCTCCCCCTCCGCATCCAGGACGGCCTTGCGATCGCGGCAGCGCTCGAGCCATGCCAGCGTGCGACGCCCCGCGGCCTCGGCGGTCGCGCGGTCGCACCCTCCGGGGGCACACTCGTCGAACGCCATGATGACGTCGGCCCCCAAGGCTCGTTGCATGTCGATGACCGCCTCGGGGGTGAACGTGTGAGACGATCCGTCGATGTGGCTCCTGAACTCCACACCGTCGTCGTGGATGCGGCGAGTGCTGGAGAGCGAGAAGACCTGGAAGCCACCCGAGTCCGTGAGGATCGGCCCGTCCCACCGCATGAAGGCGTGCAGGCCGCCCAACTCGCGCACGAGCTCGTGCCCCGGACGCAGATAGAGGTGGTAGGTGTTGGCGAGCACCATGCGCGCCCCGACGGCGGCCACCTCGTCCATGGTGAGCGTCTTCACCGTCCCCACGGTGCCGACCGGCATGAAAGCCGGCGTGGGAATCTCGCCGTGCGGGGTCACGAAGCGGCCGGCCCGAGCCGACCCCTCCGTCGCGTCGATGCGGAATTCGAACATGGGGCCCGAATGTACAGCAGGCCCCACGCGTGCGCGCCACGCCCCAGCATGCCAGATTGGGCGGCGTGGGCGGCTCCCGGGCTTCCCCTCGACATGTGACTCCCGACCGGAGATCGCGACAAATGAGACGTCCGACAGGCCACTCCAGAGTCTTCGCGCTGGCGGCGCTCCTCGTGGCGTGGGCACCGTCCCTCCAGGCCCAGATCGCGGATCCCGACCCGCAGAGATTCGCCGCGGACTTCGCCGAGTTCGCGGCCTGGGACGCCAAGAACTACGTACCCAAGAACGCGATTGTCTTCGTGGGCGCCTCCAGCATCGTGCGCTGGAACACCGCCGCGGCGTTCCCCGACCTTCCGGTGATCAACCGCGGCTTCGGCGGCTCTCAGGCCTCCGACGCGATGGTTTGGCTAGAGGAATCGGTCCTCAAGTATGACCCGGCCGTCGTCGTCTACTACGAGGGGGACAACGACGTCGAGGCCGGCAAGAAATCGGAGCAGATCTTTGCCGACATGCGGGAGTTCGTCGAGGCGGTGCTCGCCGCGGATCCAAGCACCCAGATCATCCTCATCTCCCCGAAGCCGAGCCTGCGTCGGTGGCAGTGGTGGTCCGAGATGCAGGCCACCCACGCGCTGATGCGGCAGTACGCCGACAGCCGGCCCACGGTGCACTACCTGGACGTCGGCACGGACATGCTCGGCGCGGATGGCCAGCCGATGCCCCAATTGTTCGTGAGTGACGGCCTGCACATGACGCCCGCGGGCTACGAGATCTGGAATCGTATTGTCGGTGGCGCGCTTGCGGAGCTCCACATCCACTGAGAATGACCCGTGGGATCGGGCTGCTCGCGCTCGGCCTGTGGTTCGGCCTCCCGTCCGCAGTCTACGCTCAGGCGGAGACCCTCACACCGGGCCGGGAGGCGCACCTCTTCGTCCGCGGGGTGATCGCGCCCTTCGAGGGCACACTCACGGCCGTGGAGCCGGACGGGCTCACGTTGACGTTGCTCGACGGCAGCGTCTTCACGATCTCGCCCGCGCAGCTCCAGAGGTCCGAGGTGCTCGGATCTCGTCGAAACGTTCGGCGAGGAAGCTTCATGGGGGGTGCGCTGGGCCTCGGCGTGGGCGTCGGCTTGCTCGTGGCGTCGAGGAACGACTGCGCGGGCCAGCCGTCCGGCTACTGCGACAGCTTCGGAGATAGCTTTCACGCATGGCGCCTCGTCGTGCCTCCGTTCGTGGGCGCAGCCGCGGGCGCGCTGGTCGGCTACTCGATCAAGACGGCGCGCTGGGTCCCCGGCGTGCTGCCGCAGCCGTCCGCGGACGGCGATGTCGGGCTCGGCTTGGCTTGGTCCGTGCCGCTGGGCTCGCGATCATGACGCTGCATGAGCGCTGACGAGTCGCCGCCGGTCGGACCGGCGCTTCCTGACTGGCGGCCACGTCCCCGGCCGACCCGTGCTCTCATGGTCGGCCGCTATTGCCGCATGGAGGCTCTGGATCCCGCGCGCCACTCCGCGGCGCTTTACGATGCGTTCCGCCTCGACACCGCCGGCCTCGACTGGACCTACCTGCCCTACGGACCGTTCGCGGACGCCGTCTCCTTTCGGTCGTGGCTCGACGGTGTCGCCGTCGGAGACGATCCACTCTTCTACACGATCCTGGACGAGGGCGACACGGCGGTCGGCGTTGCGAGCTACCTGCGGATCTTCCCGGATATCGGCTCAATTGAAGTCGGACATATCCACTACTCGCCGACTCTGCAGAGGAGTCGCGCCGCGACCGAGGCGATGTACCTGATGATGCGGCGCGCGTTCGACGAGTTGGGATATCGACGCTACGAGTGGAAGTGCGACTCGCTCAACTCGCCTTCACGGCGTGCGGCCGACCGCCTCGGGTTCGTCTACGAAGGGACGTTCCGGCAGGCGACCCTCTACAAGGGCCGCAATCGCGACACCGCCTGGTACTCCATCATCGATACCGAGTGGCCCGCGGTGCGGGGCGCGTTCGAGAAGTGGCTCGATCCGGGCAACTTCGACGACAGTGGAGCGCAGCGGACGCGGCTGCGCGGCTGAGGCACCCTCAGGGCTTGCGTAGCACCCACGTGGTCATGGAGCGCATGTCTTGGACCACCGTGGTCTTCAGCGGATCGAGCTGCCGGGCGCCGAGGTCCGACGAGATGCCTAGGAGATAGTTCTCGTCGACGAGAAACCGGTCACTCCCGTCGGGGAGGTGGTACCATCGGTCTCGAAGGTGCGTCACTCTCCCTTCGAGCCCGATCGTCGATGCTAGGCGAGCGAAGAAGACACCGCCGGGCCTGAGGACTCGCCACATTTCCGACACCGCGTTCTCGAACTCCGCGGCGTCGTTCGAAAAATGGAGGACGGCGCTGCAGATCACCGCATCGAAGTGAGCGTCGGGAAAGGGGAGATCGTCGAGGCGCGCGACACGAAAGTGCTCCGGCGACAGACCTGGCGCTGCCTTCGACGCGACGTCTCGGATTCTAGCGATCTGGTTTGCATCGGAGTCCACGCCGTAGATCTCGGTCCCGCATCTCATCAGATATTCCGAGTTACGGCCCGCGCCACAACCGGCGTCGAGGACGCGCATGGACGACGTGATTTGACCGCGCAGCAGTTGGTCGAAGACGTAGATGTCGATCTGGCCGAACTCGGCGAGGAGCTCGTCGGAACCGCGGGGTCGTTCAGAGGACATGAGTCCCGGCGGTTGGGGGTCGCGGTCAGCGGCTACGATTGGCAGCGACCAGCAGGCCGATGCCTGCCACGAGAAGGAGGCCGCCGTAAATGGCCCACTCCGTCTCGCCCGTCATGAAGCTGCCCGGAAGGATGTTGACTCCTTGCAGGAACCAGACGCATCCCACAAACAGACAGAGGATACCTAATCCGCGAACTAGAATGCGCATCGTGACCGGAAGCGAGTGAGGGTGGGTACGCGTAACGTTCCGCGGAGTAGTGCTGTGGACGACTCAGGTCGTGCTGCGGCAGCAGCAAACGCTGGTCTTAAAGGCGCTCACAGCACCCTCCACCACGGCGCGGCCAGGACATCGGGCGCGATCCAATCCAAGGTGCTTCCGGTGTGGAGGAGCAGGCCGGCGCGGGCATTCTTCCCGTATTCCGCGCGGAAGGACCGCAGGTGTGCGGCGTCCCTGAGGCTCGGCCGCGCCCCCGCTTTGATTTCGATGGGCAGCAGGTACTTCCCCGCCTCGATGACGAAGTCCACCTCCTCGCCGCTCGCGGTGCGCCAGTAACCGATCTCCGCACGATCGAGTCGTGCGTCACGCCAGGCCAGAAGGTCGTGCAGCACGAGGTTCTCCAGATGGGCGCCTTCCGGCTCGGACATTCCGGCGAGATGCAGCGCCACTCCGGTATCACCCCAGTAGAGTTTCGGCGATTTGATCAGCCGCTTGGTACGGTTCACCGCGTACGCAGGAACGCGCACCAGGAGATACGAGGTCTCCAGAAGGTTGAGCCATCGATGCACCGTCGGCTGAGGCAGTCCGACGTCGCGGCCGAGCTCGGTCTGGTTCAGCAGCTGACCCAGCCGCAGGCAGGCCGCGCGCATCAGGCGGCGAAAGTCCGGGAGTGCGCTGATGGAAGCGAGGTCTTGGAGGTCCCGCTCGAGGTACGTGCGCACGTAGCCGTCGAACCAGATGGCGCGCTCTGCGGCGCGTCGCATCGTCACGGCTGGCGTGGGGAAACCCCCGCGCAACGCCAAGGCGCGCCAATCCTCCGGCTCGTCGGGTCCGGCCGCGAGCAGGTCGAGCCAGTCGGCATCCGGGCTCGCTAGCAGCTCCTCCCAGCGACCCGCGCGACCCTCACCCCGCTGCTCGCGTCGCGTCATCGGCCAGAGGGTCAGATAGCTCGCACGTCCGGCCAGGGACTCGGAGACCTGGCGCATCCGCAGCAGGTTGGCCGAGCCCGTGATGAGGAAGCGCCCCGGTGTGCGACTGCGGTCGATCGCCCGCTTGACGGCTCGGAGCAGCTCCGGCTCACGCTGGATCTCGTCGAGCGTGACCGGGTCGGTGCCACCAACGAGAGCCTCCGGATCGCGCCGTGCCGCATCCAGCACGTCGAGATCGTCTAGGGACCGGTAGCGCCGAGTCCCCGGCACCAGCTGCTGCACTAGGGTGCTCTTTCCCGTCTGGCGCGCGCCGGTGACGACGAGCGCGGGCATCGCCCGCAGGCGGTCAGCGAGAGTGGAGGCGAGGCGAGGGAGGGCGCCGGCATCCATGCCATGCATGATAATCATTCACGGCGTGGATAGGCCAGCGACGAGGCGTGGCTATCATGGGGGACCCCCGGCGGTGCTCGCCGGGGATCCCTCCGCCCGCGAAGTCGGCGTCTTACCCCGGCAGTCTGAGCGCCACGAGCCTGGCCGGACTGCCGACCTGCACGACGATCGTCTGCTGGCCCTCGTGCATGTAGGTCATCATGCCGTACTCGCCGGAGCCCGGGATTTCGATCTCGCCGAGGTGCTCGCCGGTGAGCTTGTTCCAGGCGTTCAGCACTGGAGGCCCGCTCGAGCCCTCGGTCGTGTAGAGCAGGTCGCCCGCGACCATCTGGATGGAATTGCCGCCGCCGCCGAACCGGGACATGTCCACGCCTTGTAGGGCCGGGTGGTTGCGGATGTCCTCGGACGCCTCACCGATCGGGACCCACCAGATCCGCTCGCCCGTGTTCATGTCGTACGCCGACACGCGGTTGTACGGCGGCTTCCATGCGGGCAGCCCCTGTACGCGCGGCAGCCCACCGCCCGGTCCCGCGACCCACTGCGAGATCGTCGTGCCCGTGGTCGCGGGGTTGTCCGGCTCGTCCGACTCGAGCCCAGGCGTCACGCTTCCGCCGCTGCAGCCGCGTGAGGAGGGGACGTACAGGATCCCCGTGGTGGGGTCGAGCGTTGCCGGGTTGGTGATGTTCAGCCCGCCGTAGCAGCGAATGTTGTCCGCGAACCCGGTGTTCTGATCTGCCCAGAGCCGCGGCATGAACGGATTGCCCACGCGGTACCGCGAGAGCATCGCCATCGCCTCCGCATGCAGCTGCGGCGTGAAGTCGATCACGTCGGACTCGGGAAGCCCGAGCGGCTCGAACGGCTCCGGACGCGTCGGGATCGGCTGCGTGGCGGCGCTCCAGTTGCCCGGCACCTCGGTCTGCAGGACCGGCACTTCCTCGATCGGCCAGATCGGCTGACCCGTCTCGCGGTTGAACGCGAAGATGATCCCAGTCTTCGTCGTTTGGATGACGGCCGGAATCTGCTGGCCGTTCACACGCAGGTCCGTGATGATCGGCACGTTCGGCAGATCGTAGTTCCACTGGTCGCTATGGACGGTCTGGAAGTGCCAGGCACGCTCCCCGGTCTGGACATTCAGCGCGATGACCGACGTGCCGAAGAGGTTGTCGCCCGGACGGAAGCCGTTGAAGTAGTCGATCGTCGGCGGGTTGGTGGGGATGTAGACGAGGCCACGCTCGGAGTCCGCAGACATCGGAGCCCAGGAAGACACGTCCCCGGTCCAGCGCCACGCGTCGTTCAGCCAGGTCTCATGTCCGACCTCACCCGGCCGCGGGATCACGTGGAACTTCCACTTGAACGCTCCGCTGCGCGCGTCGTAGGCGAGGATGTCGCCCGGCACGTTCTCGATGCGCGTCTGGTTGTAGCCCTGCTCGGCGGAGTTGCCGACCACGACGACGCCGTTCACCACGATGGGCGGTGAGGACGACGTGATGAAGCCGAGCTCGCGTGGGATGCCGTAGTCCGGATCGTACGGCTGATCCCAGTTCTGCCAGGGCTCCCAATCCGCGACCAGGTCCGGGATCAGATCGATGACCCCCGTCTCCGGGAAGCCCGGGAGGGGCACCTGCCCACCGAAGTTCTCGATGTGCTTGCCGGTCTTGGCGTCGAGCGCGTGCAAGAAGAACGCGGGCGACGTGTAGAAGATCACGCCGCGTCCGTCGACTTCGCCGTAGGCGACACCCTTGCCGTAGTTCTGGCGCATCGAGCGCTCCCACCGCGTTGTGGTGGGCTCGCGGTAGGTCCAGAGCGTCTCACCGTTCGCCGGGTCCATCGCGACGACCGTGCGGCGGTGGCCCTGCACCGTGTAGAGAACGCCGTCGATGTACTGAGGCGTCGCCTTCATCTGGTCCTCGAGCGCCGGACCGAAGTTGTCGCCGCGGAATATCCACGCGACCTCGAGGTTCGCGAAGTTGGACGCGTTCACCTCGTTGGCGGGCGAGTACCGGGTCCCCCACGCGTCGGCGCTCTGATAGCGCCACTCGCCATCGGGGTTCTGGCGGTTCTGGGCCTGGGCGAGCGCTTGCATGGGGAGGGCCGCACCCCAAGAGAGCGCGAGCCCCCAAACGAGATTCACGGTCCGACGAGACATTGACGACATGGTTCTCTCCGCGGATGAAGCCGCTGCGGCAGTCCTTCGCACCTCGAACGCGTGACGGTAGCGCGCGGGGTGGACTTCAGCCAGTAGAGGGACCCGCCACCGCCATCGCGTCCCCGTAGGAGTAGAACCGATACCCTCCGCGGATCGCCTCGGCATAGGCGGCCATGGTACGCTCGTAGCCCGCGAACGCAGCCACGAGCATGAGCAGCGTGGAGCGCGGGAGGTGGAAGTTCGTGAGGAGGCAGTCTACCGCCCTGAAGGCGCAGGGAGGGCGGATGAATAGGTCCGTCGTCCCCGTGGCGGCGCGCACGCGCCCCTGTTCGTCGGCCACCGACTCGAGCGTTCGCACCGTGGTCGTGCCCACGGCCCAGACTCGGCCTCCCGCCTCGCGGGCGGCGTTCACTGTGGCCGCGGCGGCCTCGGACACGGTGTACCACTCGTGGTGCATCTCGTGAGCATCCAGGTGGTCGACGTCAACCGGCCGGAACGTGCCGATGCCGACGTGCAGCGTGACCGCCGCGCGGCGGACGCCTCGGGCCTCCAACGCCGCCAGGATTTCGGGCGTGAAGTGCAGGCCCGCCGTGGGTGCCGCAACCGATCCGACGTCTCGCGCATACACGGTCTGGTAGCGCTCCCGGTCGAGCGGCTCGTCCTCACGCCCGAGGTACGGCGGGAGCGGCATGTGCCCGTGGCGCTCGAGCGCCTCCTCGAGCGACAGGTCGGTGACGAGGCGGACCACTCGCCCGCCTCCGGGCGCGGAGTCGAGGATCTCAACGGAGAGGTCGTCCGCCACGACCACCGTTCGGCCCGGCTTGAGCTTGGAGCCCGGGCGGACGAGTGCCTCCCACAGGTGGGGGTTTGCGACGCCGGGCGCCGGCCGCAGGAGGAGGATCTCGGCCGGTGCACCGGAGGGCTTCCGGCCGAGCAGCCGCGCCGGCATCACCTTGGTCTGGTTCACGACGAGGACGTCGCCGGGCCGGAAGAACTCGACGATCTCGCGGAAGCGGAGGTGCCGCATGCCGCCCGTTTCGGTCAGAACGAGGAGGCGGCTCTCGTCCCGGCGCTCCGCCGGGTACCGGGCGATCCGCTCCGGGGGCAGCTCGTAGTCGTAGTCGGAGAGGCTCGAGCCGTCCGGAGTCCTCATCCCTCGTCGACGAACAGTGTTCCCTGGTCCCTGACGTCCCTCGCCGGAAGCGTGTACCCAAATCGCCGGAACGCGCGCGGGGTCGCCACGCGCCCCTGGGGCGTCCGCTTGAGGAAGCCCTCCATGATGAGGAAGGGCTCGTAGACCTCCTCCAGGGTGGTCGCGTCCTCGCCCATGGCCACGGCGAGCGAGTTCAGACCCACTGGGCCTCCCTCGAACTTCTCGATGAGCGTCTTGAGGACATGAGCGTCCATCTCGTCGAGGCCGTACTCGTCCACGTCGAGCATGCGCAGCGCGTCGCGCGCCACATCGATGTCGATGAATCCGTCCGCCTTCACCTGGGCGTAGTCCCGCACGCGACGGAGGAGCCTATTCGCCACGCGGGGCGTGCCGCGCGACCGCTTGGCGAGCTCGACCGCGCCTTCCTCCGTCGTGCGCACGCCCAGCAGCGTGGCGCTCCGGCGCACGATGTACGCGAGTTCTTCGGGCGGATAGAAGTTGAGCCGCTGCACGATGCCGAAACGCGCCCGCATCGGCGCGGTCAGCAGGCCGAAGCGCGTAGTCGCCCCCACCAGCGTGAAGGGCTCGATCTTCATCGTCATCGTGTGCGCTTTGGGACCATCGGAGAGCCGGATCTCGATCTTCCAGTCCTCCATGGCCGGGTACAGAAACTCCTCGATGACCGGCCGCAGACGATGGATCTCATCGATGAAGAGGACGTCGCCCTCGCGCTGGTTCGTGAGCATGCCCACGAGATCGGCGGGCTTCTCCAGCACCGGGCCCGACGTCGCCTTGAAGTTCACGCCCATCTCCCGTGCGATGAGCGAGGCGAGCGTGGTCTTGCCCAGGCCCGGCGGGCCGTGGAAGAGGAGGTGGTCGAGCGGCTCCCGGCGCTGCTTCGCCGCGTCGATCGCGATCTGCAGCGCGTCGCACACCTTCGCCTGACCGATGAACTCCGCCAGCCTCTGCGGCCGAAGCGAGGGCTCCGTCTGCACGTCCTCCGAGAGGGGCTCCGGAGTCGTGATGTGCGTCTTCTCGGTCATGGCGCGGAATCTAGCACGCGGGTCAGCCCTCGAGCGCCCGGCGGATCAACTCCTCGGCGCTCTTGGGCGTGCCCGCTTCGAGCGCCGTCCGCACCGCCCGGTGCGCGTCCGCGAAGTTGTACCCGAGCTTGATCAGCGCCTGCACCGCCTCCTGGGCGACGCCGACGTCGGAGCGCTCCGTCGGCGTGATGAACGCGAGGTCGGCCACCCGATCCGACAGCTCGAGCGCCAGCCTCTCGGCAGTCTTCCTTCCGATGCCGGGGACCTGCTGGAGCGCGGAGTGGTCCTTGTCGATGAGGGCGCGCGCGAGGCGCTCGGCCGAATACGTGGACATCATCGACAGCGCGAGCTTCGGGCCCACTCCCGACGCGCTGAGCAGCCGCTGGAAGAGCGCCCGCTCGTGAACGGAGAGGAAGCCGTAGAGCGCCACCGAGCTCTCGGTCACGATCTGGACCGTGCGCAACTCGACGAGGTCTCCCGGTTGGGGCAGGCGCTGCAGCACCGTCAGCGGCACCTCGACCTCGTAGACCACGCCGCCTTTCGTCTCGACCTCGACGCGGCTCCCCTCACGGGTGAGGATGACGCCCTGGATACGTGAAATCACGAGCGACTCCGCCTCACGAGGGAAACGTTCCGATCATGCAGTGGCAGAGCGCAGCGGCCACGCCGTCCGCGGCATCGGACGGAGAAGGCGGGGTCTTCAGACGGAGCTGCTGCTGCACCATGAAAGCGACCTGGTCTTTGGTGGCGTTGCCGTTTCCGACCACGGCCTTCTTGATCTCACGCGGTGCGTACTCCGCGATCTGGACGCGCGCGTGGGCCGCAGCGAGCAGGATCGCGCCTCGCGCGTGGCCGAGCTTGAGCGCGCTCTGCGCGTTCTTGCCCTGGAACACGTCCTCGACGGAGACCGCGAACGGTCGGTGGCGCTCGATGAGCGCGGCGACGCCATCGTAGATGTCGCGGATGCGCTCCGCGAGAGGCAGCTCGGGCGACGTCTTGATGACGCCACACTCGCGCAGCGTGACCGCTCCCGGGCCCCGTCGCGTGACCACGCCGTACCCCGTGACGGCCGTGCCCGGATCGATCCCCATGACCACGACCTCGCTCGGGGCCCCCGGCCGGTCAGGCGTGCCGCCCCCTAGGGATGCTCTGCACAGTTAGCCCACCGTAGCGAGTACGGCCTCGTCGATGTCGGCGTTGGAGTGCACCTTCTGGACGTCGTCGATCTCGTCGAGCGCGTCGAGCAGCTTGATGAGCTTCTCAGCCGGCTTGCCGGACACGGAGACTTCGACCTTCGGCACGCGCGTGAGCTCGGCCGACGAGATGGCGATGCCCGCCCGCTCCAGCGCCTCCTTCACCGCATGGAACTTGTGCATATCGGCCGTGACCACGTGCTCCCCCGCGCCGCTCGTCACGTCCTCGGCACCGGCCTCGATCGCCGCTTCGAACACGGCGTCCTCGCTGTGGCGTGAGGCGTCGACCACGATGTGGCCCTTGCGGTCGAACTGCCAGGCGACCGAGCCGCCCGTCCCGAGCGAGCCTTCGAAACGGCTGAGGGCGAAGCGGACGTCCGAGACGGCCCTGTTGGTGTTGTCGGTGAGGCAATCGATCAAAAGGGCGACGCCGCCTGGCCCGTACCCCTCGTACGTGACGGCCTCGTAGCTGACCCCCTCCAGCTCGCCGGTTCCGCGCTTGATGGCGCGCTCGATGTTCTCGGAGGGCATCGAGGCGTCTCTGGCGGTCTCGACCGCGAGTCGCAGGCGCGCGTTGGCTTCGGGACTTCCGCCTCCCTCGCGAGCCGCGACCGTGATCTCACGGATGAGCTTGGTGAAGAGGGCACCGCGCTTGGCGTCGGTGACCCCCTTCTTCCGCTTGATCTGGGACCACTTGTTATGGCCGGACACAGGACCTTCTCGCTCGTTGGAATCCAGGTCCTGATAAGGTAGGGAAGGTCGGCCGGACCGATCAATCGGCCAGGCGAGCCGCTAGTTCCCGCCACCTCCGCGTCCGCCGCCGCCGAAGTTGCCACCACCACCACCGCCGCCGGGTCCGCCGAAGCCCTGGATCCCTGTGAACCGGTTGTTCACGACGTTGTTGAAGATAGAGCCGAACTGGAATGTCAGGCCGAAGCTGAACGAGTCCTCGCGATCGGTCGCCTGACGGCGGAGGTTGAGCAGCGCCTCCTCGTCGGTCGCCCCGTCCGCAGACAGATAGATCTGGTCCCTCACCCACGCGACGTTTCCCTGCGCGAAGAGGCTGACGCCCCGCGTGATGCGATAGTTGACGTTTCCGGACATCGACCGGTTGGAGAGGTTGAAGTCGTGCAGGTAGTGGGACGCCCGGAGGCTGACGCCGGCGTTGCCCCACTGTTGCTGCGAATCGAAGCTGAGCTCGAGCGAATGCGCGAACTGCAGCTCCCGGTTCCGGTCGTAGATCGTGGTCTCGAAGTACTTGTGATACGTCGGGCCCACGGTATAGAAGACCGTCAGCGAGCGCCGCGTCGCCTCTTCGTAGGGGAAGAAGCTGTACTCCAGCGCCGGGTTCACCCGCACCTGCAGCAGCTGATTGTCCTGCGTTTGCCGCGCGACCGAGCCTGTGACGCCCAGGGACCAGTGCTGCGCCACCGCATATGCCACGAGCTGTCCCGCGCGCCAGTCGGTGGGATAGTCACGGAACTCGCGCCCCCCCGACAGCTGCCGGTAGATGCGTCTGTGGTTCAAGAACGCACTCGTGCTCGTCTTCCACGTGGGCGTTACGCGCGAGGCATTGAATCCGCCGTTGAACTGACTGGTCTTGCTGGTCTCCTCGCTGTTCCGATTCATGCTCCCGTTGATGCGGAAGACCCACAGGTTCCAGGGGTCGTCGACCTCCTCCTGCGAGACCTGCCGCCGCGTCGCCCCACCGACCTCGGGACCCACTCCCTGCAGTTGCACAATGCCAGCGAACCCGTGCGTGCTCGCCCACTGCGCGATCCCGAGCCCCAGCGCAAACGTGAGGCCGTCGAGCGACTCACGTTGGGTGTCCGTGGCGAGCTGAGTGTAGCGGTGTTGCTCCTCGTAGGGATCGACGGCGGTCGGACCGATGAAGTCCAGCTGGTACTCACGGCCGCCTGAGCCTGTGCTCACGGCACCGACGATCACGTGGAGGTCGGCGACCGCGCGGTCGTTGACCCAGTTCACCCAGTTGATCTCGGTGCGGAAGTACTGTTGGTCGCAGTTCGGCGCGTGGCAGTCGAGGAAGAGTCGCGGACGCGCAGTGCCGGCCTCTTGGGCCGCCAGCGGCGCAGCGAACGCGAGCAAAGCCAGCCCGAACACGATATATCGAGAACGCAAGTTATTGCCTCGTCAGGAGTACCCAGGGGCGTTGTACGGTCCGAAGACACGCCCACACGCCGGGTTGTTGAGAACGGGCCTCAGCGGTCGGCGGCCGGGGACAGCATGGGCGGCCTGCGTGCGCGCGTCGCCTGCTCGAAGACGAACGCATACCCGAGGAGGTCGGCCTCGGTCCACGTGTCCCCGATCAGGGCGACCACGAAGGGCGTTCCGTCCTCGTAGTAGGCGTACGGCACCGTCACCACCGGCACTCCGAGATCATTCACGATATTGCTCGGGATCTCGGGCCAGTTGTTGGGAGCGTACTCCGGGCGGGCGGGATCCTCGACGAGGTTCCGATTGGGCTCCGCCGCCTGGGGAAAGAAGAGCCCGTCGAGATCGTACCGCTCGAGCACGCTGCGGAAACGCTCCCGAAGCTGCTGGCGCCACGCCTCGTAGGCGTCGCCCTCCTCGGTCGAGCCTCGACGGGTGGGCGGCTCGGACGTGACCGGACGGTCGTCCTCCCCTCGAACACCCGCCCGAAACTCGAGGCCCGTCAGGCGCTCCCACTCCTCGATGGTGTGGAACGCGGCGCCGTCTCCGAGGCCCTGCATGTACGCGAGCAGGTCGACGGTTCCTTCTGACGGCACGTCCGGGCGCGCGTCGTACAACTCGGCAAAGCCGGACCCGTAGAAGGGGTCCTCCAAGACTTTGGCACCGAGCGCGACCAAGGCATCCGCCGCGTCCCCGTAGAGCCGCTCGGTCAGGGGATCCAGCGGAAGGCGATCGACCCGCCACCCCTGGCCGAACAAGCCGAATCGCCTCCCCGACAGCGTTGCGGACGCGAGGGTTGCGGTATAGCCGCCCTCGGGCGTGTGACCTGCGGCCGCGTAAGTCGACACGTCCTCGGCGAACGGACCGGCCAGCACGTCGAGCACGGTCGCCGCGTCGGCCACGGTCCGCGTGAGGGGGCCGATCACGTCCAGATACGCGGCGTTGACCGGCACCACGCCCTCGAGCGGCACCAGGCCGTAGGTGGGCTTCAAGCCCACGAGGCCCTGAGCGGAAGCGGGATTCTGGATCGATCCGCCCGTCTCCGTTCCGACTCCGAGCACCGCGAAGCTCGCGTTGACCGCCGTGGCGGTTCCGCCACTCGAGCCGCCCGGCACCTTGTCGGTGCGGTACGGGTTGAGCGTCTCCCCGGCCACGCTGCTCCGGGTGCGCGTCCCGTTCAACGCGAAGTCGGGGAGGTTCGTCTTCCCGAGGATGATCGCGCCGGCCTCGCGCAGGCGTGTCACCACCGCGGCGTCGTCGCCGGGCACCATGTCGACGCCGCCGGCTCCCGCGCTGAAGCCCTCCCACCCGGCCGTGGTGACCAAGCCGGCGTAGTCGATGTTGTCCTTGATGACGATCGGGACGCCGTGCAAGGGACCGCGGAGCCCGGACCTCGCGTACTCCGCGTCCAGCGCGGCTGCGACGGTGAGCGCATCCGGGTTCATCGAGATGAACGCGTTGTAGCGTCCCTCGTACCGCTCGATCCGCTCCAGGAACGCCCGCGTGAGCTCGACCGCGGTGAAATGGCCCGCGGCGTAGCCGGCTTGGACGTCCGCCACGGTCATCTCCACCACGTCGATCGTCTGCCCTGCCAGCGGCGAAGCCACGGACATGGGCGCGACCAGCGCGGCGAGCAACCAGAACGACGGGCGGGGCGAGCGGGGCTGGAGCATGCGTCCTCCCCCGAACGTTATACGATCAGCATGGCCTCTGCGACCAAGCCGGGACCGAGCGCGAGCGCCACGCACGGCCCGGGAGCGCCCTCGGAGCGCAGGCGATCCAAGGTGAATAACACCGTGGCCGACGACATGTTGCCGAAGTCGGCTAGCACCCCGCGGGACACCCGGGTCTGGTCCGGGGTGAGCCCCGCCGCGCGCTCCACCGCGCCAAGGATGCGCGGGCCCCCTGGATGCACGGCCCAAGACCCCACGTCCCCGAGGTCGAGTCCGTTGGCGCCCAGCCAGCCCCGCAGCCAATCCCCGAGCCCCCCCGCGACCAGGTCGGGGACCCGCGCGGAGAGCGTCATGCGGAAGCCGTGATCGCCGATGCGCCACGACATGTCGCCCCCGGAGTCGGGGATGAGCAGCGTGGCGGACGACGCGATCCGCCAGTCGCTGCCGTTGCCCGGCGCGGCCCTACCCACCACCGCGGCCGCACCGTCGGCGAAGAGGGCGTTCGGCACCAGCATCTCGGGATTCCAGCCGTACGCGAAGTGCAGGCTGCACAGTTCCACCGAGCACACCAGCACGACCGCGGCCGGATCCGCGCTCACGAGCGAGTCGGCGACCCGCAGCGCGTTCAGGGCCGCGTGGCAGCCCATGAAGCCGACGTGCGTGCGTTGCGTGGTCGGCGGCAGCCCGAGCGCCTCGATCACGCGCGTGTCCGTCCCCGGAGCGACAAACCCCGTGCACGACACCGTCACCACGTGGGTCACCTCACCGCCCCGGAGCCCAGCGGCGTGCAGCGCGGAGGCCGCGGCCGTGGTCGCGAGGGCCGGCGCGTGGGCCTCATACCGTTCCATCCGGTGGGCCGTCGTGGGTCCCTCGTCCGCGTCGTCCCGCGCGGGTGGGTAGAACGTCTGCCGCCCGAGGAGGGGGCCGCAGGACTTGTCCAGCAACACGCTGTGCCGCCGCGATACGCCCGAGCGTCGGTAGAGCGCGCGTAACGTGCGCGAGCGGTTCAGGTCGATCTCGCACAGGGTCGAGTGCAGCTCGACCGCTTCCTCTTGGGTGAGCGCGTGCTCCGGCACGGCCGTTCCGAACCCCACGAGCGCCATCGTCATACGGGCAGCGCCGCGAGCGGCTCCGGCGCGCGACCCGCTCGCCGCACGAACGGACCGGCGAGCGTAGGCGCGATACGCAGGGACGCGACCGCCGCGTCCACCATCCACGGACGGCGCAGCGCCCCCGCGAGCGCGCGGCAGAGACGCTCCGAGCTTCGCCTGCGCTCGCGGCGGTACGTCCGCCACTCGACCAGCAGGTCGCCGTGCCATCCCTCGACCGCGCGGGCCGCGAGCGTCGCGGCCGAATGGCCGTCGCCGAGCGCCCAGCAGATGCCCTCGCCCGTGAAGGGCTCCGCGTAGCCTGCCGCGTCGCCCAGGCGAAAGAGCCGCTCCCCGCCGACGTCGCCGGCAGCCCGCATGAGCGACGGCGTACCCCGCCAGCCGTGGTGGGCCGCATGCGCCAGTGCCGGTCGGCCCGCCTCCGCGAGAACGCCGTTCGCGACCTCTTGAGGCGTTGCGGTGCGGAGCGCGCCCGGATCGACTGCCGCAGCCACATTGAGCGCACCGCCCTCGACCCGTACGAGGCCCACATAGCCGGCGCGGCCGACCACCATGTGCAGATCCCCCCGAGACACGGGATAGGCAGGCTCGTCGAGTTCCGCCCCGATTCCCACGCGGGCGCGCGGCGCCGCAGCGCTCGTCTCTCGACCGTCCTCGTCGAGGCCACGACCGAGACCCGTGGCGTCGATCACCACGCGCGCGGCGAC
Organism: Gemmatimonadota bacterium; assembly: GCA_009692205.1. GTDB lineage: Bacteria > Gemmatimonadota > Gemmatimonadetes > Longimicrobiales > Gaopeijiaceae > UBA2982. The sequence goes on along the minus strand of SHZR01000007.1, from coordinate 41,758 downwards.
GTCGACCTCCACGCCGTCACGGACAACTCGGAGGACGCGCAGGTCCCGCTCCGGTGGGCCCAGAACGGCTCGCGCACCCGGCCAGAACGCGACACCGGCATGTTCCGTCGCGTGCACCAGCGCGAGGTCTAGCGCCGCGCGGGAGATCGCCATCGAGCCGTCGAGCGGCACGCGTACCGTCCCCGCGCGGGAGCTCAGCACGAGCCGTGCGAGGGGCACGGCGCCCAGGCGCGCGGGCAGACCCTCGAGCCCCAGCGCTCCCAAGAGCGATAGCGCCCCCGGGCTCAGACACGCCCCGCACACCTTCCAGCGCGGGAAGCGCGTGCGGTCGAGGAGGAGCACCGACGCCCCTTGCCGCGCGAGCTCGATGGCGGCCGCTGTGCCCGCGGGCCCGGCGCCGACGACGACCACGTCCCAGTCGGTCATGGCCTCGCCCACCGGATCGTAAACCGCTGCGGCCAGCGGGCTCGGATGACGGCACCCTCGAGCCCGGCGTCTGCGGCGAGCGTACGGGCCTCCGCGAGTGTGTAGGCGGCCCGCACGGAGACTGGCCCGTCGAACCGCGCCACATCGGACGTCGTGAGCACGTGCAGTCCGATCCACGCGAAAGCGTACCCTAGGCGCGACCGCCGGAGATCCTGCACAAGCAGCACACGCCGGCTCGCACGCGCCATGGCGCGCAGCAGCACCATCGCATCAGCGCGGGAGAGATGGTGCAGGAAGAGCGACGAGCACACCACGTCGTAAGGACCCAGTATCTCCTCCCGCAGGACGTCGACGGCCAGGAACCTGGTGGTCTTCAACCCTTCCGCACGCGCTCGCGCACGATCCAGCGCGACCGCGCTCACATCGCAGCCGCACAGGTCGACCTCCACTCCGTGGCGGCTGGCCCGGCGCGCGACGTCCAGCAGCACGTCCCCTCCACCGCACGCGACGTCCAGCACGCGGACCGGCCGCACGCGGTCTCGGGCGAGGGCGCGCACCTCTGCCCAAAGGCGTGCGGCGGTGAGCGACACGAGGTTCACGCGCTCCAGAGCTTGAAGCGCGTGCAGGTGACGCGCCCGATCGAGACCCGGAGCGTCCATCAGCTCCGGCTGCTGATGCCGCGCCGCGAGGTCCGGTAGCGCAGGCATGGCAGGGTTCACCGGCGAAGTCGAAGCCGCGAGCGCGGCTAGTGGTCCCGGCGGGAGCGAGCGTGCAATGACCTGAACCTCCAGTCGGGGTGGGGCGCTGAGCCTACGATGCCGGCAGGGCGTCGACCCGGCAACCTGGGCTCACCCGCTCGTCCCGTGTCCCTGCGCCCGCAGGAGCCGCATGAGCACGCGATCGAAGGTGGACGCGAAGGCTTGCTTATCCTTCACTCCGTAGGCGTTCGGCCCGCCCGTCTCGACGCCCGTCGAACGCAGTCGGTCCATGAAGTCGCGCAGCGAGAGTCTCTCGCGGATGTTCTCCGGCGTGTATTCCGCCCCCCGCGGGTCGATCGTGCTCACGCTCTTCTCGACCAACCTCGCGGCCAGCGGGATGTCCGCGGTAACGGCCAGGTCCCCGGGTTCGGCGTGAGCGACGATGTGGTCGTCCGCGACGTCGGGGCCGCCGGCCACCCACACGGCCGTGACGAAGGCGTTGTTCGCCGGCGTCTGGATCCGCTGGTTGGCGACGAGGTGGGTGGCGAGCTGCATTCGGAGCGCGGCCCGCGCGACGATGTCCTTCACGTCTCGCGGAACAGCGTCGGCGTCGACCCAGATCTTCAACGGTCCGCGCCTACTCGCACCGTTTCGTCCTCTGGGAGGTCGCACGTGGCCGAAACGGCCGGCCACCTGCATTGTCACGGAGTAGCACAAACCTCAGTCTACGGGTCCACGGTGAGATCGCCAACGACTCCGCCGACCCCTCCGCCAGGCCCATGCGCCGAACCGCCCACCTGCTCGTCCTGGCCGTGGCCCTCCTCGCGAGCGCCTCCGCACGGGTCGACGCACAGCGCCGCAGCGTCGGCTTCGGCGACGGACGAACTAACACGAGGGTTCGCCTCGGGGACGGGCTCCCCGACATCCCTGGACCGTTCACTTATTGCCGGCTCGCCTACAATTCCGTGCGCCGGGATGGATCGGGGAACGGCTGGACGACCGACTTCCCGGATGCGGACCGGAATCTCATGATCCGGCTCCAGCAACTCACGAAGTTGCGCGGGTCTCGTTGGTCGTACGGCGAAGAGGGGTTCGCAGTCCTCCAGCTGGGCGAGCCCGAGATCTACGAGTGCCCGATGCTGATGGCCACCGACGTGGGCGAGCTCGGGTTCTCCGACGAGGACGGCGCGATCCTGCGAGACTACCTGCTCAAGGGAGGGTTCTTCTGGGCGGACGATTTCTGGGGAAGCCAGGGCTGGAGTCGTTTCTCCTCCGAGATCCAGCGCGTGCTCCCTGAGTTCCCCCTCGTGGAGCTCGATCCCGAGCACCCGCTCTTCACCCAGCTCTACATCATTCCCGATGTCCCGCAGATTCCCTCCGCCAACTCGTGGCGCGGGAGCGGCGGTTCGACGTCGGAGCTGGGACGCGACAGCGAGCACGCGTCGATGTGGGCCATGGCCGACGAGACGGGGCGCATCCTCGTGCTGATCACGCACAACACCGACATCTCCGACGGGTGGGAACGCGAGAACTACTCGAGCGACTACTTCTACAGGTTCTCCCCTCCGGCCTATGCGGTCTTGATCAACGTCGTACTCTGGACGATGACGCACTGAGGTAGCCCCTCACCGGATCGCGTTGACGACCTCCTGGACTCCCACGGCGAGGAAGAGAGCGAGGATCACGACGAGGAGCGCGTTCGTCGCCCAATGGTTGTGCGGGACGGCGCGGTCCCATTTCACCCGGTTGTTCAGGTAGAGTAGCGTCGCGGCGAGGAACGGCACGAAGAGGCTGCCCACGATCGTATACGTGACGATCACCGCGATCGGCCTTCCCGTAAACGCGAACGGAAGCGGCACGAGCGTGACCCAGAGCAAAGCGAGCCGGTACGGCTTGCTCGTCACCTTGACGACCTCGGCGCGCTCCTCGGGCGAGAGTTTCTTCACGATCCCGTAGAAGTCCGCGTAGAGATAGGGCACGCTCTGCCACACGCCGAGCAGAGAAGCGAACACCGCGGCCCAGAATCCGATCGAGTAGGCCCATCTGCCGAAGGATCCGAGGACCTCGCCGAGCGTCTCGGCCATGAGCGGCACGGCCTGCGCGTCGGTGATTTGGATGCCGGTGAGGAAGAACGTCTGGTTCGAGATCAACACGATCGCCATGCCGAACACCGCAGTAAACAAGTACGCGATACCCACGTCGCCCCTCACGTAGCCGAGGTACTTCTCCCCCTCCATCCGCTCCTCACGCATCCAGTAGTTGTACCCGAGCATCGTGATGGAGCCGCCGATGCCGCCGATCACCGAGAGCACGTACATGCCGCCGCCCGCCGGCACGGTGGGGATGAGCGACCCGCGCACGACGCCGATCGGGTCGCTGAAGGTGAGCGCAGCGCAGACGAGGATCGTGAAGGCCATGATCCCCACGAGCGTCTTCGTCAGCGTCTCGAACCGCCCGTATCCGCCGAGGAAGACGAACGCGCCTCCGAGGAGGCTGTGCAGCACCGCGCCCCAGGGCTGCGAGATGGCGCCTCCGGTGAGGTTCGCCATGCCGAGCCCGGTCGCGTTCGTGAGCGCCGCAGTGACCGCGACCGTCCAGAACAGCAGGTACACGCCGAAGTAGACCTTCACCCACGCGGGCATGTACGCCGCCCACCCCTCGAGAGCGGTGAGCCCCGTGGCGAGCTGCCACCGCGCGATCCCCTCGGTCAGCACGAACTTGAAGAACGCGCCCAGCACGAGCGCCCACAGCAGCAGGACGCCATACCTCGCGCCGGCGACCGACGCCGCGACGACGTCGCCGGACCCGATGCCCGCGGCGGCGACGATGAGGCCTGGACCGGCGAGCTTGAGGACGCTGGGCATCGCTCCCTTCGCCGGATCGACCGACCCTGCGCCGCTCACGCGAACGCATCCCGCTGCGCGAGCACGTAGTCGATGTCGCCCTCGGTGTGGTCCGCGTTCACCTGCGTGCGGATCTCCTCGTCCCCATTGGGCACGACCGGATACGTGAGTCCCGTCACGAGCACGCCGCGCTCTAAGAGGTAGCGCACGAGGTCACGTGTCCTTTGTGTGTCGCGGATCATGAGCGGCACGACCGGGTGCTCGCCCGGGATCGTCTCGATGCCGATACGCCCGAGTCCCACCTCGAACATGCGCGTGAGCGCGCGCAGGCGCTCGAGCAGTCGCGGACCCTCGGGGCCCGGCGCCGAACGCACGCGTGGCCTCCTCCTCGGCGTGGATGACGTCGGGCCGCGAGCCCATCCCCAGGTAGGAGTTCGAGTTCATGCGGATGAACTCGCGCTCGCCCTGGCCCTTCAGGAGAAAGCGCGGGCCGCGGTTGCCCGCCGCCGGCTTCACCGCGACGACCACCTTCTGGGCCCCCTTGGCCGTGCCGGCGTCCTCCCGCGCGCGCATGTGCGCGCGCAGAACCATGTTCAGTCGGTCGATCGGCATTCGGCGCGGGCTCCTCAGGCGCCCCGGACGCGCACGCGCATGTCCGCGGTCATCGTAGCGTCACCCGGAAGGCCGGGCCAGGAAGCTCATCGCCTGCGCTCGACCGGCCTTACCGCACCGGCCCCAGGTATTGGTCTAACCAGGGCAGGACGTCGCGCAGGAACTGACCCCGCGGAATGGGACCGTGGCCCATCGGGTAGAGCAGGTGGCGCTTGTCCGCGGCCGGCGTCCCGAGCTGCTCGAACAGCGGGCGCTGAGCGATCTCCACGGGGAACACGTAGTCGTCGCGACCCCCGATCATCAACACCGGCATCGTGATGTGCGGCGCGTAGTTGACGGCGTCCATCTCGGGCGGCACTTGGCGGTACGTGTAGCCGGGCAGCAGCAGCAAAGCCGCGCGGAGTCGGCTCTCCAGGTCGAGGAGCGGGAGCGACGTAGACGATCCGAAGCTTACGCCGAAATAGAAGATTCGCTCCGCATCGATGTCGTCCCGAGACTCGAGGTAGTCGATGGTCCGGCCCAGGTCCTCTGTCCACTCGGCCATCTTCGTCCTCAACGACCGCTTGGACTGTTCTCCGGATTGGGAGTCGAAGTCGTCCCACCGATCCATCGACCCGCTCCACGTCGGGATGATCACGGCCCGTCCGCTGCTAACCACAGCCCCGAGTGATTCCGAGGGAACGGTCGGGTAGGGCTCCCCTGTGGATCGGTTCATGAATGCATCTAGGCCCGGGAAGAAAACGGCGGCCTGGTACGGCGGCGCACCACCCTTGGGCAGGAACAGGTAGATCGCCATGCGCTCGTTCACGTAGCCCGCGTCCAGCGTCACTTTGATGCGGCGATATTCCTCCAACGTGTCGTCGACCGACTCCTCCCTGGCGTCCAGCTCGCCGGGCACGTAGAGGAGCGGGCGGCGATACGCCTGGTAGACGGCCTCCGATACAGGGCGCGCCGCATTGTAGTCGCGCGAGAAGGACTCGACAGGCGCCGCGAGGCTGTCGTTGGGTTCTCCCTCGACGTAGCGCACGCCCCGGAAACCGTGGCGTGACGAGCGGTCGAACGTAGGCGACGTGAAGCGTACGCTGTACATGCGCTGCTCGTCGTCCCAGGCTCCACCGAGCAGCCACCGGTGGTCGCCCGACGCGTTCCAGGCCCACTCCTTCACGTTGCCAGCGGTGTCGTAGGTGCCGTACGGCCCCATGGCCCTGCTCTCGACGACGGGCAAGGGACCTTCCCCGTTGAAGTTCGCCTGTGCCAGCAGGTGAGTCACGAAGACCTGAACACCATCCGGCTCGATCGCCGCCCGCGCCCAATGGTAGATCGTGGGAAGGGACTTTTCGCGGAAGCGGTTGTACGCGACCGCCTCGTACCAACTCACGCCGCTCACGGGGTACGCCTCCTGCTGTGGCGGGAAGGTGCCGAACTCCCACGTGGATGGCCCGGGGCGACCGGTCTGGTCGACCAGGAGCACCGCGGCCTCCTCCCACGACAGCCGGCGCCCGTCGCGTACGAAGTCGAGCCCTTCCCAGTAGCGAGGATCGGAATACCCGCCGGCGTCGACGAACTCCTTGTACTCGGCGTTGGTCACCTCGTAACGGTCGATCAGGAAGGCGTCCAGGTGGGCCCTGAGCAGCGTATTGAAGCCCGTGATCCGCACCGGAAAGTCTCCACCAGGAACGAAGACCATCTCCGGAGGAACGGCTCCCGACGGGCGAAGGGTGATCGGCGGAGCACCCGTCGGACGGAAGAAGAAGCCTGGGACCCCCGAAGCCACCTCGACCGGATCGAATCCCTCTTTCTCCACGCGAATCTCGACGGCGGAGCGGCGCGGCAGGCGCTCCGCCTCGATCGGGGAGCGCCCGACCAGCCGCCAGTCTGCGGCGCGGTCGTCGTACGAGCGGACGTAGACGTCCGCGCCGGGCGGGTCCGTGACGATCGGTGCCGTGACCGACGCTTGTGCGATCGCGTCGGCCAGCGCCGGGTCGTTGGGGAGCACCGCCTCGACTTGCTCCGCGAGCGCGAGCGCTGCGGCATAGTCGTCGTTCGCGATGAGGGCGAGCATCTGGGGCAACGCTTCCTCCCTGGCCCAGCGCTCTCGAGACCGCTCGCTCGCTACGGTGCCCATCCAGGCGGCGAGCGCGACCACGACCCCGATCGCCGGCAGGGCGACGGCCGGCCTCCTGAGCGTCCGCCACGCAGGGGCGCCCGCGGTCGCCGCCGTGGATGTCCCCGCGAGCTTCGCGCGAGACGATCGCATGTTGGACGTCTCGGCCCGCGTGCGCATGCTCATCCGTCAAAGCGTCGCGCCGCGCGCCGCCATCGAGCGAGTGCGAGCGCTGATGCGCGACTGGGCGAGGATCGGTCCTGCCCTCCCGCCGGGCTCGGAGCCGATCACCAGAGACCGGCCACGCACGCGGAACTAGGCGCCTCCTCCCGTCAGAATCCCACGCCGACGCCACCCCCGAGCGTCCGGCGCCCGGTGATGCCGAAGTAGGGCCGGTAGTCCTGATCGAACTGGAACCACACGCCGATCGTCGAGCCAGCGATGTCGATCACGCCCGGAAATACGTCGATCGCCAGGCGTCGATCGGTCTTGTGGTCCCAGGTGGCGCTGAAGAGCAACGAGCCATCGCGGTCGACCCAGATCCCCGATGAGAAGCTGAACGTTGCTTCTTCGACGTGCTCGATGTTCAGCTTGCGGCCGCTCGAGTTGGCCCCGGCGCCCACGTTGACCGTGACCCCGTCGTAGGGCACCGAAATGCCCGCCTCGGCGCCGACCCCACCCCGGAAGAAGATGCGGAAGTCGTCCGTGAACCAGAGCGCCGGCCGGAGGATGACGGCCTCGCCGTTGTTCGTGAGGCGACCTCCCGGGAAGACGATCGACGCCTGTCTCGGCCAAACCACAGCACCCATGTCCTCCGCGAAGAATCGCGCGATGACGTCCTGGTGCATGAGCAGCATACCCACGGGATCCATGATCATCCAGTCCACGAAGGCACCGGCGGTGCCGTTCTCCTGGACCCATGGATCGTTCACGGGCGTCTCGTACGCCTCGTTGATCGTGACAGCGAATTGCGTCACGATCACGGTCGAGAGCGTCGGGAACGGCATACCGTTGACCCTATTCCACTCGAGCAGGCGCCGATAGGCGAGTCCTCCCTCGATCACATGCCCGAAGTAGTTGGGCATCCACTGTGCGTCGCGGAACTCGTCCCAATTCAAGGGGATGACATGCCGCCTCAAGACCTTGCCCCAACCTCCTGCGCGCTCCATCGCGGTGCCTGGTCTCGTGACGGACGCCCACACCGCGTTCCAGCCGTACGGATACGAGAAGATGTGGCGATCCTGGTCCTGCCACTGCGCGACGGCGAATCCCTTGTTCAAGATCATGTCGAAGGGACCCGCGTACGCATCGGTGCCGTAGTCGCGACCCTTCAGGAAGAAGGCGTTCTCGACCGAAGCCGGGGTCGCGCCGAGCACGGAGGCCGAGTCGACCCGCGCGTCGACGGGCTGCGCCCCGGCGGCGGATGCAAGACACACGCAGAGCGAGAAGGAGGCCGTAAGGGTCCGCAGACTCATGCGACCACCGACGCTGCAGACTTCCAGGGAGGGATGCTCCTGCTCGAGGGATCTGACCGCGCAATCTAGCCAAGCCAGGGCATCGCCTAGACCCGGGCTGCATTCCCGTCGAATTGCCATGCCGGCAACGGGCCAGAAGATTGGGCAGCACCGATGGTTGGTGGACACGCCCATTGAGGTGGCGAAGCCTGACCAGCACTCGAAGGGGAATCGCGCAGGACCACGGCCAGCGCCCCGGGGCACCCGAGAAGAGGTACCGCGTCCTCACGGGCGCGCTCCTGGTCGGCGCGGTAATCGTAGCCCTCTCGGTCGGAGAGGCTCTGGCGCGATGGGCGACCCCTTCCACCACCACCGCCGAGGATGGACGTGGCGAGAGCCTGTACTTCCACGTCGACGGCCACTGGACCGCGGCTGGACACCATCTCGCGGCGCAGCTGTTGGCGGAGCGAGTCGGCGGATCGTTCTAGACGCGCACAGACGCTACCCGCCTGTTCCCAGCCGCTCGGAGCGAGCGGCGTGGGCCTCACTTCGATCCTGCCTCCACGTAGAGTGCGCTGCCCATCTCGCGGAACTCCTCGGCCTTCTTCTGCATTCCTGCGCTGATTGCCTGCGCGGTCGCTATCCCCTCCTCCTGCGCGTACCGCCGGATGTCCTCGGTGATCCGCATCGAGCAGAACTTGGGCCCACACATCGAGCAGAAGTGCGCCACCTTCGCGCCCTCGGCCGGCAGTGTCTCGTCGTGGTACTCCTCGGCGGTGATCGGGTCGAGCGCGAGGTTGAACTGGTCGCGCCAGCGGAACTCGAAGCGCGCCTTCGAGAGCGCGTTGTCCCATTCCTGAGCGTACGGGTGGCCCTTGGCGAGGTCCGCCGCGTGCGCGGCGATCTTGTAGGCGATCACGCCGGCCTTCACGTCGTCGCGATTCGGAAGCCCGAGGTGCTCCTTGGGCGTCACGTAGCACAGGAGCGCGGTGCCGTACCACGCGATCTGCGCCGCGCCGATCGCGCTCGTGATGTGGTCGTAGCCGGGAGCGATGTCGGTCGTTAGCGGCCCGAGCGTGTAGAACGGCGCCTCGTCGCACCACTCGAACTGCTTCTCCATGTTCTCTTTGATGAGATGCATCGGCACGTGGCCGGGGCCCTCGTTCATCACCTGGACGCCGTGCTCCCACGCGATGCGCGTGAGCTCGCCCTGCACCTTCAGCTCAGCGAACTGCGCCTCGTCGTTGGCGTCGGCGATCGACCCAGGCCTGAGGCCGTCGCCGAGCGAGTACGACACGTCGTACTCGGCCATGATCTCCGTGATCTCGCGGAAGTGCGTGTAAAGGAACGACTCCTGGTGATGCGCCAGGCACCACTTGGCGATGATCGAGCCGCCGCGCGAGACGATGCCGGTCATGCGGTTCGCGGTGAGCGGGATGAAGCGGAGCAGCACGCCCGCGTGCACCGTGAAGTAGTCGACGCCCTGCTCGCACTGCTCGATGAGCGTGTCGCGGTAGATCTCCCAGGTCAGATCCTCGGGCGCGCCGCCGGCCTTCTCGAGGGCCTGGTAGATCGGCACCGTACCGATGGGGACGGGCGAGTTCCGCACGATCCACTCGCGCGTCTCGTGGATGTTCTTCCCCGTCGACAGGTCCATGACCGTATCGGCACCCCAGAGCGTCGCCCAGCGGAGCTTCTCGACCTCTTCCTCGATCGATGAGCTGACCGCCGAGTTCCCGATGTTGGCGTTGATCTTCACCTTGAAGCGCCGGCCGATGATCATCGGCTCGAGCTCCGGGTGATTGATGTTCGCCGGAATGATGGCGCGGCCGCGGGCGACTTCGTCCCGCACCAGCGTCGCCTCGACGCCCTCGCGGATCGCCACGAACTCTATCTCGGGCGTGATCTCGCCACGGCGCGCGTACGCCATCTGCGTCACGGGTCCGGTGCCGCGGAGCGTCCGGCGCCGGAGGCCCGCGGGCATCTCGACGTCCGTCGCCATCTCCCTCGTACGGCCCGTCTCGCGGACCGAGCGCGCGCCAATCCATTCGTCGCGGAGAGGTAGTAGGCCATGACGGACATCGCCGCGAGGCCCGCTCGTGTCGTAAACGCGCAGCGGCGGCTCACCACCGGTCAGCTGAATCTCTCGGGTCGGCACGCGAATCCCGCGTGTACCCTGCACGTACACCTTGAGAGAGCCCGGGAAGGCACCCGGGTAGTCGGTACCGGCACTCTCCAGGGGCACCGCTCGGGGCCGACCATTGGCTACGCCGACATCGCTCATCGCTTCTCCTCCGTTCGTACGTTGCGGAGCGAGCGGCACTGGCCAACTTCCGCCGCACTCCCTACGCCGGTTTCAACCGGATCAGGTTCCAAGGGTCGTTCTCAATCCCACACTCCTCGGGATGCCCCCGGCGACGGCCGGAAGGTAGTGGCACCCGGAGGGGGCCTCCAGCCTCAGCCGGCCACGCAGACCAAGCCCTTCAGGTACGCGCTCTGCGGGCACGCCGTCGACACGGGGTGGTCGGGCGCCTGCCCAAGGCGTTCCAGGATGCGGAGCGGCCTGCGGCCTTCCGTCGCCGCGCGGGCGACGGCCTCCTGGAACTCCTCCGCGGACACCCGGCCCGAGCACGAGAACGTGACCAGCACGCCCTCGGGGGCGAGGCACTCGAGCGCGAGCCCGTTGAGCCGCTGATACCCCTGCAGCGCCGACCGCAAGCCGGCGCGCGAGCGCGCGAAGCGCGGCGGGTCGAGCACGATCATGTCGAACGAGCGCCCTGCCTCGGCCTGCTCGCCGAGCCAACCGAACGCGTCCCCACGCACCGCCTCCACGAGGTCCGTGACGCCGTTCAGCTCGGCGTTTCTGCGCGCGAGGTCGAGCGCACCGGCGGAGGCATCGATCGCCACGACGCTCGCGGCGCCTCCTGTCGCGGTGGCGATGGAGAACCCGCCCGTGTAGGCGCACACGTCGGCCACCGCTCGACCCGCAGCGTACGCTGCGACGCGCGCCCGGTTCTGGCGTTGATCCAGGTAGAAGCCGGTCTTCTGCCCCGTACGGAGGTCGACGGCGAAGCGGAAAGATCGCTCCTGGATCACGATCGGCTCGGCGGGCGGCTGGCCCCGGAGCGAACCATCCTTGAGGATCAACCCCTCCTCCGTCCCGACCCCCTTTTCGGTCCGCAGGAGGATGCCTTCGGGCGCGACCACTTCCTCGAGCACGTCCAGGATCGCTTCGCGGTGGGCGGCGATGCCGAGGCCCGTGAGCAGCACGACCAGGTGGCGCCCGTAGCGGTCCACGGTCAGGCCGGACAGCTCGTCCCCCTCGGAGAAGACAAGGCGGCACGCACCCGCCGGATCGTCGAGGCCGAGCACCTCACTTCGCAGCGCGATGGCACGCCGCACACGCGCGGCGAAGAACGGCCCGTCGAGGGCCTCATCCTCGGACGTGTAGAGCCGAACGCGAATCTGGCTGTGGGGGTTGAACAGGCCACGACCCAGGAACGTGCCGTCGGCGTCGAGCACGTCCACCTCGGCGCCCGGCTCGGGGTCACCTGTCACGCGGGCGATCGCTCCGGAGAAGATCCAGGGATGGCGCGCCCGGGCGGGCGCGACGCCCTTCGGGTCGAGATGGACGCTTGGGCGGCTCATGAGGTCTGGGCGTCCCGGATGGCGGTGTGCATGAGCGAGAAGGCTAGAGCCGGCCGGTATCGCGTGGAAGCCAGATCCCGGCGCCGACTCGCGGGTACCAGGCTCCATGCGTCACATCATCCGGGCCCTGCTCGTGTCGGCCGTCGTGGCCGCTGCCCACCCGGGCACGCTCCACGCGCAGGCCCTCGACGGCGTCATGGCGGCGATCCGGAACGGCGGCGGCTGGGTGTCGGTCGACATCAAGGGCGGCCGGGGATCCGCGACGACTCTTCCGCTCCCCACGATGGGCATGACGCTCAACGGCTGCGTTCGTGTGCACGATGCCCACACGGGGCGCTGGCGGATTACAGCGCACGAGACCATCGCGGACACGACGCTCGAGGTGAACGCGGTACCGGGCCAGGGTGTGGCGTTCTCCCACGCGTTCGGCCTGCGCTCGCAGATCGACGTGGAGTTCGTGTGGAGCGAGCCGCACGACACGACCCTCTTCCTGTGGGTCGGCCTCGGGAACGCGGAGAGCGACCCCGACGTGTGCATCCCGAAGAGCTGAACGGGGATCACCGGCATCGCCGTCGACAGGACCTACTGCGGTCAAGTCGACGAGGACCGCTTCGCGACAAGCTTCGGGAAGAGCACACTCAGCACGGCTACCAAAGACCCGAACGTGAACAAGCGGTACCGCAGCAGCCCCGCGACCGTCGGCCGCTGCGGCTGGGGAATACCACTCGCGGTGAAGAGATCCAACACGTCTTCTTGATGGGCGATGGCGCTGGAGTACCGAAGCAGGATGATCTTCGCCGCGCACAGGTAGAGCGCGGTGATCACGCCTCTCTCGATGCGACTCAATCTCTGGTCCGCGACGAACGAGGCGACGATACCGCGAACGTGATCGACATCCAGAACTGGAACTACGTGTCGATGTCCTAGTTGACGTCCAGGAACAGAGGGAGCAGGTCGACTTCGGTCATGCGTCAGCCCCTCGCGTTAGTTACCGCTGAAACCGGACGGCGCCCCTACTCCTTCCCAGCCCCCAACAGCTTCGCGATGGGGTCGTACGACTGATCGACCACCCGCTCCTTGAGCGGGATGATCGCGTTGTCCGTGATCGTGATGTGCTCGGGGCACACCTTGGTGCAGCACTTGGTGATGTTGCAGTAGCCGACGCCGAGCTCGTCGCGCAGCTGCGCCACGCGGTTCCCCGTGTCGATCGGGTTCATCTCTAGGTTCGCCACGTAGACGAACATCCGCGGGCCTGCGAAGCGGTCGTGCATGTGATGGTCGCGCAGCACGTGGCAGACGTCCTGACACAGGAAGCACTCGATGCACTTCCGGAACTCCTGCGGACGCTCGACGTCGTACTGATCCATGCGCCACGTCCCGTCGGCCGCGTCGGGCTTCGAGGGCATGAAGCGCTGGATCGTCTTCTTCACCTCGTAGTTCCACGAGACGTCGGTCACGAGGTCCTTCACCGACGGGAACGTGCGCATCGGCTCGACGGTGATCGGCTTGTCTTTCGGCAGATCGTCGACGCGCGTCATGCACATCAGTCGCGGCGACCCGTTCACCTCCGCCGAGCACGAGCCGCACTTGCCGGCTTTGCAGTTCCATCGGACAGCGAGGTCGTTCGCCTGCTCCGCCTGGATCTGATGGATCGCGTCGAGCACCACATAGCCGGGGCCGACATCGACCTGGTAGCTCTGGAGCTCGCCCCCCGAGGAGTCGCCACGCCAGACCTGGAACTCGGTCTTCGCCATCAGCCCTGCTCCTTGATGATGTCTTGCAGATCCTGGCGTATCGCCGCGAGCGGCTCGCGGCGGATCTCCATGTTGCCGTCCTTCCCCTTCTTGATCACGTGGTTGAACGTGCCCCAGGCCGCGTCCTTGGCCTGGTAGTCCACGCGGGCGTGGGCGCCGCGGCTCTCCTTCCGCTCACGGGCCGCGAGCGCGATCGCCTCGGAGATCGTCAGCAGGTTGTGCAGATCGAGCGCGGTGTGCCACCCGGGGTTGTACTCCCGGCTGCCGCCGGCGCCCATCACGCTCGCACGCGCCTTGAGCTTCTGGATCCCCTCGAGTGCCTCGGTGAGCTCCGTCTCCTCGCGCGCGATGCCCGCCTTGTCCTGCATGAGCTTCTGCAGCTCGTACTGGAGACGGAACGGTCCGACGTCCGCATCCGCATCCCGCTCTAGGGGCGCGAGCGCCTCGCTCTCGGCGAGCTTCACCTGGTCGTCACCCAACTTCACTGCGGAGTTCCCTGCAGCGAACTTCGCGGCATACTCGCCGGCACGCTTGCCGAAGACCAGCAGATCGGAGAGCGAGTTGCCGCCCAGTCGGTTCGCGCCGTGCAGGCCACCCCCGCACTCGCCGGCGGCGAACAAGCCCTTCACAGTCGTCGACATCTGAGAGTCCGGCTCGACGCGCACGCCGCCCATCATGTAGTGCATCGTCGGCCCCACCTCCATCGGCTCCTTGGTGATGTCGACGCCCGCGAGCTCCTTGAACTGATGGTACATGCTCGGGAGCTTTTTCCTGATGTGCCCCTCGGCGTCCTTGATGTTCTGCTTGATCCACGCGATGTCGAGGAAGACGCCGCCGTGCGGACTCCCGCGGCCCTCCTTCACTTCTTTGACGATCTTCCGCGCGACGTGGTCCCGCGTGAGGAGCTCCGGCGGGCGGCGCGCTTCCTTGTCCCCGATCACGTAGCGCCACCCCTCTTCCGGCGTGGCCGCCGTCTGCCCCTGATAGAGCGGCGGGATGTCGTCGAACATGAAGCGGCGACCCTCGCTGTTCTTGAGCACGCCGCCCTCGCCGCGCACGCCCTCGGTCACGAGGATGCCGCGCACGCTCGGCGGCCAGACCATGCCGGTCGGGTGGAACTGGACGAACTCCATGTCCACCAACTCCGCGCCCGCGTGGTACGCGAGCGCGTGCCCATCGCCCGTGTACTCCCAGCTGTTGCTCGTGATCGTGTACGCCCTGCCGATGCCGCCCGTGGCGAGCACGACCGCCTTGGCCTTGAACACCTTGAAGCGGCCGCGCTCGCGGTCGTAGGCGAACGCGCCCACGCAGCGGTCCCCGTCCGTGAGGAGCTTCGTGACCGTGACCTCCATGTGCACGTCGATTCCCTGATGGATCCCGTGGTCCTGGAGCGTCCGGATCATCTCGAGGCCCGTGCGGTCGCCGACGTGCGCGAGCCGCGGGTACTTGTGGCCGCCGAAGTTCCGCTGGTTCATGCGGCCGTCGGGCGTGCGGTCGAGCAGCGCGCCCCACGACTCGAGCTCGCGTACGCGATCGGGCGCTTCCTTGGCGTGCAGCTCCGCCATGCGCCAGGAGTTCAGGTACTGCCCTCCGCGCATGGTATCCGCGAAGTGCACCATCCAGTTGTCCCGCTCGTCGGCGTTGGAGAGCGCGGCCGCGACGCCGCCCTCGGCCATCACCGTGTGCGCCTTGCCGAGCAGCGACTTGCAGACGAGCCCGACCGACGCGCCCCCTGCCGCGGCGGCGATGGCCGCGCGCAGCCCCGCGCCCCCCGCTCCGATGACGATGACGTCGTGCTCGACGACCTGGTGCTCCGACATCAGAAGATCCTCAGGTCGGTCCAGATCCCCATCGCGCAGAGCCGGACATACGCGTCAGAGAAACCCACCCAGAACAAGCTGAACCACGCGAAGCGCATGTGGCGTTTATTGCACCAGCTCACGCACTCGTAGGCGGTCCGCCGCACGGGCCGCCCCGCGAGCCGGTCGATGCCGCCTCCCACGATGTGCCTGAGCGAGTGGCAGCCGAACGTGTAGCTGCCGAGCAGGCACACGTTCGCGGTCAGCACGAGCGTACCGACGCTCAGACCGAACTCCTCGCCCCCCGGCGCCGCGAACCAGAGCGCCTTCCAGGCATCGCTCGCGAGGAAGACGAGCAGGAGGAGCGCGAACGGAAGCGTGTACCGGTGGATGTTCTGGATGATGAGCGGGAAGTGTCGCTCGCCCATGTAGCCCGTCCCGGGCGTTCCGACCGAGCACGAGGGCGGGCCCGGCCAGTACGACTTGTAGTAGGCGCCCCGGTAGTAGTAGCAGGTGAGGCGGAAGCTCACCGGGGCCCAGAGGATCAGGAACGCGGGCGAGTACGGCAGGAATCCCGGCCACCACCCCGGCTGCGCGCCGAAGAGCGCGTGCTCGGACACCTCACCCAACGGATACCAGAGCTCCGGCGAGTAGAAGGGCGAGAGCAGGTTGCCAGACGAGTAGAACGCGCCCTGAAAGGCGGCCCAGGTCGAGTACACGATGAAGGCCAGGAAGCCGAGACCCACGACGACGGGCTGAATCCACCAGGCGTCGGGGCGCAAGGTCTCGCCGAAGCCCCGCTTGACCGGAAGCGCCGTGACTTTGGACGGCGTGGACGGCATCGAATCCCCCTTGGACGTTCAAGCGCGCTCGGGAGGCCGAAGTGGGCGGGTCCCGGCGCGAGGCCGCCGAAATATGCGGCCCGCGAGGTAGACGGCAACCGGCGCGAGCGATGGCGAACGTCGCCGCCCGGTCGACCGATCGCGACGGCACGTCCCATCTGTCGAGGACGTCCCCAACGAACGTCATATGGCGGTGGCTCCCTCGCGACGCGGGGCTGCAGGCTGTAGGATTACACGTCACTGGGGTTGAGCAGCGCGCTCCCCGGCAGGTTAGACCGGTACCGTCGACGGCACCACATCCCTGGAGAAACGCATGAAAAGATCAGAAGCCGCCCTTGGCCTGTTCTTACTGGCCGCCAGTTCTACCCAGCTTCTTGCCCAGGGCAGGGGTGCGGCCCAGCGGCCGGCCGGCCCGGAGGTCAGGGTCACCGAGGAGATCCTGCCGCTGCGCATCCCGGGCGAGACGCTGGGTGAAACCGAGGGCGTTACGCGAAATGCCGCCGGGCACCTGTTCGTCTTCTCTCGCACCGGCTGGAGCGGCTCGTCCCGCGGCGGGAATGCGGCCAAGCTGTTCGAGTTCGACCAGAACCTGAACTTCGTGAAGGAATGGATCCCGAACGCCTACGGCCTGTCCTTCGCCCACACCGTGCGCGTCGACCCTGAGCAGAATGTCTGGGTCGTGGACGAAGGCTCCAACATGGTCATGAAGGTCGATCCGACGGGCCTGATAACGATGAATCTAGGCCGCAAGCCGGAATCGATCGACTGGTGGGAGGAGTACGTCGAGCACGGCGCCCACGAACCCGAGGGGGAGCGCCCGCGGGCCGGGGTGGGCACCTACAACCGCCCGACCGACGTCGCCTTCGGCCCCGACGGCAGCATCTTCATCTCCGACGGCTACAACAATTCGCGGGTCGTGAAGCTCGCGAAGGACGGCACATGGCTGAAAGAGTTCGGCACGTTCGGAAGCGGAGACGGCCAGTTCAATACCGTGCACGGCATCGCGGCGGGGTATGGTCACGTCTACGTCGCGGACCGCGGCAACCGTCGCATCCAGGTCTTCGACTATGACCTGAACTTCGAGCGATACATCACCGGCATCGGTGCGCCCTGGACGATCCAGGTAACGCCGAGATACATCTACTCCGGTGACGGCGACGGCAAGATCTATCGCCTCAACCATGACGGGAATCTGATCGACTGGGCTCAGACCGCCTTGGGCCACGGCCAGACAGGTTGCCTCATTCACTCGCTCCACGCCGACAACGACAATGTCCTCTACAGGGGCTCCTGCTCCATGTGGAACATCGCGAAGATCACCTTCCCGAGTTGAAGCGCTTTCAGGGGCTTCGGGCTGATGGCCCGAAGCCCCTGAGCGGCCGGAAGCCCCGCCCGAGGCGTCACCTCGAGCGGGGCTCTGTGTGGTCAAGGGACCCGCGCCCTCAGCTCCCCTCGAAGAAGTTCAGCACGAGGACCAACTCGCTCTGCACCTCGCCGCCTACCGGACGCACCACGGTGAACCGCTCGCCGCCCGTGGTGGCATCGTACTCGATCCTTGAAAATCTCCAAGGAGGCCGCACTATCGCGGATCCGGGGTCCCCTCAGTCCGTGTACAGCCCCTCCGCCGCCCGCGCCGATACGATGAGCCCCTTGATGAGCGCGGAGCTCAGGCCGCGGTGCTCCATCTCATTGAGACCCACGATGGTGCATCCGCGGGGCGTGGTCACCCGGTCGATCTCCTCTTCCGGATGCGCCCCTTCCACCAGGCTCAGCGAAGCCGCGCCGCGCGCGGTCTGGCTCGCCAGCAACAGCGCGTCCTCGGGGTGGAAGCCGATCTCGATGCCGCCCTGCGACGCCGCGCGGACGCAGCGCAGGAAGAACGCGACGCCGCACGCGCAGAGCGCGGTCGCGGGCGCCATCATCTCCTCCTGGATCACGAGCGTGCGGCCGACCAGGTCGAACAGGCCGGTGGCCTCGGCGAGCGCCTTCTCCGACTCCTCGCCCGCCGCGAGGCACGTCATGGACTCCCCGATCGCCACGGCGGTGTTCGGCATGGCGAGCACGAGCGGGACGCGCGTCCCGATACGCTTGCGAATCTGCGAGATGGATACGCCGGTCACAACCGAGATCAATCGATGGCGGCGCTCGTCGAGCCCGCCAGAGATGTCGGCGAGAAGCGCGTCGAGCTGCTGGGGCTGGACGGCAAGCACGATCAGCTCCGCGTCACGGATCGCCGCGGCGTTGTCGCCACCCGTCACGAACCCACGCTCCGCTAGATCCTGCAGCTTGTCCGCCTGACGTCGCGTAACGCGAATGTCGGAGGGCTTGAAGCGGCCCGCGCCCACCCACCCGAGGGCCAGCGCGCGTCCGAGGTTTCCTCCACCCAATACGGCGAGCTTCGTCATGCGGACTTTGAGGCGTCGGCGGCCTCTCTCTCCTGTTTGACCTTCTGCGTGATGTGCTCGGGCGCCGCCTCGACCGAAGTCGAGGAGCGGCGGGCCCGCTATTCCGTTCCCCAGGGCGCCGAGCAGCGCGCCCACGGTGGGGGGGGACCCGGATTGTAGAGATGCCGCCTGCTGGCGGCAAGGCACCTCCTTACACTACGTGTTACTTCTTGGGACGGAACGCGTTACCCATGATGTCGGCGTCGAAATAGCCCACTTCGCCGGCGATCGCGTAGCGATAGAGCGCTGCCGTGTAGATGCCGTTCATGGCCGACGCGAACAGGGCCAGGAAGTGTAGCCGAGCACCATGATGCCCACGATGGGGATCACGAACACGGGGCCCCCTGCGGCCATAAGGAAGAGCAGCACGCACGAGACGACGGTCCACGAGATGGCCATGAGCGCCACGGCCCACCCGATTCCGAAGTTCCCGACCATCTGCTCGCCCCAGGTCCGCTTGAAGATCGCAATGCTTTCCTTCACGGCATCGATCGGACCGATATCCTTCGTCACCATAATCGGAACGGTCAGATACGTGGTGAGCGTCCACGCCAGACCGATGAAGCCGACGACGATCTTGCCTAGGAAGCCCGTGCGCTCGGCGATGAAGCGGAGCACCATACCCACGGTGGCGGCGATGGCTGCGTACCCGATGATCGAGCCCATGCGCTTCGACGCGATCGCGAGCCCGTCGCTGACCGTGGGGTCGCCACCGTCCAGCCGGATCAGCGCGGCACCCACGAGCGCGGCGTTGAAAAAGAAGATCACGGTGTACTGGACGAGGTAGAACAAAAAGCCGAACACGTACGCGGCGTAGCTCGGCATCTCTCCCTCGACGAAGATCTCGGGCCCAATCATGAAGATCGGTGCGATGAAGCTGGCGGCGACGAGGATCGTGGCCACCCCCGACATGAGGGGGAAGACCATCAGCTCCTTGTCGAGGCGCAGGACGTTGGCGCTGGCTTTGACCAAGGCGAAACTGTTCGAGAAGCTACCCGCCATCGGACTCCTCCTGGTTCGGGTCTATCTTCCCCCGCTACGCGCGAAGGTGCGTCTTCCTTCTCCAGGACGAAAGCTCCTCCGCTGTTCGCCCCCGGCTCAGCGCCCCTGGTCGGCCTCCCGCTCGGTCTCGACGAGGCGTCCGCTGGTGAGCTCGAGCACCAAGCGATCCGCGTCGTAGATCACGTCGAGCGACTCCAGAATCGCCCGCACGTCGACCGTGACCGAGCGGTTCCTCTCCGGCAGGTAGATGTAGTCGCCGGGCAGACTCTCGATGTTGCCGTCGAAGACCACGCCCACGACCTCGAGCTCCTGGTCGAGCACGGGAGATCCCGAGTTGCCGCCGATGATGTCGGCGGTCGACACGAAATTGAACGGCGTCGAGAGGTTGAGCCCCGCCGGAGGACCTTCCCACTTCGTCGGTAGCGCCCAGTCGGAATTGCCGGGGAAGGAGTAGTGGCGGTCGTAGACGCCGTAGAAGGTCGTGAACACCGGCGCGATCGTGCCGTTGTACTCGTAGCCCGTGACCACGCCGTCCGCGATGCGGAGCGAGAACGTCGCGTCTGGGGGCACCGCGGTCCCGTAGACCTCGAAGCGCGCGCGCCCCAGCTCGGCCGCGATCTCGCCCTCCTCGGGGAAGATCCCGCCCGCGGTCTGCTGAAACTCGATGAACGGGGGCAGATACGCTCGCACGATCGCGAGCGCCGGATCCGCCATGGTGAGGCCGGGGCCTTGGACGGCCGCCGCGGCCCGCGCCGAGTCCGCGAGCGCCGACCCACCCTGCACCGCCGCGGCGCGCGCCTCGACGCTCATACCGCCGAGCACGCCGGTGACGAGCGGTGAGTCCGCGCCGTAGAAGCGCACGAAGTCACGGAACCGCTCCTGCATGAGCGCGCGGTCGAGCTCGGGGTGCTGCTGGGGCACGGCGAGAAGCTCGTCCACCAACTCCTGCACCGCTCCGGCCGGCGTGCCGTTCTGGCGAGCGCTCACGATCTGGTACCCAAGCAGCGCGCGATGCAGCGTCGCCGACTCGAGGTCGGTGCTCCTCATGGCGAGGAAGGCCCCGAAGCCGGCCGCCTGCTCGCGCTTCTGGTCCTGGAGCTCCGCCATGCGCCCGATGAGCGTGCCGTAGCGCGTGCGCAGCTCTGGATCCGCGTCGATCGCGGCCTGGAACTGCCGGTCGGTGTCCATGCGGCGCGCGATCACGATCGGATCCTCCAGCCCTGATACCTGCCCCCGGTACGCCTTCAACGAGTTCGACAGACTGAAGTACGTGTTGCGCAGGTCGCGCGCCTCGGCCTCGGTCGGGAAACGTTGGATGAAGCCATCGATCGCCTCCATGCGTGTGCGGAGCAGCTCGACCACGCCCCGGTCGCTGACGTCGCGACGGAACTCGAGCTCCGCCACCGTCTGCAGACGGCTGGTCGACCCCGGGTTCCCGACGATGAAGATCGGGTCACCCTCCTCGAGGCCGTCGTCGTCGAACGGGAAGTACGTGTCGGTCGAGAGCGGCCGGTCGTCGTCGCCGTACAGCCGGAGGAGCGAGAAGTCGAGGTTGTAGCGCGGGTACGTGAAGTTGTCCGGATCGCCTCCGAAGAAGCCGATCTGGAGCTCGGGAGCCGCGACGATCTTCGCGTGCGTGTAGCGACGGAAGACGTAGGCCGACGTGCGCCCCCCGTTGTAGAGCGAGATCATCTCGACGACGAAGCCGGAGCTCTCGCCTCCGCGCTGCGCGAGGATCCGCTCCTCGATCTCGTCGAGCAGGCTCGCGCGCGCGTCGGCGCGGTCAGCCGCCGGCAGCGCGTCAAGCGCGCTGTTCACCTCGTCCGTGACATCCACGATCTCGACGAGCTGGTCGGCCTGGAAGTCTTCGAGCTCGCGCTCGTCGGCGAGGTCGCGCGCCGTGAATCCATTGTCGAGCAGCGATTCGCCCGGGCGCGACACCGCAGAGAGGAACTCCCTCGCGCAGTGGTGGTTCGTCAGCACGAGGCCGTTCGGCGATACCAACGAGGCCGAGCAGTTCGAGAGCCGGAGCGCGCCGAGCCGAGCGCGCTCGAACCAGGCTTCGTCGAGGCGCAGACCGTACGTGTCGGCGAAGTACTCGACGGGCGGCTCGTCGAACGTCCACATCTTGCCCTGGTCGAACGGACCCGCGCGAACCGTGTCCAGGTCGACTCCGTAGACGAACGGGCGCGGAGCCTCCACCGGAGCGGGGGCCGGCGCGGGCGCGGGGGCCGGCGCGGGCGCGGCGGCCGGCGCCGAGCCTCCCGCGCAGGCGACCAGGAGCGAAACTCCGCACAACGCGGCCACTCTACCCATCGGCTTCATCATCTTCCTCACGGTGTCGGCGAAAAGGGCACGGGGCCGCGGTGCGCGGCGCCTATCTGCTAACTGCTGCTGCTAGTTGCTGCGGTGGCGCTTCGAGACTTCGTCGAGCAGCCTGAGTTCCTCGGCCGTGAGCGAAGCCATGCCCTCGGCTGAGATCTTGTCGAGCACCGCGTCCACGCGGTCGTAGAGCCCCGCGTCTTCGCGCACTCGCTTCCCCGGCGTTTGCACAGCGCGCTGTTCGTCGACGTTCGCGCCGCGCGGCACGATCGCCAGTCGGCGCCTGCGCGTCGCGGAGCGCTGCATCTGCTTCAGCCGCTCACCGGGACGCCAATCCGCCTTCAGGTAGAGGAAGCCGCTCAACAGTCCGCCGAGGTGGGCGAAGTGAGCGACGCTGCTCCCCTGGGCGCCTGGCCCGGCGCTCCAGAGCGTCACCACGAACAGGAAGCCGACGAGGTACCGCGCCTGCACCGGGAAGATGCCCCAGACGTAGATGGGCACGGTCGGCCAGTTCATCGCGAACGCGAGCATGAGCCCATAGGTCGCAGCCGACGCGCCCACGATCCAGTCGGGCTGGAACAGGAAGCTCAGCGCCACCCCGCCCAGCCCACACACGGCGAAGAAGCGCAGGAACTCGCGCCCTCCCCACCTGCTCTCGAGCGGCGGCCCGAAGAAGAACAACACCAGCATGTTCACGACGAGGTGCCAGATGTCGACGTGCAGGAACATGTAGGTGAGCGGGCCCCACGGCCGGAGGATCAGCTTCCCGGGCTGGAAGGCGAACCACTCGAACATGAGCCCCTGACCCACGGCCATGGTCAGGAAGAAGACGACCACGTTCGCGATCAGCAGGCGCTTCACGATCGGGGTGAGCATGAAGCTGAGACCGAATTCCCTGGATGCGTACGCCATGTCTACATCTGCCTGGAGGGTATGCCGGCTCCAACACCCGGCCCGCGGGGTGGGTTCCTATCGGGGTCTTCGGCCGGCGCGGAGACCTCAGGTAGAATGGGCCGAGTACCGCGTCCGCGCGAGCCCCGCGATCTGATCGCAGAGTTGGGGAAACTTGATGCCGGCCGCCCGCGCCGCCTTGGGGAGCAGACTGTTGGCGGTCATGCCCGGACAGGCGTTCGCCTCGAGGCACCACGGCACCCCGTCCCCATCCACGATGAAGTCGATGCGCGAGTATTCCCGCAGGCGGAGTGCGTTGTGGGCCTGCACGGCGAGCCGCTGGACCCGCTGCGCCAGCTCGGTGTCGATATCTGCCGGGAAGATCTCCTCGGCGAGGCCCGGCTGGTACTTGCACTCGTAGTCGAAGAGCTCGTGCGCCGGGATGATCTCGCCGACCGGGAGCGCCCGCCCGCCGACGACGCCCACCGTGAGCTCGCGACCCTTGTGGTACTGCTCGAAGAGCACGAGGTCGTTCCAGGTCCGGCTCTCCTCGATCGCGCGCTCGAGCTCGGAACGGTCGTGCGCGAGGACGAGCCGTAGGGACGATCCTCCCGACGCCACCTTCACGATGACCGGCAACCCGAGTCGGCGCTCGACCTCCTCGGGCGTCGGGGTCCCCGTCATCCACATCGGCGTCGGGATCCCCGCGTCGCGGAAGAGGCGCTTGCTCACCTCCTTGTCCATGGCGAGAGAACAGCCGAGCCGGTCGCTGCCCGTGTAGGGGACGCCCGCGATGTCGAGCAGCGCCTGCACGGTCCCGTCCTCGCCGCTCCCGCCGTGCAGCGCCACGAAGAACACATCGATGGCGCCCAACGCCGGGTCGCGCGTGAGCGCGACAGTGTTGCTCTCGTCGAGCCCGCCGAGCTCCTCGGGCGTCGGCGGCGCACGGCGGACGCCCCCTTGGCGGAGCAGATCCTCCTCCCGCGGGGCGAGCACGCCGCGCACGGTGTCGACGGCGACGACCTCGTGCCCCGCCTCGCGGAGCGCGCGCGATACCTCCACGCCGGAGGAGAGCGATACCGCGCGCTCGTCAGACGTGCCGCCCATCAGCACGGCGATCCTCATGCGAAGGCCCTCATGCCGTGAGCACCCGCACGACGTCGTAACGCGTGACGATGCCGACGAGCTTTCCGTCCTGTCGCACGAGGCACGCAGGGTTCCCTCGCTTCATGATGTGCATGATCTCCTCGGAGTCCACGTGGCCGTCCAGCACCGGGAACGGCGCTCCCATGACCGTATCCACCGACTTGCTCAGCAGCTCGGGCTCGTCGATGACGAGCTTCATGCGCCGCGTCTCGGTCAGTGAGCCCACGCACTCGCCTTCGAGCACGACGGGGAGCTGGCCGATATCATGCGCAGTGAGTGTCGAGAGCGCCATGCGGATCGGCGTCGAGGGTTTCACGGTGATCAGGTCGCCCACGCGCTGCTCCTTCGCCGCGAGCATCTCGGCGACGCTCGTGCGGCGCGGGCGCTCGAGGAACCCGTTCTCCCGCATCCAATCGTCGTCGTACATCTTGCTCAGGTAATGCTCTCCCCCAGTCACACAGAAGCGTGACGATGAGCGCATCGGGGTCGTCGAGCTCGTGCGCGAGCGCGACCGCGCCGTGCACCATCAGCCCCGCGGATCCGCCCGTGAAGAGCCCCTCCTCACGAGCGAGCCGGTGGCCCATGCGGAATGCCTCCCCATCGGAGAACGTGCGGTACTCGTCCACCACCGACAGGTCGAGCGCCCCCGGAATCTTGTCGTTGCCGATCCCCTCGACCTTGTAGGGGTGGCCCTCGATGCGCTTGCCTGTGTTGAAGAACGGGCCGATCAATGAGTCTTCCGGATCGATGCCGACGATGCGCACCGGGGGATTCCGCTGCTTGAGGTAGCGGCCGACCCCAGTGATCGTCCCACCGGTCCCGGCCGACGCGACGAAGTGCGTGACGCGACCCTCGGTCTGCTCCCAGATCTCGGGGCCCGTCGTGCGGAAGTGCGCATCGGGGTTCGCCTGGTTGTAGAACTGGTCCGCCATCACCGCGCCCGGGGTCGCTGCGGTGATGCTACGCGCCTTCTGCAAGTAGTGGTCCGGATGATCCGGCGGAACCGCGGTCGGCGTGATGATGACCTCGGCGCCGAACGCGCGCAGCAGCTTCACCTTCTCATGGCTCATCTTGTCGGGCATCGTGAAGACGCAGCGATAGCCCTTGAGCGACGCCGCGATCGCGAGCGCGATCCCCGTGTTGCCGCTCGTCGCTTCCACGATCGTGCCGCCCGGCTGGAGCGTGCTCGCGGCCTCGGCGGCTTCGATCATCGCGACGCCGATGCGGTCCTTCACCGACCCGCCCGGCCCCACGAACTCGCACTTCCCGTAGACGGGCGTTCGCGCCCCGTCGGTCACCGCGTTGAGCCGCACGAGCGGCGTCCAACCGATCAGGTCGAGGACACTCGTGCTGGGCTTTCGGTAGCGCTCCGACACGGGTCCCATTGGGTTCAGCTTCGTTCAGCGGGCGGAGGTCAGCCGCCGCCCGTCGGGTTCGGGACGCCGAGCGAGTCGGGGCGCGGTCGCTTCGAGAAGTACACCGGCACCTCGGCCCACACCGCGATGCGCTTGCCGTCCCTCCGGGCGGGTGTGAAGCGCAGATCGTGCGCCCCGGCCAGGGCCGCGGAGTCGAACTCCTCGTGCCCCGAGGACTCGATGACCTCCACGCTGTCGACCGCCCCGATGTCGCTCACGCGCACCCGCAGCAGCGTCTCCCCCTCCATGTCCTGATCCCACATGTGGAGCGGATAGTCGATCGGCACGTCGCCGTAGAGCGGCGTCGGCTGCTCGATGTCCGCCTCGCCACCACACGCGCCGAAAGCCGCGAGCAGGACCACGCCGGCGCTCCGGCGGAACCCGAGAAGGAACCCGAGCAGGAACCCGCTACGGCTCACGATCCTCCCCCGGCCGCGTGAGGCTCTCCAGCTCGTAGATGAGCTGGAGGGCTTCTTTGGGACTCAAGTCGTCGGGATCGAGAGCGCGCAGTCGCCGCACGAGAGGATGCTCGACCTGGAAGAAGGAGAGCTGACGGGGTGCAGTCTCGGACCGGGGCCGGTGCAGCCCACGGCGGCCGAGCCCCTCCCCGCCATGGCTATGTGTTCCCTCCATCTCCGACAGAAGTTCCCGCGCTCGCGACACGATTTCGTCCGGCATCCCAGCCAGCCGCGCCACGTAGATTCCGTAGGAGCGGTCCGCGCCTCCCTCGGCGAGCCGGCGCAGGAAGACGATCTCGTCTCCGACCTCGCGCACCGAGACGTTCATGTTCCTCACACCGACCAGCTGATCGCCGAGCTGCGTTAGCTCGTGGTAGTGCGTGGCGAAGATCGTCTTCGCCCCGATGCGCTCGTGGATGTGCTCGGTCACGGCCCAGGCGATCGACACGCCGTCGTAGGTCGACGTGCCGCGCCCGATC
The DNA here is from genome assembly GCA_009692205.1 of Gemmatimonadota bacterium. Classification (GTDB taxonomy): domain Bacteria; phylum Gemmatimonadota; class Gemmatimonadetes; order Longimicrobiales; family Gaopeijiaceae; genus UBA2982. The sequence goes on along the minus strand of SHZR01000007.1, from coordinate 15,421 downwards.
TCGTCGAGGAGCACCAGGCTCCTGTTCGTCGCGCCGTGCACGATCGCCGCGGTCTCGCTCATCTCGACCATGAACGTCGACTGCCCACGCGCGAGGTTGTCCGACGCTCCGACCCGCGTGTAGATGCGGTCCACCACGGGAAGGCGCGCCCGATCGGCGGGCACGAACGAGCCGATCTGCGCGAGGAGTTGGATGAGGCCTACCTGGCGGAGGACCGTGCTCTTCCCCGCCATGTTCGGGCCCGTGAGGATGATGATCCACCGCTTCTCGTCCAGCACCACGTCGTTCGGGATGAAGTCCGAGCGCGGCATCATGGTCTCGACCACGGGATGCCGACCGCCACGGATCTCGAGCGCGAAGCCCGTGTGCACCTCGGGCTTCACGTAGCCTCCGCGCACGGCCACGTCGGCGAGCGCCGCGAGCACGTCGATGGCGGCGACGCGGGAGCCCGCGTCCTGGAGGCGGGGCACGGTGGCGGCGACCTGGTCGCGGACCCGCGCGAACAGCTCCGCCTCGAGCCGACCGATCCCGTCCTCCGCCTCGAAGACCTTCTCCTCCCACTCCTTCAGCTCGGGCGTGTAGTAGCGCTCCCCGTTGGCGAGCGTCTGCTTGCGCACGTAGTCAGCCGGGACTTTGTCGACGTTGGCCTTCGTGACCTCCAGGTAGTATCCGAACACCTGATTGAAGCCGACCTTGAGCGAGCCGATCCCCGTGCGCTCGCGCTCGCGTACCTGTAATGAGGCGATGAAGTCGCGCGCGCCGTCGCGCACGCGGCGCATCTCGTCGAGCGACTCGGACCAGCCGGTGCGGATCACGCCGCCGTCCGCGAGCGCGCCGGGTGGGTCGGCGGCGAGCGCGCGGGCGAGCAGGTCGCGGATGTCGTCGAGGTCGTCGAGGCCGTCAGCCAGCTGTCGGAGCAACTCGGGCTCGCTCGCGGCCGCTGCCGTCTTCACCGCCGGGAGCAGCTCGAGCGAGCGTCGTAGGCCCGCGAGGTCGCGGGGCCCCACGCGGCCTGTGCCGAGCTTCCCGGACAGCCGCTCCAAGTCGCTTACCTCCCGGAGCACCTCGCGCAGACGCCCCCGGAGCTCGGGCGCGTCGACGAGACCGGCCACGGCGCCCTGCCGAGCCCAGATCTCCGGCGCGCTCACGAGCGGCTCGAGGATCCAGCGCCGGAGCAGGCGCCCGCCCATCGCGGTCACCGCCCGGTCGAGCACGCCGAGCAGCGTGCCGCCCTCCTCGCCAGCCCGGAGCGGCTCGGTGAGCTCGAGGTTCCGGCGCGTCATTTCGTCGAGCGGCATGATGCGGCCCGGCCGCTCGATCCTCACCGGCCGGAGGTGTGTCACCCCCGCCGGCCGGATCTCCTTCAGATACCGGACGAGCGAGCCCGCAGCGCGCACCAGCCCTGCGTCGGCCTCGTCGAACCCGAGCCCCTCGAGCGATTGCACGCCGTAGATGCGCAGCAGCTCGTCGCGCGAGCCGTCGAGGTCGAACATCCAATCGTCGCGCACCGTGCGTGCGGTGGAGCCGGCCGCCTCGTTCACGCGCGCGTCCTCGCTCGCCGCCCGCGGAACGAGCAACTCCGAGGGCTCGAGACGCCCGAGCTCCGCGCCGAGCTCGGCCCCGGACACGCGCCGCGCCGTCATCTCGCCCGTGGATACGTCGACCGTCGCAACGCCGTAGCCGGCCGACCCGTCCGGAACGATCGCGACCAGACGCGCGCTCGCGCGCTCGGGTAGCAGGTGATCCGCCACGATGGTGCCCGGCGTGAGCATCTCGGTGACCTCGCGCCGCACGATCCCCTTGGCCTCGGCAGGGTCTTCCACCTGGTCGCAGATCGCGACCCGCCGCCCCAGGCGCACCAGGCGGGAGAGGTAGTCGTCCAGCGCTTTCGCCGGGACGCCCGCGAGCGGAACCGCCGACGCCGCCCCGTTGTTGCGCGACGTGAGCGTCAGCCCGAGGAGACGTGCGCCTTCCTCCGCGTCCTCGTGGAAGAGCTCGTAGAAGTCGCCCACGCGGAAGAAGAGCAACGCGTCGCGGTGGCGGGCTTTGGCGTCCCGCCACTGTCGCATGAGTGGCGTGTCGCTAGCCGAGCTCAGCGGCGAACGACCTCCTCGGCGCGGTCGTCGCGGACGATCGCGGCCGTGAAGCCCCGCGCGGTCACCTGCTGGAGCTGCGTGCTGGCCTCCGCGCGGTTCGAGAACCGACCGATGCGCACGTGCAGGAACCCGCTCCCGGCCACTCGCACGAGTCGTGCCGCGAGCCCCTCCGTGATCAGCTCCTGGTGGAGGGCGAACGCGCGGTTCTCGTCCGTGAAGGCTCCGAATTGCACCGACCACTCGAGAACCGCGTCAGCCGGCGCCGGTACGCCACCCGTGGACGGTTGGACCGCCGGCGCCGGTTGGGCTCCGGTCGGCGGCTCGGCTCCTGGCCCCGGCTGCGTTCCCGTCGCCGGCGGCGTGCCAGTCACGGGGGCGTCTCGGCCCGCGGTAACCGGCGTCGGTGTCCGGGGTGCGTCGACCGCCGGCGGGGGCGTGCCCGCGCCTCGGAGCCACGCCTCCGACTCCGCGCGAAGGGGCGACGCCGGGTAGTCCCGCGCGATCGTCTCGACGTAGCGTTGGGCTCCCGCGCCGTCGCCGTGCGCGTGCGCCGACTGCGCGAGGCGAAGCAACGCCTGCGGCGCGAACGGGCTGCTCGGATAGAGCACGACGAGTCGCTGGAAGTCGAGCTCGGCCAGGTTCGGATCGACCGTGAGCCGCCCGCGCAGCCAGAGACCGCGCTGGAGGTCTCGCTGCGAGGCCGCGTCACGCGCGGCGTCCCACCACTCGAGGAGGACCGTGCGCGCTTCCTCGGACCTACCGAGGCGCGCGAGTTCTTCGACGCGGTCGAGACTCTGCGCCTCCAGGGAGACGGGCGCGAGCGATGCGATCGCGAGGAGCAGCATCCCCACGGCGAAGCGTCCACGGTGCGCCGTCATGCGGCCTCCGCGACGACGCGCTGGGAGAGGAGCCACACCTCGAGGAAGTGCTCATCGGTGTGCGGGCTCGCCTTCAGCAGGCGGTCTACGTCGAGCAGACCCGCCAACGCGGTATCGATCTCGGGCATCGTCCACTTCCTAGCTTGATCCTTCATCTTTCGTGCGAGCCACTTCTGATGGGGCGGAAGCGCGTCCTCGAGCCCGCGGGGCCCCTGCTCCACCGTGATGCCAAGTCGGAGCAGATGCGTCGCGAGCCCGATCACGAGCGCCACGCCGCTCTCGCCCTGGGCGAGCAGCGTTCCCAGCGAGCCGCGCGCATCCTCGAACTCCCTGGCGCCGACCAGGTCGAACCAGTCCCAGCGATCCTGTTCCGGCAGCTTGGTGCCCGCTGCGTGGACGTCCTCGATGGTAACGCGCCGGCGATCGCCGACGAAGGCGGCGAGCTTGTCGAGCTCGCGCGCCAACACACCGAGGTTCGACCCGATCGCGGCACCGAGTGCCCGCGCGGCGTCCACATCGACCTCGATTCCGTGCGCCGCCTCGGCGCGCTCCAGGATCCACCCCGGCACGTCGGCCTCCGACATCGCCTTGAGCTCGACCGAGTGGGACGCTCGCGCCAGCTCCGCATAGAGCTTGGCCGTCGACCCCTTCGGCACCGTGCAGCTCATGACGAAGGCGAGTCCGGGGGGCGGGTTGGCCGCCACACGAAGCAGCTCCTCACGAGCGTTCTTGGACCCGGAGAGACCCTCGACCTCACGCAGCACCACCACCCGCCACTCGGCCATCATGGGCGGCGTCGCGAGCACCGACGCGAGGTCCTGCGGGTCGACCTCTGTTCCGCGGAGCTGATCGAGGTTGAAGTCACGCGTCGCGGGGTCGATATGCGCTTCCACGAGCGCGCGGATCACTTCCTCCTTACGGAAGTGGTCTTCCCCGTGGATGTAGAAGGCGCCTCCGCGCTTGCCGCGCAGTCGCGGAAACGCCTCGAGAGTCACTCGAGCCCGCCTGCGCTACCGCCCCGTCGCAAGACCGACCTGGCGGGTCCGCGAGTTCTCTTGGTAGCGGCGCTTCAGCTGTGAGTACTCGTAAAGCCGCTGGTCATCCCACAGCGTACGGTCGAGCTCCGGCTGGACGTCGCGGTCGCTGGACGACGGCTGGACCGACAAGCCCAGGGTTCGCATCTGCGAGGGCGCGTGGTCGACGACGATCGGCTCGAGCTGGACCACCGGGACGCCCCCGAGCAGCAGCGGAGACCAAGCGACGACCGTGAGCAGCACCGCGATGCCGAGCACCGCGAGCGCAGGCGCACGGGAGGCCACGTCGTCGGGGAGGATCTGCTCGTCCGCTACGTGCAGCAGACGGTACTCGAGCCTCGAGTTGAAGTCCTCGCGCAACTCGGGAACCGGCAGGGACAGCAGCACCGATCTTCCGTGCTCCACCACGTTCTTGTAGCGGAGACACGAGACACACCCCTCGAGGTGCTGCGCCATCTCCCGCCCATCAGCGGAAGAGAGCACACCGTCGAGGTAGTCCGTGAAGCGCGCTACGAAGGTCGTACAGTCCATGGACACCTGAAGCTCACCGAACGGAACCGGGCATTCGGAGCCCGGGGTCTCTGCTCTTGGTGATACTGTCGCGTCGGCGGAGGGTTCCCGCCCGAGGCCCGGTCGCACGAAGGCCCCGCCGGATGGCTCCGGCGGGGCCTTCGTGCCCTCCCAATCGAACCACCCCGACGTCAGTCGATGAGCGGCGCGATGATCTGCGCGAAGTTGTTGCGCGCCCGGTTCAGACGGCTCTTCACCGTGCCGAGGTTGCAGCCCGTGATGTCGGCGATCTCCTCGTACGTCTTGCCCTCCATCTCGCGGAGGACGAAGACGATCCGGTGGTGCTCCGGCAGCAGGGCCACCGCCTCTTCGACCTTCTTGCGAAGGTGGCGCTTCCGGAACAGGTCGTCGGGCTTGTACTGGGTGTCTTCCCACTCGAGCGGACGGTGGTCCGCGTCCCAGTTCTTCTTGAGCGTCTGGAAGAGGACGAGCGGGTTCCTCGACCGGTTCCGCAGCTCGTTCTTCGCCAGGTTGCTCGCGATCGTGTAGATCCAAGTCGAGAACTTCTTCGACTGGTCGAACCGCTGCAGGTGTCTGTAGACCCGCACGAAGGTCTCCTGGACCAGATCCTGTCCGCGCTCGCGGTCGCCGATGGTGCGGTAGACGAAGTTGAGCAGCCGCTGATCGTAGCGCCGCACGAGTTCGCCGAACGCACGCGTATCGCCGTCGAGAGAAGCCTGCACCACGTCCGAGTCGGTCAGCTCACCGAGGTGGAGCCGATGCTGCCTGGCTTCCCCAGTTCCGACAAGGGACTCGTTCTCCGTCGCCATCTGTGACCTGGTCATTTCCCCACCTCCTGGGCGGGCGTTGGACCACGCGGACCTGCTCTGATGATACGGTCTCTTCGTCTTGCAGGCACCGTGCCATCCCTGGATGCCCAGGATTTCCCGGCTTTTTCGAGGGGTCGTCCTACCCGTGTGACGTTCGAGGCGGGCCCGATAGGACATCGAACGGGCCCAGGCCGAGCGCCTCGAGAGGTCCGGCGATCTGTTCGGCGTCGCCCACGACCACGATCTGCGCCTGTCCCGGCCGCATGTGACGGCGCGCCGCCTCGGCAGCGGCCTCCGTGGTGACCCCCCGCACGTTGTCGCGGTAACCGTGGAAGTAGTCGTCCGGCAGCCCGAACACCACCAGCTGCGTCACCCGCGAGGCGATCTGGCTCGAGGTCTCGAGTTGGAGGCCGAAGATGCCGGCGGCGAAATCCCGCGCCGCCGCGACCTCCTCGTCGGTCGGACCTTCCTCCGCGAAGAGCGACAGCTCGGCAAGGATCTCCCGCACGGCAGGCGCCGTCTGTTCGTTGCCCACCGACGTGGAGATCTCGAAGGGTCCCGGCCGCGTGCGGAAGCTGAACCCCGAGCGGATGCCATACGTGAACCCGTTCCGCTCCCGGAGATTCAGGTTGAGGCGGCTCGTGAACACGCCCCCGAGCACCAGGTTCGCGACCGAGAGCGCATAGTAGTCTGGGGTGGCGCACTCGACGCCGACGTGTCCGACGCGGACCTCGGACTGCACCGAGCCCGGTCGGTCCACGACGAGCACACGGCGCTCCGTAGCGGCCGGCGTGACAAGGAAGTCATCCTTCGATGCGGGCGTGCCCTTCCAGGAACCGAGCCACTTCTCCGCCAAGGTGGCCACCTCGCGCCCGTCGACGTCGCCGACGACGATCAGACCGCCCGTGCCCGGCCGAAAGTTGGCGTCCGCGTAGCCGAGCAGGTCCTCCCGTCCGAGCGGCGTCACGGACTCGACCGAGCCGTCGAGCACCCGCGCGTAGGGTACGCCCTGCGCGAAGTAGCGCGTGAGCGCGACGTCGCTCGCGAGTGCGCCCGGGTCCATCACCCGCTGGCGGAGTCCCGCGAGATGCTGCTCGCGCGCGCGGTCGACCTCCTCGGCCGGGAACCCGGGCTCGCACACCGACTCGGCCAGCAGGCCGAGTGCCTCCGGGAGTCGATCCGCGAGACAGTAGAGGTCTGCGCTCGTGCCCTCCCAGCCGCTGCTCGCGTCGAGGCGCGCGCCGATGCGCTCGAGGGCCTCGGCGAGCTCAGTACCGCCGCGCCGCTTCGTGCCGCCGTCGAGCGAGTCCGCCGTGAGCACTGCGAGGCCCGCGCGCGCCGCGCCGAGCCCCCCTTCTCCGGCGCGCATGAAGAGCCGTACGCTCGCGACCGGGAGCCGCGGCATGCGCGCGACGCGCAGGTCGAGCCCGTTGGAAAGCGTGCGGCGCTCGACCGGCGGGAAGTCGAAGTGCCGAATGGGGCCGGGTCCCGGCGGGGCGTCGCGGTCGAAGGCGCTCATCCGGTCGTCTTGGGCTGATATGTCAGCACGGCGCGGTTGTCGGGCCCGAGGCGCTCGCTCGCGAACGACCGGATCTGATCCACCGTGACCGAGCGGAGTCGATCGAGCTCGCGGTTCAGCCGAGCGGGATCGTCGAAGTAAAGGTCGAACATGGAGAGCAGGTCCGCGCGCGAGGAAACGCGTTCGAGCGTGTGCACGAGGTCCGTCTCGGCGAGCGCGATCGCGCGGTCGACCTCGGCCTGCTCCGCCCCGACGAGTCCCTCGATCTCCTCGGACAACGCCGCTTCCAGAGCCTCGAGTTCCGTGCCCGGATATCCCGTCGCCCACGCCAGGATCATCGACGCGCCCGAGAGCAGCGGGTACACGTACGCGACCACGCTCTTGGCGATGCGCCGCTCGCGCACCAGCCTGCGATACAGCCGCGAGGCGCGCCCCATCCCGAGCAGCGCGCGCGACACCTCGGCCACCAGGAAGTCGTCCGAGGAATACGGCGGCGTACGGAACGCCATGATGACGCGCGGAAGCGGCACGTCGCTGACCACGTGGTCGCGCACGGTGCGGCCGAGCGTGGGGTCCAGCGACGTCTTCCCCGGCAGCGGCGGCAACGCTCCGCCGGGCGCGATCTCGCCGAAATAGCGCTGCACGAGCGCGAGCGCGTCGGCGCGATCGATGTCGCCCGCGATCGTGAGCACCGCGTTGCTCGGCACGTAGAACGAGCGAAAGAACCTCGCGACGTCGTCGAGCGTCGCCGCGTCGATGTCCTCCATCGAGCCGATCACCGTGTGGTGATAGGGATGGTCGGGCGGGAACAACATCGCCTGCATGCGCTCGTCCCAGTCGCCGTAGGGCTGGTTGTCGTAGCGCTGCAGCTTCTCGTTCTTCACCACGTCGCGCTGGTTGTCGAGCTTCGCCTGGTCCATCGCGGGGAGCATCCACCCCATCCGGTCCGACTCGAGCCAGAGCGCGAGCTCGAGGTGATGGGACGGGACCGTGTCGAAGTAGTTCGTGCGATCGAACCATGTCGTCGCGTTGAGCGTCCCGCCCACGCGCTCGATCAGCTCGAAGTGCTTGTTTTTGGGCACGTGCGCGGAGCCCTGGAACATCATGTGCTCGAAGAGATGAGCGAACCCCGTCTTGCCGGGGGCCTCGTTCCGCGATCCCACACCGTACCAGAGGTTGACCGCCACCACGGGTACCGAGCGGTCCGGCGAGAGCACGATCTTGAGCCCGTTGTCGAGTCGGTGGCGCTCGACCGGAACGTGGAGCCGACTCATGGTCGCACCTGGAGCCGGGTGCGCAGCATATCGGGCGCGAAGTCCTCGCGGAGCGCGAGCCCCGCGGACTCGTCGCCCGCGTCGATGCGCTCCTCAAGATCCGCGACCAGAACCAGATCCCCTTCCGCCGACAGCATCCGCGCGCGCTCGAGCATCTCGTACGCTTCGTCCAGGCCACTCGCTGCGGCCGCGAGCGCGGCAGCGATCTGCGCGTCCACGTCATGGGGACTCCGACGTGCACCCGAGATCAACTCCCCCGTCGCCTCTTCGTCACGCCCCGCCTCGAGCAGCACGAGCCCAAAGACCGTCCTGACCCATCCGTCCTCCGGATCCAAGCGAACCGAGTCACTGAGGGCATCGCACGCCATCTCGGTCTGACCCGCCAGGGCATACGCCACGCCGAGCTCGTAGGCGATCTGCGCATCGTCCGGCTCGAGCGCGCGCGCCGCGCGGAGCTCCCTGACCCCATCATCCGCAAAGCCTTCCCGAGCCAGATAGGCCCCGTACATGAGGCGCGCGAGCGGCACGTCCGGCGCGGTGAGCGCGGCCGTGCGGAGCGCTCGCTCCGCGTCGAGGTCGTCGAACGCCGCGATCCCGCTGCCGGCCGTCGCCAGCACGATGGGGTCCGTGGGATCGAGCGCCAGGGCGCGCTTGAAGCACTCGTACGCCACACCGCCCATGCCGAGCTCGCGCTCGGCGACGCCCAGCGCGCAGTGGACGGCCGGGTCCTCCGCGAAGTCCTCGAGATAATCGCGCAGCAACTCGGCTGCGGCACCCCAGTCGTTGTCGTCCGCGAGGCGCGTAGCACGCTCGAGCAGCTCCTCGACTTCCACTACCGGGCCACCAGGTCGCGTCCGTCCATCTGCGGCGGAGCGGGAATCTCCATGTAACCGAGCATTGTGGGCGCGACGTCGGCGAGCCGCCCCGGACCCAAGAGCACCGTCTTCCTGTCCGTAGGATCGAAGACGATGAGGTCCACGGGCTCCGTCGTGTGCGCGGTGTGCACGTTGCCCTTCGCGTCGATCATCTTCTCGCAGTTGCCGTGATCCGCGGTGATCAGCGCGACCCACTCCGGGTGCTCCCCGAGGGTCCGCAAGATGTCCGCAAGGCACGCGTCGACGGTATCGACAGCCTTGATGGCGGCCGGGATCGAGCCCGTGTGTCCGACCATGTCGGGGTTGGCGAAGTTGACCAGGATGAAGCTGTACGACCCGCGAATGCCGGCGATGACCGCGTCGGCCACGCCGCGCGCGCTCATCTCGGGCTGCAGGTCGTACGTCGCCACCTTCGGCGACTGGATCAGCACCCGCTCCTCGCCCTGCCACGGCGTCTCTTCACCGCCGTTGAAGAAGTACGTGACGTGCGCGTACTTCTCCGACTCCGCCGTCTTGAGCTGCTTCAGCCCGCGCTTCGCGACGAACTCGGAGAGGCCCATCGTCACGTCCTGGGGAGCGAATGCCGCCGACACCGGCAGGCCTCGCTCATAGTCGGTCATCGTCACGACTTCGGCCGGGATCGCGCCGCCGCGCTCGAACCCGTCGAAGCCTGGGACAGTGAGCGCCGCGATGATCTGGCGCATCCGGTCCGCGCGGAAGTTCAGCATGATCACTGCGTCCTCGGCCCGAATCCCGCGCTCCCCCGCACCGCGAATGCCCGTCGCCGGCACGAACTCGTCCGTCACGCCCGCGGCATAGCACCTCGGCAGGAAGTCCGCGGCGTCCTCCCAGGCCTCCGCCTTTCCGCGCACGATCAGGTCGTAGGCGCTCTTCGTGCGCTCCCAGCGCTTGTCGCGGTCCATGGCCCAGTAACGTCCTGTGACCGTCGCGATCCTCCAGCGGTCACTGCGCGCGCAGAGCGTCTCGACCTTCGCGACGTAACCCGCTCCTCCGGTCGGCGACGTGTCGCGACCGTCCGTGAGGCAGTGGACGTGCAGGCGCACGTCGTGCGGGAGTATGTCGAGCAGCGCGGTGAGGTGTCGCTCGTGGCTGTGCACGCCGCCGTCGGACACGAGCCCGATGACGTGCAGCGTGCCCCCGCGCGCTTTCAGCCGGGTGAGCAGCCCGTCGAGGCCGAGCCGCTCGGCGAACGAGCCGTCGGCGATCGCCTCGTCGATGCGGGCGATGTCCTGATGGACGATGCGCCCGGCGCCGAGGTTCAGGTGGCCCACCTCGGAGTTGCCCATCTGCCCGTCGGGCAGGCCGACGTCGGCGCCCGAACAGGCGAGCCTCGTGCGCGGCCGCTCCGTGTAAAGGCGGCGGAATGTGGGGACGCGCGCCAGCTCGACTGCGTTGCCCTTGTTCGGGGGCCCCTGGAAGTCCGAGTGGCCCCAACCGTCGAGAATGACGAGAAGTACCTTTCGCATCGCGGGAATCTAACGGGAGGCCCGCGGATGCCTGAGCGTCAGTACCCCAGGATCTCGTCCGCGCTGCGTGCATCCCGATCCGGAAGGTCGGCCACAAATCTCTGGATGGCCGCCACCTCTGCCAGCAGCACGTCCGCGTCGCTGGTCCTCGTGGCGGTCGCGAGGGACTGACGCAGAGCCGATGTCACTGCCTCGGTGAGGCTCTGGCCCGTGGCATCCGCCAACTGCTTCGCGAGCCGGTACGCCAGGTCGCTCTCGATGTTCATTGCCTCGTCCCCATGTGGCCTACAACGGTCGGAGCAGCTCTTCGAGGTCGATGCGGAGGGGCTCGGACGCCCCCCGCGCGGGCCATTCGAGCCGGCCCCTCACCTGCTCGGGCGCCGTCGAACCCTCGGCGAAGTGCCACACCCAAGCGCAGCGATCCTCGGGATCGAGCACCCAGTACTCGGGGATGCCGAAGTCGCCGTAACGGGCGGGCTTCTTCACTAAGTCGATGGGGCCTGACGTCGGCGGGAGGATCTCCACCACGAGGAGGTCGGGGCGCAGGAATTGACCCGTCTGGAACAGCAGATCCACGTCCTGGATCATCAAGCCGAGCCGATGCCCCTCTACGTAAGGGCCGAGCAGCATGGCAAGCCGAAACGACACCACCTGGTGCAGAGGGGACGGCGACGGGGTCACGAGGAGCTCCCCGTCGAGGACCTCATAGTGGTTCCCGTCGTCCGGGAGGCGCGCGTAGTCCGAGTAGTCCCAGTCGTAGCGGAGCTCCAGAGTGCTCATGTCCGTTGCCTGCTTCACGGGTGAACGTTGGCACGCGCGGCGGGGCGTCTCGATAGCTGGATCGGCCTCACGCCCCGAGGACTGAAGGTATTGTGGGAGGCACAATTCGGCCTCAATCAACACGGGCGTGGCCGCAGGGTGCGGGAAGCGGTCCTCGTCGCCCCCGCTTCTCCTACAACGGCCGAAGCAGCTCCTCGAGGTCGATGACGAGCGGCTCGGGCGCGCCGGGTGCCCGCCACTCGAGCCGGCCCCTCACCTGCTCAGCCGTGCGAGTGCCCTCGGCGAAGCGCCACACCCAGGCCGACTTGTCCTCGGGGTCGAGCACCCAGTACTCCGGGATTCCGAAATCGCCGTAGCGCGCAGGCTTCTTTACCAGATCGATCCCGCTGGATGTCGGCGACAGGATCTCGATGACGAGCGAGGGGGCCGTCTCTATGCCGCGCCGCGTGATCCCGCCCCGTGAGGACTCGGGCACGACGAGGAGATCTGGCCGAAGGAACTGCCCGGTCTGGAAGAGGAGGTCTACGTCGAGGATCACGACGCCGAGGCGATGGCGCTCGAGGTACGGCGCGAGAAGCAGGTGCAACCGCCCCATGACGTATTGATGGTCCGGCGACGGCGAAGGGGTCACGAGCAGCTCCCCGTCGAGCACCTCATAATGGTTTCCGTCGTCCGGGAGACGCGCATAGTCCGAGTAGTCCCAGTCGTACCGACGAATCGGGATGTTCATGGAGTGGCTCTGGATCACGGGTGAACGATGAGGCGTCCCGCAGGGCGCTCCGATGGCTGGATGGGCCTCGTGTCACCAAGATACGGGGCCGCCGCCCGGCGCGACCACTCTCACGCCTCCGGAGAATTTCCTGCGCTACTCACCCTTCCGCATGGAGCGGTGGCAGTCCACACACGAGCACCGCGTCCGCTACAACCTCTCCGAGAGCGGCGTGCACCCGCTCACCGTGGGTGAGTTGCTCGCGCTCGCGGAGAGCGACCTGAGCGTCGATGACGTGCGGCTCGGGTACGGGCAGTCCAACGGGTCCGACCAGCTGCGCTCGCTCATCGCGGCGAGGTATCCGGGCGCCAGCGATGCGTCGGTCCTCGTCACCGTGGGCGGCGCGGAGGCCAACTTCTCCTGCTTCTGGCACCTGATGGAGGCGGGCGGGAAAGCGGCGATGGTCGTGCCGACCTACGGGCAGGTGCCCGGGCTCGTAGACTCGTTCGGTGGCGTGGTGGCGCCAGTATCGCTCGTGGAGACGGAGGGGTGGCAGCCCGACCTCGACGCGCTCGCGCGGGCGCTCGAGGACGGGGCGCGTTTCGTGTTGGTGACGAACCCCAACAACCCGACGGGAGCGGCTCTCTCCGCCGAGTCGATGGACCGGATCGTGGAGCTCACGGACCAGCACGGCGCGTGGATCCTGGCGGACGAAGTCTACCAAGGTGCCGAGATCGGCGAAGCGCGCACGCCGTCGTTCTGGGGCCGGCACGAGCGCGTGCTCGTCACGAACTCCCTCTCCAAGGCGTACGGCCTGCCCGGTCTACGCATTGGATGGATCGTGGGCCCGCCGGGCACGATCGCCGACCTGTGGGGGCGCACCGACTACACGACCATCTGCCCGGCCGCGCTGTCCGACGCGCTTGCACGCGTCGCGCTCGAGCCGGCGACCCGCGCGCGCATCCGCGAGCGGACGCGCGGAATCGTGCGACAGAATCTCGCACTCGTCGAAGACTGGATGCACGCGCAGGAGGGGCGCTTCCACTACCGCCCGCCCGACGCAGGCGCGATCTGCTATGCCCGCTACGACGCCGGCATCGGGTCGGCCGCGTTCGCGGAGAAGCTGCGCGCTGAGAAGAGCGTCCTGGTAGTCCCGGGCGACCACTTCGGGATGGACCGCTACATCAGGATCGGGTTCGGCAACCCGGCGGCGGAGCTGCGCGAAGCGCTCGGGCTGATCCGGGAAGCGTTCGACGAGGTGGCCGGGCGCTGAAAAGGCGTCAGCGCAACGTCCGGCGGGCCGTCACCATTCGGCGTACCGTACGTTCATCAAGCCAATCGACGCTCACCGCTCCCAGAACGCCGGGGGCGCGATCCCGAGCGCGCGCAGATACACGTAGCCCTGCCCCCGGTGGTGGATCTCGTTGTCCACGACGTAGGTGACCTGCCAGTGGCCGGTGCCCGTGTACTGACCGAACGAGGCCAGCGTCTCCTGGAAGCGCTCGGGGGGGATACGACCCCAGGCCTCGTCGATCACGCGCGTGCTCTCATCCCAAGTGGCGAGGAGGTCGGCCTTCGTGGCGATCGTTCGTGGCGTATAAGCATGCCACTCGAGGGTAGCGAGGCCGTGCGCCATCGGTGCGGCCATCATGAGCATCTCGTTGGTGAGCTCGCCGAACGTGCGCATCCCGCCGAGCGAGAAGGAGAAGATCTTGTCCTCGGGGAATAGGTCGATCACGCGGCGGGTCAGGCGACGGTGCCCTTGCCAGTGGGCGAGCATGTCGGGCGCGGAAATGAACATCGGGGGCGTGGCGGGGCGGGACGTGGACATCGGCCTGGCCTCGTGGCGTTTGGAAACATGTTCGGTCTTTGTTCGGTACGATGGAGGGCTGCCGCACGGCCCGCACGGGTGCCCGGACAAGCGAAACCCTCCCGCCCGGCGAACCGGACGGGAGGGCCTCGTGAGAGAACCCGATGGGGTTCGGCCGCTACCTCACGTAGCGCTGCAGCCGCCCAGGTGCCGGACCGACTTCGGCGCCGTAGATGACGCCGTTGCGGTCCGCGACCACGCCCTCAGCGGTGCATGTACCGCTGCACGCCGGGTTCGGATCGGGGATGTGATACATGAGCTCACCCGTGCGCGCGTTCCCGACGCGAATCCCGCGCAGCCACGTACCGTGATCCGGGTTCACCGACCCCGACTCCGAGTCCGCGCCGTAGAGGATGTCGTTCGCGTCGATGTAGATCCCGCTCAGGCGGCTGAACTGGTACCACTCCGCAATGAATCCGCCGTTCTGATCCAGGATCTGGATGCGGTTGTTCCCGCGGTCCGCCACGAAGAGGCGCCCCTGCGAGTCCATGGCGAGCGAGTGCGGCTGATTGAACTGGACAGGCCCGGTTCCGGTGGTGCCGAACTCCATCAGATACTGGCCCTGGGCGTTGAACTTGATGATGCGGTTGCGGCCCTGGCCGTGGCCCTCGGCGACGAAGATGTCTCCGTTCGGCGCGACGTACGCGTCGTTGGGCTGCCAGAAGAAGTCCTGCCGCGCCCCGGCGGCTGCCATCTGGTCCATGGGAACGCCGCCAGCGCGGCCGAGCGTCATCAGCACCTCACCGGTCGGGCTGAACTTGATCACCTGTTGGCCATAGATCCGAGCGGGCATCGGTGGAGCAGCGCCGCCTCCCCGAGGTGTCTGGGGCCGATTGTCCTGACCGTCGATGATCCAGACGTTGCCCTGACGGTCCACGTGAATCCCGTGCGGCCATACGATCAGGCCGGCTCCGAAGCTCTCCACGAGGTTGCCGTTGGCGTCGAACTTGAGGACGGGGTCGAGGGTGTTGTTGATGAGGCAGCCCCTCTGATTGGTCGAGCAACGCTCGGCCACCCAGATGCTCACGCCGTCGCGGTCGACGTCTACCGAGCTCGTAGAGCCCCAGCTTCTTCCCGCGGGCATCTTCGCCCAGCCCTCGATGGTGCGATACGGGTTCGGGGCGCTGTTGGTGGGGGCCATGGTCGCCATGGCAAACTCGGCGGAAGCGCCGCCGGACGTGCCAGTGGTCGAGCACGCGGCCACGGTAAGGGTCGCCGCCGCAGCGACAGCCGCTGACACGGACAACAGGTGGTTCTTTCGGGACATGGTCGATCACGCTCGCTGGAAGGGTACGAACTCGGCTACTTCGGCGGCCCGCATCCGCGGGACGACGGGGCAGCCAACCTACGGGGGCGTCGGGAGCCTGCCAAGGATGGAGACCCGAAGGTTCGAATCGGCGCGCCAGGCTAGCGAGCTAGGGCCTGTTCACACTAACGCAGGACCTCAGCGATGAGGGTGAAGTGAATGAAGGCGGTGAACATGACGTCGAGCTTGTCGAAGCGCGAGAAGATTCTGCGAAAGCCTTTGAGCCTGCGGAAGAGGCGTTCGATCTCGTTGC
>SHZR01000026.1 GCA_009692205.1 Gemmatimonadota bacterium | reverse complement strand
CGTGATCGGAGAGTTCATCGAGCGTTACAACCGCGGTTGGCTCGTCGAGCGGCACGGCCACAAGACCCCGGCCGAGATCCGCAAGCAGCTCACCCGCATGGCGGCCTGATTAGGCCGCCCCCTTGTCCAGGAAACCGGGTCCGGTTCACCACGTCGCGTCCCACGAGGGCGTCGAGTTCCTCCAGGACCTCGTCCGGCTCGACCGAGCGAATCGCCCGCAGCTCGAAGTCGTCCTTGAACCCGAGGAGCTTCATCGTGCCCTGCTCCCAGGGTCGCTCGAAGTCGAAGCCCCAGCCTCTCGCCACGCCGAGCATGCCCTCCAGGTCGGCGTTGCTCAGGAGCAGGCACTTCTCGCCGATCTGGCTCCCCGCATGCAGGAACTGCAGGGCGGCCACCATCTTGGCGGGTCCCGGGGCGCCGACGATCAGGTACGAGCCGGCGGCGTGAAGGCCTCCCGCCCGCTCATCCAGGGGTCCGATCCCCGAGGGAATCAGGCCGACGGCCGACGGTGGACGCGAAGCGACCGGCGCTCTCGCGACTTCGTGGTCTCCCGCTTGTCAAAGCGGCCGATGCCGCATGAGGCGGGAGCCCACCCGGGGCCCGCCAATTCCTATTTCTAACAGGTTCGGCCGGGGCACCCAAGCCGTCACCAGCGGGGCGAGGCGCGGCCGGCCCGCACCCGGCGCTGCACTCGTCCTTCGTAGGTGAGGAGCTTCCTCACGATGACCGACCGATCGACATCGGCCGACAGGATGGCCTCGACCTCGGAAAGCGGGGTCGACTCGTCGGCTTGGGCGAGCGCCTCGTCGGCGCCCTGGCGAGGAGCGTCGTTCACCTCGCTGTCGTCCTCGAACTCGCGGAGCTCGTCTGAAAGGACGCGCTCGTCCGAGTCGGACGATCCATCCACGCTCTCCGTGCCCGCGCGCCCGGACTCGGCGTTCATGGAGTCGAGCATCCGCTGCGCGAGCGCGAGGTTCCAACGCGCGTCCGCCCGGCCGGGCTCGAGGCGGAGGACCTGCTTGTTGGCATCCACGGACCGGCCGGCGTACGCCCTCGCCGAGTCGGACGCGGGAGCCTCCCGCGCGCGCAGGAGGTGCAGTCGGCCGAGGTTGAAGAGGGCCCGCACGCGCAGACCGCTGTCGGGGCTCGCGGCGGCTCTCTCGAGCTCGCCAGCGGCCGAGGGGCTGCCCAGATCGATGAGCGTCGTGCCGAAGTTGTAGTGAAGGCGGTCCAGGGCGGAGTCGGCGCGCGCGTGGTCGCCGTACAGGCGTGCCGCTCCGGGGAAGTTCCCGTTCCGGTAGAGGCGGTTCCCCCGCTCGTCGCTTCTCCGCTCGATGGTGCCCGAGAGGACGACGCCGAGAAGACAGAGCAGCATCGCTCCAGTCGCGCGCAGCCAAAGAGCTTGTTCGACGCGGCTCATGCGTCCTCCCGGGGCCGCGCGCCCCTCCCCCCGTCCAAGGCCCCCTCGATCAGGAGCAGCGGGAACGCGAAGAGCGCGAGCAGGAAGGTCAGGTCTCCGGACGCGGGGCGGTCCGTCGCCGATGGCTCCGCCAGATCCTGGAGTCCGGCGACGAGCGAGCGCAGGCCTCGGTCGTCACTCACGCGCTCGTAGCGTCCGCCTCCAGCCGCGGCCATCCGCTGCAAGAGAGCCTCGTCGAGGCGTGCCACCAGGGGGACGCCCCCTGCGTCCAACACCGGACCGGTCTCGGTCCCGATTTCCGCGCCGCGTTCGGTGCCGAGCCCCGCCGCCCACACCTCCAAGCCGTCCGCGGCTGCGGCAGCGGCTTCGGCGAGCACCGCGGACTCGCCCTCGTGCGCGCCACCGTCGGAGAGCACCAGGATCACGCGGCGGGCCCCCGGGCGAGGACGCGACGCGAGCGCCTCACGCGCCTGCGCGATCGCGGCCGAGAGTGCGGTCCCTTGGTCACGGTCGAGCAGGAGGTTCGCCTCGAGCGCCTCTGCGAAATAGCCCACGACGGCGGGATCGTCCGTGGGAGGCACGAGGGTGTAGGGCCAATCTGCGAAGACCACGAGCACGGTGCGTGCTCCCGGCAGGGCCTCGGACAGACGCGTGACGACCTGCCGCGCGCGGGCGACGCGGCTGGGCTCGGTGTCGGCCGCGCCCATCGAGAGCGACACATCGACCGCGATTGCCAGGTCGAGCGGCGCTACGGGCGGAGGGGGCGCGGGCGCGTCCTGCGCAACGCCCACTGCGCCAAGGGCGATCGCGACGCCCGCCAGCACGAGGCAGAGCAGGCGGGCGACGGGAAAACGACGCGCCGCGAGCGGGAGGAGCCGCCGGAGCGCGGAATCGCCGAACAGCTGTTCGAGCCTCCGGAGGCGCTTCCACTGGACCACGAGCGCGAGCGTGAGGAGCGCCGCGCCGAGCGGCACGAGCGCGAGCAACTCCGGGCGCGCGAGCGTCATGGCAGGACTCCCCACGGGGATGCGCGCAGCGTGCTCCCGCCCACGAGGAGGGCGAGCGCGGCCAGGAAGAACCAGTGCCCCACCGGCGTGACCTCGGTCCGCTCGACGATCTCCTCGGAGCGGACCGCGAGCCGATCGATCTCCGCGTAGATCTGATCGAGTGCCGAGACGTCCGTCGCACGGAAGTAGCGCCCGCCGGTGATGCGGGCCGCTTGCGCGAGGACGGTCTCCATGCCGGAGCCGCCCCGCTGGAGTGCCTCCTCCGAGCCGATCGCGATCGGGAAGATCGTCACGCCGACGGCCGCTGCGGCCCTCGCGGCCATGCCGGGGACGAGGCCGGCTTTGTTGTGTGCGCCGTCCGTGACGAGGATGAGCATCTTGCTGCTCTGCGGCGCATCCTTGAGGAGCCCTGCGCCCATCGCGATCGCGCCCGCGATGTCCGTGCCGTCGAGGAGCAGCCCGACCTCGAGCCCAGAGACAGCCTCTTGCACCACGTACCGATCGTAGGTGAGCGGAAGTCGGACGTGGGCCTCTCCAGCGAACGACACGAGCCCGATGTCGTCGTCGGCGTCGCGACTCACGAGGAAGCGCTGCACGGCCTCCTTGGCTGCCTGGAGACGCGTCGTTCCCGGTCCCATGTCCAGCGCCCACATCGACGTGGAGAGGTCGATGGCGATGGCGATGCCAACGCCTTCGCTGCGCGGTTCCCGATAGGTGCGCACGAGCTGCGGCCTCGCGAGCGCCACCACCAAGCACGCGACGGCCGCGGCGCGGAGGAGTCGCGGGGCGCCCTCGACGGCCGCGGCCGTCCAGCGACGCAGCGACACGGACCGGGCCTCGTCGCCGCGAGCGACGAGCAGCCCCCAACCCGAGCCCGGGCGGACGTACCACCACCACAGCGGCAGAATGGCGAGCAGCCAGAGCCAGGCCGGGCGCGCGAGCTCGAAGGTCACCACGGCGTGCCGCCCGATCCTTCGACCCACGCGCGGAGCGACCGCACGTGCGCTTCAGCTTCCCTGCTTCCCGGTCGGAGACGCCCGAACTTCACGACCTCTGCAGTCCCCATCTGCTCGAACAGCGCGGCGCTCTCGTGCCTGTTCGTGCGGCGGGCTCCCAGCCGGCCCATCAACTCTGAGCTAGTGAAGGCGGCCGAGTACTCCGGGTTCAGCCGCTTCACGTAGTGGCGCACGACCGAGCTGCTGCGTGTATAGAGCTCGTGCGTGCGGCCGTTTGCGTGCAGGCCCTCCTCGAGAAGCCGATCCAACTCAGCGAGCGCGTGCTGGCGTGACGCCTGGGGTGTCCACGGCGTGCCGTCACGCGCGCTTCGCGCTCGCGGCTCCATCCGGGCACGCGCGGTCCGGACGACCACGACGGCCAGCAAGCTCGTGAAAAGGAGGCCGGCCGCCGCGGAGGGCCAGTGCCAACTCGATCCGAGCACGTCGGCCGACGGCATCGGCTCGATCCCCGCCTCGACCTGCTCGGGCGTGAAGACTGGGGTCACCCACACGCCTCGGCGCGGGACTCTGAGCGGACGCACGTAGGCCGCGCCCCGCGTGGGTGCGGCGTTCCACGCTCCCACGACGGACCCTCCCGGCAGTAGCGCGCCCTCGCCTCCGCCTCCCGAAGGGCTGACGAAGACGTCGAAGCCCGGGACCGGAACCATGCCCGCTCCGTACGCCATGACCGGATACGCGAGCGTGAGCGTCGCACCCCCAGCGGGTTCGGGCTCCGCGCTCCACCGCACGGGCCCGACGCTCTCGAGCACCTCCGTCGTCGCCACCGTGTCCGGGAAGTGGACGACGCTGCCGGCAGGGATTGGAACACGCACGCGGAGCTCGAACACCTCGCCGACGTCGACGGTGTCCGCGGAAAGTCTGGCCTGGAACGTCGACTGCGCCGCGAGTGCCGGAGAGAGGAGCGCGCAGGCCAGCATCGGTCCCGACATGCGCAGGACTGCGCGAGCGCTCATCACGTCGAGACCCTCTCGCGACGACGGAAGAAGTGGATCAGCGGGGGCACGAGGCGAAGCTAATCATCGGCGGCAGGCCGGCGGGGCGCCAGCCGGACCCGGCTCCCAGCAGCCGCGCGCGCGTGCCTCGGCCGCTCAATGGCTGTGGTCATGACGCCCCTGATGAAAGACCACGTGCACGAGCGAGCCGGCGACGAGCGCTTGGTAGAGCGCGACTCCGGAGCCGTCCACGCCCGCGAGGAGTTCCAGTCCCACCCCGAGTCCGGTCAGGGTCGCCGTGAGGAGGACGCCGACTCCCACCACCGCCACGCCGATCCCGTAGCGAGGGCGCAAGAGCCACCAGACGACGAGTCCCTCCAGAACGCGATGGAGCGTGACGGCCAATGCGAACGAGACCGCGGGCCTCGCCTCCTCGAGAGGAGCCAGCGCCGCGCCCTCGAGCAGGGCGTGGAGCACCAGCCCGGAGAGCCCGACGACGAGGGCGAACGCGTCGGTGCGGTGCCGAAGGGCGTGGGAGGCGCGCTCGATCCACGTGGGGATCAGGACGCCGGCACCGACGGCAAGAAGGGGAAGGACGCTCCTGCGTTGCCAGGCGTCCGGCACCACCTGCCACGCGACGAGCAGCGGCACGGCCACGTACACGAAGCTGTCGAGGATCCGAGCCGCCCGCGGACGCTCATGGAGGAGCCGATAGAGCAGAGGGCCTGCGGCGGGCGCCGCGAGCGCGGCGATCAGGTACCCCAAGCAGCGCCGGGCCCGCAGCCATTCCGTCCGCAACGATCCATGGCAGAGAGCTTCGCTGCCGCCCCAGTCGGCGGCAAGCACGGGGCACACCACCCGCTTGACACCGAGGTCTCCTGCATCATTTTTAGTCGCGCCTAAAAATATTCCAAAGGTCTTTCGCAGTATGGTGGACCCCCGACTCGCACTCCTCGTGTTCGCGGCCCTGGTCGCGGTCGCCGCGCTGCTCGCGTGGCCTCGGGTCGGGCTGGTGGCGCGCGTCGCCCGGGCGTCGCGGCACACCGAGCGGGTGCTCGTTGAGGATGCCCTGAAGTACGTGTACACGTGCGAGAGCATCGGGCGCATCAGTACGCTCGAGAGCATCGCGGGCCAGCTCGAGGTGTCGACCGGGAAGGCCGTGGGGCTCCTCTCTCGCCTCGTCGACCTGGGGCTCGTGCGCTCGGAAGAGGCGGGCCCGCGGCTCACCGACCACGGGCGGGACTCAGCGCTCAGGCTGGTTCGCACGCATCGGCTGTGGGAGCGCTATCTCGCCGACCGCACCGGTGTGCCCCCGGGGGAGTGGCACGCCGAGGCGGACCTGATGGAGCACGCGCTCTCTGCTGCGGAGGCGGAGGAACTGGCTGCCCGGCTGGGTCATCCCGCCTGGGACCCCCACGGGGACCCGATCCCGACCCCGGGGGGCGAGCTACCCGAGGTCGAGCGCCTCACCCTCGCGGGCGCCGGGCCAGGCCGCACCGTCGAGATCGTGCACCTGGAAGACGAGCCGCGCGAGATCTACGACGCTCTTCTCGCGGACGGCCTCGGCCTCGGGGCGCGTCTCGACGTGCTCGAGCGCTCCGACCGGATGGTGCTCGTACGCGCGCGCGGCCGTGAGTGGCCCATCGCCGCCGTGGTCGCTCGCAACGTCTCGGTACGCCATCTACCGGCGGGCGCATCGGCCGACCGGCCCGCGGAGACGCTGCTCGACCTCTCGCTGGGCGACGGCGGGCGGGTCGTGGATCTCTCTCCGGCCTGCCGAGGGTCCCAGCGTAGGCGGCTACTCGACCTCGGCGTCGTGAAAGGAACCGAGATCGTGCCCGAACTCGTCAGCGCGGGTGGGGACCCCGTGGCATATCGCATCCGGGGCGCGCTCATCGCGCTGCGGCGCGAGCAGGCCGAGTGGATCCGGATCGAACGCGTCGTCCAAGCCATGGAGGCGGTCGGCTGATGGCCAGCCTCGCCTTGGATTCGTGCGGCTCCTGCGCGGAGCACCGTACCAAGAGTCTCGTCCGGCTGGGTCTCAGCCCCGACCGGTGGGACTACCTGATCGCGCTCGCCGGTAACCCCAACACCGGCAAGAGCACGGTCTTCAATGCTCTGACGGGACTCAGGCAGCATACCGGCAACTGGCCCGGCAAGACCGTGGTGAGGGCCGAGGGCGCGTTCGAGCACGACGGCAAGCGCGTCAAGATCGTGGATCTTCCCGGGACGTATTCCCTGCAGGCGGGCAGCGTGGATGAAGAGGTAGC
This sequence comes from Gemmatimonadota bacterium, assembly GCA_009692205.1. GTDB lineage: Bacteria > Gemmatimonadota > Gemmatimonadetes > Longimicrobiales > Gaopeijiaceae > UBA2982. The sequence goes on along the minus strand of SHZR01000026.1, from coordinate 30,582 downwards.
TCGGGACTTCGTCCTCTTCGGCCGCCCGGACGTCACCGTGGTGGTGGTCGACGCCACGCGGCTCGAGCGCAACCTCAACCTGGTCCTCCAGATCCTCGAGATCACGGACCGGGTGGTCGTCTTCCTGAACCTGATGGACGAGGCGCGCCGGCACGGAGTGGCGGTCGACCCGGTGCGACTCGAGAAGGAGCTCGGTGTGCCGGTGATTCCCGGCGTGGCGCGCCAGGACTCCGGCATCGACGAGCTCATCTCCGCGGCCCTCGACGTGGCGGCAGGGACGCGGACGACATCCCCATTCCGCGCGGGTCGCTACGCACCGGACGTGGAACGCGCGGTGGTCGGCCTGGCGCCGGTCGTCGAGTCGGTGTATCCCGAGGTGCCGAACTCGCGGTGGGTGGCACTCAGGCTCCTCAACGCCGACGAGGCGGTCCAGGAGGCGGTGCGCTCCGGAGAGTTGGGTCAGCTCGCCAGCGGAAGCCAGGAGGCAGTGCACGCGCCGCCGCCGGAGGCCGACCGTCAACGCCTCCTCGACGCGGCGACGCGGTGGCGCTGGGACCTGCCGACCGACTTCCACGACGTGGTCACCCAGCACAGCTACGATGCGGCAGAGGAGGTGGCTGGCCGTGCCCAGATGACGGGCCTGAAGCGTGCCGGCTTCGCGTTCGACCGCAAGCTCGACAAGGCGCTGACGAGCCGGGTGTTCGGCTTCCCGCTCATGCTGCTCATCCTGGCGATCGTGTTCTGGATCACGATCGAGGGGGCCAACGTCCCCTCCGGCATGCTCGCCACGCTTCTCATCGGTACGGTGCACCCGTGGCTCAACGGGGTCGCCGCGGCTGCCTCCGTGCCCTGGTGGTTGAGTGGATTCGTCCTGGATGGCGTCTACCTCGCGACCGCGTGGGTCATCGCCGTCATGCTGCCTCCGATGGCCATCTTCTTCCCGGTTTTCACGCTACTCGAAGACTTCGGCTACCTGCCGAGGGTCGCGTTCAACCTGGACGCGCTCTTCAAGAAGGCCGGCGCGCACGGCAAGCAGGCGCTTACCATGTGCATGGGGTTCGGCTGCAACGCCGCGGGCGTCGTGGCGACGCGCGTGATCGACAGCCCGCGCGAGCGCCTGATCGCGATCATCACGAACAACTTCTCGCTATGCAACGGGCGTTGGCCGACGCAGATCCTGATCGCGACGATCTTCATCGGTGCCCTCGCGCCGGCGAGCCTGGGCGGTCTTGTGAGCGCCGCGGCGGTCGTGGGCATCGCGCTGCTCGGCATCACGATGATGTTCCTCTCCTCCTGGCTGCTCTCCCGGACCGTGCTGCGGGGAGAGGCGACGAGCTTCAGCCTCGAGCTTCCGCCCTACCGGCCGCCGCGCATCCTGCAGACGCTCTACACGTCGATCATCGATCGGACGCTGATCGTCCTCTGGAGGGCGGTGGTTTTCGCCGCTCCTGCGGGCGCGGTGATCTGGCTCATCGCCAACATCTCCTTCGGGGGTGAGAGCCTCGCGCAGCACTTGGTCGGCTGGCTCAATCCGGTCGGGCTCCTGCTCGGCCTGAACGGCGTGATCCTGCTCGCGTACGTGGTCGCCATCCCTGCGAACGAGATCGTGATTCCGACCGTCCTCATGCTCACCGTCCTGACGGGGGGCCTGGCGGGTGGCTCCGGCGCCGGCGTCATGTTCGAGGCGGACTCGGTCGGTGCGACCTCAGAGCTCCTGCGCGCCGGGGGGTGGACGCTCCTCACGGGGGTCAACCTGATGCTCTTCAGCCTCCTCCATAACCCGTGCTCGACGACGATCTACACGATCTTCCAGGAGACGCGGAGCGCCAAATGGACCACGTTGGCCACGGCGCTTCCGCTCGCGATGGGATTCACCGTGTGCTTCCTGGTGGCGCAGGTGTGGCGATTGGTGGCCGCCTAGCCATCTCTGGCCCCTTTCGCGCCGGGTTGGGGCCGCCTAGGTTGGTTGAGAGTCAATTTCATTCTCAGCCCACTCGCCTCACCATTCGTTTCACTAAGTAAGCCCTTGGACCTGCGACTCCCCTCCATCCCGCTGCGCCAGACGGTCGAGCTCGTGAGCATCGACCTTCCGGCCGATCAGGCCGAGCCCTTGCTCGAGCGCGGGGTGCTGCCGGGGTGCCGCATCTGTCCGGTGAGATCCTCCCCGTCGGGCCACGCGATCGTATCCGTCGACGGCTCGCTGCTAGCCCTGCGGCGGGAGACGGCGGCCTGCCTTTGCGTGCGCCTCCTCACTTCGCTCCAGGAAGTGGGCTGAGGCGCGTCCTCCCGCGTGGGTGAGGCGCACTGCGAGGGCGAAGGGCCAGGCACCGCGTCGGCCACGACCCTGCTCGACGATCCCGGTGGCCCCCTCGTCGCGCTGATCGGCCCTCCGAACTCCGGCAAGACGACGCTCTTCAACCGACTGACAGGTCTCCGCCAGAAGGTCGCCAACTATCCGGGCGTCACCGTCGAGAAGCATGTCGGGCGCGTGCAGGTCGACGCGGAGCGCTCGGTCGATTTGGTCGACCTCCCCGGCGTGCACGGGTTCTCCGCCCGGACGCTCGACGAGAAGATCACGCGCGACGTGCTCGAGGGCCGGATCGAGGGGCTTCGCAGCCCCGACGCGCTCGTCCTCATCGTGGACTCCACGCGGCTCGAGAGCCAGCTCATGCTCGTCGAGCCCGTGCTCGAGCTCGACCTGCCCACGCTGCTCGTCCTCAATATGTGCGACGAGCTGGAGGCGCGCGGCGGGAGAGTCGACGACGCGGTACTCGCGGCCCGACTCGGCGTCGTCGAGGTGATCCGTACGGATGCGCGCGAAGGCGCAGGTATCGATGCCGTCCGAAGCTTTCTCGCGGGCGTCGCAAGCCGCACGGCTGGTCCGCATGGGCGCGCGGTCACCAACGTTCCGCATGGGACCGTGCTCCCGATGATGGATGCGTTCGCGGAGCGCCGTCGTCGCGTGCGGGGCATCGTGACAGAGGCGGGCTTCGTGCCTCCAGGGCCGTCCCTCGCGAGCGAACGGCTCGATGCGATCTGTCTGCACCGGGTCTGGGGGCCGCTCGTATTCCTGGCGGTCGTGCTGGTCGTCTTTCAGGCGATGTTCGCGTGGGCGACGCCGCTCATCGACGGCGTGGATGTCGTCGTTTCGACTTCTGGGGATTGGATCGCGGCGACGCTTCCCGACGCCTGGTTCCGCTCGCTTCTCGTCGACGGCATCTGGGCCGGCGTGGGCTCGGTGGTGGTCTTCCTCCCACAGATCCTGATCCTGTTCCTCTTCCTCGGCATCCTCGAGGACTCGGGGTATATGGCGCGGGCCGCGGTGATCGCGGATCGCATGATGTACCGCGTGGGGCTTCAGGGCCGGGCCTTCTTGCCGCTGCTGTCGGGGTATGCCTGCGCCATCCCGGCGATCCTCGCTGCCCGGACGGTGGACGACGAGCGCGACCGAATCGCGACGATCTTCGTCACGCCCTTCATGACGTGCTCGGCCAGGCTGCCGGTGTACGCTCTGCTCATCGCGGCGTTCATCCCCGACCGCCCGCTGCTCGGACCGTTCCTGGGCCAGAGGGCCGCGGTGTTGCTCGGTCTCTACGGGCTCGGCATCCTCGCCGCTGTGGGCACGGCGTTCCTGCTCAAGCGCACGCTTCTGAGGGCCAAGCCGTCGTCGTTCCTCATGGAGCTCCCGCCGTATCGACTGCCTTCCCCGCGCTCGCTCGGGCTCCGACTGCTCGACCGGAGTCGAGTCTTCCTGCGGCGCGCGGGCACGATCATCTTCGCGGTCGCGATCGTGTTGTGGACGCTCACGCAGTTCCCGCGGAGCGAGGGCGGGCCGCCGCCCATCGACGACAGCGCGCTCGGGCGCATGGGGCAGTTGATCGAGCCCGCGATCGAGCCCCTCGGGTTCAATTGGCGCATCGGCGTCGGGCTCGTGACGTCGCTGGCCGCGCGCGAGGTGATCGTTGGAACGCTGGGCACGATCTACGGCGTGGAGGACACGGCCGACGACTCGCTCGGGTTGCAGGAGGCGCTCCGTCGCGACCTGACGCCGGGTGCCGCGATCGGCCTTCTGATCTTCTTCGTGTTCGCGCTTCAGTGCATGTCGACGGTAGCGGTCATGCGTCGCGAGACCGCCGGCTGGAAGTGGCCCGCTCTGCAATTCGCGTACATGCTGCTGCTCGCCTACGTGGGAGCGTTCATCGCAGTCAGGGTCTTCTAGCTACCTTGATGCGTCGCGCGGGCCGCCCAGCGCGACGCCCCGAAGCCGCGAAGACCCACGGCCTAAGGCAGTCATGCTGAAGAAGTCCGTACTCGTGGTCGCGCTCGCCGTGGCCGCGACACTTCCGGACGACGCACGAGCCCAGGCCGTGGGCATCGGCGGCCGCGTCGGAACCCTGGGCCTCGGTGGGGAGGTCGCCCTCGGACTGGGCGAACGGGTCGTCGTCCGCGGAGGAATGGGGCTGACTCCCATCGAGCCATCGCTCACGCTGAGCGGCATCGACGTCACGTTCGAACTGCCGACCTTGTACAACGTCGGCGTGGACGTCTACCTAAACGGCGCCATGCGCATTGGCGGAGGACTGCTCTTCAAGTCCGACGACCCGAGCTTCTCCGCGGTCCTCACGGACTCGACGGACGTCGGGAGCGACCGGTTCTCCCCGCAGCAGATCGGCACGTTGGTGGGCGTGCTCGCCTCCGACGGCACAGTACCGTACGTGCTGATTGGCTTCGGCAGACACACGACTCCGGGCATCGGGCTGTTCGTCGACTTCGGCGTGGCGCTGATGGGCGAGCCCAACGTCCAGCTCAGCGCCGAAGGCGGAACGCTGTCGGACGACGCGGTGCCCCTGCGCACCGCGCTCGATCAGGAGGCGGCACAATTCGAGGACGACGCGGGATCGTACCTCAAGTTCTGGCCGATCCTGAGCCTCGGGCTCGGGGTCGGGATCGGCTGACCCAAGGAGTAGCCGCGCGTGACCACTACCTCCGAGCACCGCTTCCTCGCGACCGCGTCCTCGGGGAACGTCTCGGCCATCCTCGTCCGTCCCCGCGACGTCCGGACGCTGTATGTCTTCGCGCACGGGGCGGGGGCGGGCATGCGCCACGCGTTCATGGAGGCGGTGGCGGAGCGCCTCGCCGGGGCTGGAGTCGCGTCGTTTCGCTACAACTTCCCCTACACGGAGGCGGGACGCGGGGCGCCCAATCCAGCGCCTGTGCTCATGAAGACCGTGCGCTCGGCCGTCGCGGAGGCTGCGCGGTTGGCGCCGGGGCTCCCGCTGTTCGCGGGGGGCAAGTCGATGGGCGGGCGCATGACGTCTTTAGCGGCTGCCGAGGAGCCGCTGCCCGGCGTGCGCGGACTGGCGTTCTTCGGCTTTCCCCTCCATGCGCCGGGCCGTGCGTCGGCGGCGCGCGGCGCGCACCTGACCGACGTGCGCCTGCCGATGCTCTTCCTGCAAGGTACGCGCGACAAGCTCGCCGACCTGGATCTCCTGAGGCCGCCCCTCGCGGGCGTGCGCCCGCCTCCGTCATTGCACGTTGTCGAGGGGGCGGACCACGGCTTCCACGTGCCCAAGCGATCCGGGCGCACGGACGACGACGTGCTGGACGAGCTCTGCGCGACGCTCGCGACGTGGTCCGAGGACGTCGCGCGCGGTTAAGCCGTCAGCGACTCCCGACCGAAGCGTCGCCCCTCTCGGGGAGCACGAGCAGCCACATCGAGTCGAGCACGAACGAGACCTCGCGGGCGTACCGCTGCGACAGCTCCGCGAGCAGAGCACTGTCGCCCGAGTAGACAGCGATCCCCCCGACCGTCCTGACGATCGGCTCCAGCATCGGGCCCACGGAGTCCGGCGGCGCGTCACCGGCGATGGCGGGAGGGGGGGGAGGGGCCTCGACCGAGTCCACGACCTGCCAGGACGTCCAGCCCAGCGTGTAGTCCAGTCTCGAGAAGATGCCCCCCTCAGCGGAGAGGCCGATCAGCTCGGGGGGCGCTTCGCCGGGTGCGGCCGGGCTGGGCCAGGGCCCACCGAACTCCAGGGTCGAACGAGCGGCGGCGGCGAGCCCATCGACATCGGCCGCCGCGCTGGCTACGCGACTGCGGAACCCGCGCGCACTCCACGCCGGGTACAGCAGGGTAGCGGCCAGGCTGACGGTGGCCAGGAAGACGAGCACGTCGCTCGGCGTCGCTCCGGTCCTGCCTCTCATGAAGCTCACGGCGCGCTCCCGGGGGCCCACGCGCTCATGAGAATACGGAATGGCTGCGCGGGATTCGCCGAGTCGTACACGATGGCGTTGCCGTCGCTTTCGTACGCGATCAACTGATACGCGCGGTTGCCCGAGCGCGCGTAGCGCACGCCACTTAGCAGTGCGAGCAGCTCGTCCAGGCTGTTGGGAAGCTGCTGCGACTGCACGCGAAAGGCCTCCACCTGCTGTGCCTGGAGCAAGAGCGCCATGCGGATGTCGCGCGTCCGGGCAGCGGCGTTGAGTTGCGCCGGGGGCTCCGGGCGGACCCATTGCGGCGGAGCGACGGCCACCGCGCCCGCCAAGACGAGGAGCACGCCGGAGGCGAGCGCTTTCCAGCGAGCGGCCTGGCGAGTATCCGCGACCGGCACGCGGTAGCGGGCCTCGGGCGTGCTGACCTCGCCGAGATCGAGCGAGATGCCGGGCTCATCGACATCGTCCATTCCTCCCGCCGCCGCGGCCTGCACGAGTCGAGAGGGAGGAGGGCCGCCGGCCGGCGCGGGCCGTGACGCACGCGCGCGGGGCGGCGCCGGCGTCACGTCGGCGTCGAGGTCGAGGTCGATGAAGGCCACTTCCGGTTCGGGCGTCGCCTCCTCGCGCGGCGCGCCCCCCAAGGCCTGGGCGAGCAAACGGTCGATCGCCTCGGAGGCCCCCTCGTCGTCGTCCAGATCGAGCACTTCGACGAGGTCCTCGGTCGGCACGGGCTTCGCGGGTCGAGGCCTCCGCGCGGGCCCGGGGGCTGGCGGAGCTGTGTCGTCCGGCAACCCAGCGACCTGCGCCACCAGGCTCGCGTAGTCGGCGTCGGCGTCGAGATCGAGGTCGATGTCCTCCACGACCGGCTCGTCGAGATCGGAGGGCGGAGCGGGGGCCAGGGGCGCTGACGGGAGCGGCGCCGGCTCCGCGGCCGCGGCAGGGGGCATGTGCACTACAGCCACCGGCGCCGTGTCGCCGGAGGGTGCCACATCCGCACTCGCCTCGGCGTTCCGCTTGGTGGCCTGCTTCCTCGCGGATTCCTTCTTCTTGTTCTTCTTATTCTTACGCGCCACGGGCCGCTTCCTGATGCACGAGCACTGCCGCGGTCAAGATAAGGCGGCCGCTCGTCGCGTGTCAGGCGAACGCATGGAAGCGCCTACCGCCCTCAGTCCCGCACCAGCTTCCGGTACTTGAGCCGGTGAGGCTGCGCGGCCTCTGCGCCCACACGTTGGAGGTGGTTCTCCTCGTACTCCTGGTAGTTGCCCTCGAACCAGAAGACGCGCGAGTCGCCCTCGAACGCCAGGATATGCGTGGCGATCCTGTCCAGGAACCAACGGTCGTGGGAGATGACGAGGACGCATCCTGCGAAGTCGAGGATCGCATTCTCGAGTGCGCGCAGCGTATCGACGTCCAGGTCGTTCGTGGGCTCGTCGAGGAGCATGACGTTGCCGCCCTCCTTGAGAAGCTTGGCGAGGTGGAGCCGATTGCGCTCGCCGCCTGACAGCACGCCCACCTTCTTTTGCTGGTCCGACCCGCGAAACGCGAACCATGACAAGTACGCGCGTGGGTTCACCTCTGCGCGCCCGAAGCGGAGGATATCCTGGCCGCCGCTCACCTCTTCGAAGACGGTCTTGTTCGGGTCGAGAGCCGCCCGCGACTGATCGACGTATGCGAGCTGCACCGTGTCGCCGACGGCGAGCGTGCCCGAGTCGGGCTTCTCGCTGCCGACGATCATGCGAAAGAGCGTGGTCTTGCCGGCGCCGTTGGCGCCGATGATGCCCACGATCGCTCCGGGCGGTACGTCGAGAGAGAGGTCGTCGAGAAGCAGTTGGTCTCCGAAGCCCTTGGTCAGGTGCTCCGCGTGGATCACGGTCTTGCCGAGCCGTGGTCCCTTGGGGATCAGGATCTCCGCCGTGCGCACCTGCTCTCGCTCGTCCTGGGCAAGCAGGTCCTCGTACGCGGTGATGCGCGCCTTTCCCTTCGCGTGGCGCGCGCGAGGCGACATCCTGATCCAGTCGAGCTCGCGCAGGAGCGTCTTCTGCCGCGCAGACTCCGACTTCTCCTCGAGCCTCAGTCGCTCGCTCTTCTGCTCGAGCCAGGACGAGTAGTTGCCCTTCCAAGGGATGCCCTCGCCGCGGTCGAGCTCGAGGATCCACTGGGCCACGTTGTCCAGGAAGTACCGATCGTGCGTGATCGCGACAATCGTGCCGGGGAACGCAGCGAGGTGATGTTCGAGCCAAGCGACCGATTCGGCGTCGAGATGGTTCGTCGGCTCGTCGAGAAGCAGCAGGTCCGGTTGCTCGAGCAGAATGCGGCACAGCGCGACGCGGCGCCGCTCGCCTCCGGAGAGAGTCTCGACGTTGGTGTCACCCGCCGGCAAGCGCAGCGCGTCCATCGCGATCTCGATCTTGCGGTCGAGCTCCCACGCGCCGCACGCGTCGATCTTGTCCTGGAGCTTCGCCTGCTCCTCGATGAGCGCGTTCATTTCCTCGTCGCTCGAGACCTCGCCGAACTTGAGGCTCACCTCCTCGAATCGCGTGAGCAGCTGGCGCGTCTCGCGGACCGCCAGGTCGACGTTGCCGCGTACGTCGAGCTTCGGGTCGAGCTCCGGCTCCTGCGCCAGGTAGCCGATCTTCGTGCCCTTCGCGGCCCACGCCTCGCCGACGATGTCCGTGTCGAGCCCGGCCATGATGCGCAGCAGCGAGCTCTTACCGGATCCGTTCGGCCCGACCACGCCGATCTTCGCGCCCGGATAGAACGAGAGGTTGATGTTCTTGAGGATCTCCCGCTTGGGCGGGACGATCTTCGAGAGCCGGGACATGTGATAGATGAACTGCGGTCCGGACATATGTGGGGCGGTGGGCTCGGGAAGAAGGGCGGGAGAATCTAATGACGTGCGGCCGTCCCAAACCAAGGGCCCGTCGGTTTCGGACGTGCGAGAGGGCGGCGGGTTGCCCCGCCGCCCTCTGCCCCGCCGGGAACGGCCCTGCGGCTAGTTGCTCGGTGCGCTCGTCTGCGCGCGCGCCAGCGACCTGTAGTACTCCTCGACCAGGGCGCGATACCCGTCGGGCACGTCGTCCGAACCGGTGAGCGTGGCCCACCGGGTCGTTTCCCCTTCGACCTCGCGGCGTAGCCCGAACTCGATCCGCTTCAGCTGGTCCAGCATGTCCTCGTGGATCAGGGCGAGATCCCGCGGGTCCGTGATGCTGCCCCCCTGGAGACGCTCGAGGCCCTCGAGCACCTCTTGGAGGTCCCCGACCGGCCGCCCCATGTCTCGGAACTGGTCGCGCAGGTTGCCGAGTTGGTCGGCGCGCTGCTCCAGCTCGCCTTGGTACTGACGCCTCTCCTCCGGGGTGAGCTGCCGCGGGTCTCCGCGCGTGCCGCCACCGAAGGCCGAGTAGTCCCGGATGCCGCCGGCAAAGCCGTCGGCGCCCCCGCCGCCACCCTGTTGGTCGCCTTGCTGACCCTGCTGGCCACCCTGGCCCTGCTGCCCTTGCTGACCAGCCTGTTGGCCCTGCTGCCCTTGCTGGCCTTGCTGGCCACCCTGGCCCTGTTGCCCTTGCTGACCACCCTGGCCTTGTTGGCCTTGTTGGCCCTGCTGACCCTGTTGACCCTGTTGACCCTGGTCGCCTTGCTGACCCTGTTGGCCGGGCTCGTTGAGCCTGCGGCCCATCGCCTCCATCCCGCGGACCAGCTCTCGCGTCTCGTCGAGCGCGCGCTCCATGGGATCCTCGGAGCGCTGACTCGACTGGCCCTGAGCCTGCTCGAGCTGGTCGCGGAGTGCTTGCAGGTCGGCCTCGATGTTGAGCTCCAACGTCACGGCCGACTGCGGGTCCCACTGCTCGATAGTGCCGCGGGAGTACTGGATCTTCTCACGCAGCTTCGACTCGCGGATTAGGTTGGAGGCAGCCTGCAGGTCCCGCGCGGCCTCCGGGTTGTCGGCGCGCGCGCCGCTGGCGGCACGGTCGAGCTCGCGCTCGAGGTCCGCGACGGCCTCATTCATCTGGTCCTTCCGCTCGCGCAGATCCTCGATCTGCTGCGTCCGTTCCGGGCTGCGCTGCGCGGGTAGGTTACGCACGTCGCGCTGCACCTCGCGCTGCTGCTGCTGGAGCTCCTCGACCTGCTGGAGCGCCTCCTCGGTGTCCCTGCCCGCCCGCGCTTCCCTCGCGTCTTCGAGGCTGCGACGCGCCTCCTCGAGCCGCTGGAGCGCAGACGCCGACTCTGAAGATCCCGCGGCGCCCGACTGCGACGCGGACTGGCGCATGGACTCGGCTGCCTGCTGGAGGTCGCGCGCGGTCTCCTCGAGCTGCTGGTCGTTCATCTCGCGTGCCAGTCGCTGCAGCTGACGCGCAGCTTCTTCGGTCTCCTCAGCGAGGTCGCGCTGGGCCTGGCCGCCGCCCGACGACTGTCCGGATTGCTGAATCGCCCTGCGGCGCTGACGCTCGGCTTCCTGCTCCTGCCGACGAGCCAACTCCTGGAGCTGCTCGAGCAACTCATCGACCTCGTTGTCGCTCTGCTCGCGCTGTCCACGCTGCACGGTCTCGTACTGGTTCTGGAGCTTGTCGAGCTCCAACTCGAACAGGTCGGCCAGGTCCTCGGCGGCTTGCTGGTCCCCGCCGCCGCCGCCCCCGCCGCCGCCGCCCTGCTGTTGCTGCACGATGCGCTCGTAGGTCTCCTCGGCCTGCTGGAGGTAACGCAGCGCCTCCTGCTCGTCCGGGAGCGCGTCGCGTAGTTCTTGGCGGTCGAGATGCTCCTTCGCGCGCGTCATCGCGTCGACGGCGAGCGGCAGCACCGTGGATACATCGACGAAGCCCTGGTCCTGCTGGGTCAGGCCGCGGTTCCGCATCCGCTCGAGCAGTGTGCCGACCTGACCGATCAACCGCTCCTGCGAGAGTCCGACGCTGACCACATACTCGCTGAACTCGCTATCGGAATAGCTGTCCTGCTGCCGAATGAGGTTGAACGTGGCCGCGATGATCTGCCGCTGCAACTCGGAGAGCGGCGTCTCCTGCTGGCCACCGCCGCCACCCCCGCCTCCGCCCCCCTGCTCGGCCTCGCGATACGCGCGCTCGAAGGGCCGGACCGAGATGAAGTAGATGTCGCTCGTGACGGGATTCGAAACGCCGGGACGGTTGTCCCGCGCGATCGCGTAGTACGAGACGAGGTCGCCCGGCTCGAGCTGCCACTCCTCGAGGAAGAGCGTGTGGCCGGCCGACACCTCGGCGAGTGGCGCACCCGAAGTCTGGAAGACCGGGATCGTGTCCTCGGGGCCCGCGTTCACCGAGTACACCAGGCGCACGTCACGAACGCCGTAGTCGTCGTTCGCGCTCATCTCCAAGTAGAACTCTTCGATGGGCGAAGCCGTGTCGTCCCGTCCGGGCCGCGAGAACCCGATCGACGGGTCCCGGTCCGTGAGCACGTCGATGGTGTACTCGGGCGACGCAGGCACGAGCGCGCCGCTCGCGCGCGCGAGCTCGATCGAGTAGTAGCGGTCTTCCCCGATCGTGAAGCGTGTGGTGAATGTGCCGCCGGGCTGGAGCGTCAGCTCGCTCGCCGCCTCCTGATCGAGGAGTAAGCGGCCCGCCGGCGCGAGCATCGTCGGCGCGATACGGAGCTCGACGACCGTCCCGGGCAGCGCGGCGACGTCCCCTGCGTCCTCGACGACGCGAGGCGGCATGCCCGTGTAGGCCGGATAGATGTATGTGAGATCGAGCTGGTCGACGTAAGGGAGGTCCGCCACCTCAATGGTGAACGTCGGCGAGCGGACGCCCGAAGACTCCACGAAGTACTCCGTGTGCTCCGCCACACCTAGCAGCAGCAACTCGAAGCCGGCCTCGATGCCCGGGAGCATGCTGAGACGCGAGAAGCCTTGCTCGGACTCGGTGCGAATGAAGATCGACGCGTCTGCGGCATCGAAGCCACCGAGCACAGCCGTGATCATCTGGTCGGAGTTGCGTGGGATCGTGGCATCGCCTGGCGTGACGGCCACCGAATACGGGTTCACCGCGGCCGCGGCGCGCGTGGGCACCAGCAGCGCCGTCAGACCGTTCCGGAGATGCGCCGGCCCGAGCAGCGTGGTGGCGAGGGCGAGCACGACGAGTCCGGTGAGCGCGCCCGCGAAGCGGTAGAGTCGACCCTGCTCGACGCGCCGACCGTAGTGCACTTGGCGCGCCTTCTCCAGCGCGAGGTCGATCACCCGCTCGTGTAGGTCGGGAGAGAACGTGGTGGCGCCGTCGTCGAGCGCGCTCACGACCGAGTGCTCGAGCGTGGGCTCGTGCTCCTCGAGGTAAAGCGCGACCTGCGCGTCGGTCACGCGCTGGCGCAACGGGCGAACCAGGAAGAAGACGGCGGAGACGAGGAGGGTGCCCCACGTCAGGTAGCGGAAAGCGATCACCCACTCGGCGGCGAAGCGCACGCGCTCGAGGCCGAAGGCCGACGCGAAGGCCACCAGGCCCGTGAGACTGCCCACCCAGACCAAGCCGCGGAGGATCTGTCGGGTCCGCCACCGCCACCGCACACCCCGCACGACATCGAAGATTCGAGTGCGCGCCAGCCGCCTGTCGGAATCCCTCATGTCCCTCTCCCGTTGCGAGCCCCCTGCAACCTACCGCTGTGGCGCAAAGACCCGCCACCTGACCGTTTACTAACCCGCGACCGCCCCCTGCGCCCCCCCGCCCGTGCGGGACACCCAGTTCGAGAGGGCGGTCTCTGCGATGAACAACGCGAGCGCGCCCAGCAGGAGCCAGCGCCATAGGGATTGGCGACGCTCCTGGTCCTCCCGTTGGAGGGCGGCGGCCTGGTCCACGTTAAGCCCACCCCACGCCGCGCCGGGCTCCGCCATGATCTGGAGCGAGAGCTGCTCGGGGTCCAAGCGCGTGAGGTTCGACTCCTCGATGTCCACGTTGACCGCCAGCACGAACGGCCGCTCCGGCTCCGAGGCCGGGGGCCGCACCGTGTAGAACCCGTGCTCTTCGAGCGGCAGGTACCGCGGTCCCTCGTCCGCCGGCAGTTGGATCGACGTGCCCGAAGGCGTGAGCGCGATCTGGTTGAGGCCCTCGGCCAGGCCGATCGCCTCGGACGCCACCAGCCCCGCGGTCAGGAGGGCGTCGGCATTGGCGAGGTCCACAATCTGGCCGATGGTGAACCACGGGGTCGCTTCAGCGCGGCCCCCCAGGTATTCGGCGAGGCGGTGCACGAACGGCAGGTAGACCGGCTGGAGGGCGAGGTCGCTCCAGAAGCCGTCGAGCGTGTTCGTCCACACCAGCACCTTGCCACGGCCACGACGCAGCTCGGCGAGCGCGACCGACCCGTCGTCGAAGCGCGCGAGCACAGCCGCTTCGGGCGAGGGCTGGAACGCCCGCGCGCGGAAGAACCGAGCACCCGTGAAGTCCCCGCTGCGGGGCCCGGCGAACGCCTCGAAGATGGCGTGCCCGTACTCGAGGTGGCCGAGGCGCCCTCCGCGCCCTTGGAGGCGATCCTGGACCGGCCCTATTTGGCCGGGCAGGAGATCGGCGGCCGACGCGGGCCAGCCACCCTGCTCGCCGAGCGCGATCAGGATGCCGCCCCCGGCGTCGACGAAGGCCCGTAGGCGCTCCGCCGAGGCGCCGTCGATCTGCACGTCGTTCAGGAAGACCGCATCGATTCCCTCGAGGTCTGCCGGCCGCACGCTGCTCGCGCGGCGGACGGTGACCCGGAAGCGGCCGTCGTCGGTGATCTCGAGGGCGCGTCGCAGGTAGAGGCTCACGTCACGCGCCGCCGAGGCCCCCTCCACGATCAGCACCGCGAGCGAGGTTCCGGGCGAGACCACGAAGTGGTGCGTGTTGTCGGCGTGGAGCCCATCGTCGGGTAACGAGACGCTGCCTCGCGTGTGCGGACGCGACAGCGTGAAGGCTTCGAACGCGACCCCCGCGGCCGCGTCGGGCGCCATGCTCACGGTCCGGGACTGCAGTCGCTGGCCGTCGATCTCGAGCGCGACCTCGACGTCTCGCGGAGACGACCCGCCGCGGCGCACGATGCGAGCCGTCGGCGTGATGCGCTCGCGACCCGCGACGAACTGCCGCGGTAGCGTGACGTCCGTGACGAGGAAGTTGTCGTCGAGCTCTTCCTCGCCCGTCGGCCGCGGGATGAACCTCGAGCCGGGCGGGAGCCGGACCCCCTCGTCACCGATCCATCCGTTGCGCTGGAAGTCGCTGAAGAGGTAGACCTCGCCACTCGGCAGCGTGGACTCCTCGAGAATCGCCTGCGCGACCTTGAGCGCCGGGCCGTACCGGGTCGATCCCGAGCTGAGCTGTAGGGTGTCGACCGCCGTCTGGAGGCGCGCGCGATCGGAGGTCGAACGCGCGAGCACGCGAGCGCCCTGCGAGAAGCTCACCAGCGAGGCGCGGTCGAGCGGACCGAGACCATCGAAGACTTCTTGCGCGCCATCGCGTGCGGTCTCGAGCTGGTCGCCGAGCTCCATGCTGTACGACTGGTCCACGAGCACGACGACCTCGCGCGGCCCGCCAGAGGCCAGGAGACCCAGCTCAGAATCGTCGAGGAACGGCCGCGCGAACGCGAACGCAAGCATGGCGAGCGCGAGCGCCCGCAGCATGAGGAGGAACCAGTGCTGGATGCGGCGGCGGCGCTGCTCCTGGTAGGGGACCTTCTCCAGGAACATGAGCGACGGGAAGTGCACCACGTTGCGCCGCTGGCGCCGCGTCAGGTGCACGACGATGGGGACCACGATGCCCGCGATCCCTAGCAGGAAGAGCGGAACGAGGAAGGTAAGGCTCATCGGGTCTTGCTCAGTCGCTCGCGGGCGAGCAGGTACTGGAAGAGCGCGAGATCGAGCGGCTTCGACGTGTCCAGGAGCGTGTAGTCGATCCGGTTCCCGGTGAAGCGATCACGGAGCGCCTCGGAATGCGCGCTCACCATCCTCTTATAGTCCTCGCGCAGCTTGAGCGGAATGACGGGGATCTGCTCCTGCGTCTCCATGTCCTCGAAGCCCGACGGATCCTCGAACGGGAACTCGAGCTCCGCCGGATCCATCACGTGGAAGACGACCACGTCGTGCCCGCTCGCACGCAGCGGCCCCACCGCGGAGATGACCTTGTCGGGATCCTCGTAGAAATCCGAGATCAGAACCAGGATCCCCTTCCGGCCCAGGAGCTCCGTCACCTGCAGCAGCGGCGCCTCGAGACTTCCCCGACGCCCAGCCGTCGCGCGGTCGAGCACGTGCAGCACGGTGTCGAGGTGCTTCATGGACGGCCGCACCCACTCGACGATCTCGCTGTCGAAGGTGACGAGCCCGACGCGGTCGCGCTGCTGGCTCGAGAAGAACGTCAGGCACGCCGCGAGGTAGCGCGCGTAGTCGAGCTTGGTGAGCGAGTGGCTCACGTAGCTCATGGACTTCGACACGTCGAGCAAGACGACGAAGTTCGCGTTCGTGTCCGCCTCGAACAGTTTGATGTAGTACCGGTCGGTGCGCGCGAAGAGCTTCCAGTCGATGCGCCGAATGTCGTCTCCGGGCATGTATGCCCGGTGCTCGGCGAAGTCGATGCTGAACCCCAGGTAGGGCGAGCGGTGCAGCCCGGTCAGGAAGCCGTCGACGACGGTCTTGGCCAACAGCTGCAAGTTTCCGATCCGGCCGAGGACGGCAGGATCGAGAAACTGCGTGCCAGAGCCGGCTCGGGTGCGCGGGGCGGCCAACTGAGGACCTCTCGCCTACATCCCCGAGGACGGAACGGGAACAGCGTTCAGGAGCATGTCCACGATCTCGGTCTTCGTCTTGCCCTCGGACTCGGCGTGGAAGTTCGTGAGCAGGCGATGCCGCAGCACGGGGTGTGCGAGCGCCTGGATGTCCTCGAAGCTCACGTGATAACGCCCCTTCGTGAGCGCGCGCGCCTTGGCGCCGAGCACGAGGTACTGCGCCGCGCGCGGCGAAGCGCCGTAGGCGATCCACTTCTTCACGAAGTCGGGGCTGTTCCCGTTCTTGCTGGGGCGGCTCATCCGTGTGAGCGCGACCGCGTAGCGGAGCACGGACTCGGACACCGGCACTCGCCGCACCAGCTTCTGGAACGCGACCAGGTCCGGCCCCGTCACCGCGTGGTTGAACACGGGCGCGAGGTTGCCGGTCGTCGAGCGGATGACCTCGAGCTCCTCTTCTTCTTTGAGGTGCTCGATCAGGATCTCGAACATGAAGCGGTCGAGCTGCGCCTCGGGCAGTGGATACGTGCCCTCGAGCTCGATCGGGTTCTGGGTCGCGAAGACGTAGAACGGCTCCTGGAGCGTGTACGTTCTGCCCTGGACCGTCACGCGGTGCTCCTGCATGGCCTCGAGCAGCGCGGCCTGCGTCTTCGGCGGCGTGCGGTTGACCTCGTCGGCCAGCACGATGTTCGCGAAGATCGGGCCGGGCGCGAACACCATCCCGCGCCGCCCCGTGGACGCATCCTCCTGGATGATGTCGGTGCCCGTGATATCGGAGGGCATCAGGTCGGGCGTGAACTGGATCCGTGAGAACTTGAGGTCCAGCACCTGCGCGACCGTGTGGATCAGCAGCGTCTTCGCGAGGCCCGGGACGCCGACGATGATGCTGTTGCCGCCCACGAAGAGCGTGAGCAGCACCTGCTCGACCACTTCTTCCTGACCGATGATGAGCTTTCGCACCTCGGCGAGGATCTGCTCGCGGCCGTGCTTCAACCGGTCCGCTAGCGCGACGTCGTTCGCGTTGTCGAGGGCAATGGTGCCGATCGAGTCGTGCGCCAAGGTCGTCTCCGTTTCAGTTGTGATGGGGCGGGGAGCCCCAGTCGATGTCGGTGGGGAGGACACCGCGGGGGGACAACCTATCGTCGCGGTGCGGGAGGGGCGATCCTGGGTGTCCCCAGGGGAACCTCTCCTAGTGCGTCAGGGCGTACACTACATAGTTCACACCCAGCTTGTACGCTTCGTTAGACAGGTCGATGGGGTAGTAGCCGAAGTCGCTGTATTCCCAGTACTCGGCCATGTCGTTGTTGGCGTTGATGATCACTTGGAGCCGCCGGGTCGGGTCGTTGTCCTCGTAGATCCCGTACCAGAAGGGAGGGAGCCCTCCGTAGGGCGGGACGACCTCCTGCGGCGTGATCCGGAAGAACGCGTCGAAGATCTCGTCGGTGTCGCCGACCATGACCATGTTGCCCTCCGGCAGCGCGCGCCGGAGCTGGGTCTGGAGGTTGTCGAGCTCGTCGTCGCCCCGGAAGTCGTCCACGATGAGAAAGCCGCCTTTCTCGAGATACTCCCCGAGCGAGCGTGCTTCCTCGTCCGACGGCTGCCAGAAGCCCGGCTCCACGATGTACGCGGCCGGGTAGAGGAACAGGTCGGGATCGTCGAGCGCCACGACGTTCGAGCCGTCGGTGAGCACGGGGACGAGCGTGGCTTCCTGCATGATCTTGAGGAAATTGTGATCGGCACGCGGATAGTCGTGGGCCCACGTGGCCTCGCCTCCGCGCCGACGGAACCCGAAGCCGCCGTCACGCCCGCCGTAACGGACCCGCGCGAAGTGGTAGAGGCCGTCGTAGGGCGCGTTCAGCTCGTCGGCGGACTGGCGTACGTCCGGACCCGAAGGCGCGAGACCCGCGGTCGAGAGGGCGAGGAATGCCGCGCCCAGCAGGCGCGCCCCGCTCATCGAGCGGAAGCTCCGGCGCCCCTCAGCTCCAGCAGGAGTTCGAGCGCGCTGTCGTAGTTCGGCGCGATCTCGAGCGCGCGCAGCACGGACCGGCGGGCCCCGGCCGCGTCGCCCGCGTCCCTTTGCGCGACGGCCAAGAGGTAGAGGGCCTGGGCGCGGTCGGCCGGCGCGAGCGCGACGACCGCGGTACGCTCGCGGACGGCGTCCTCGGCGTTGCCCATGCTCGTGCTGAGGGTCGCGAGCCGCTCATGCAGCTCCATCTCGTAAGGCCAGACCTGCACCGCCTTGGCCAGAGCGGCCGCGCTCTCGGCGGGACGGCCCAGCTCCTCCAGCAGGTCGGCCTCGAGGACGAGCGCCTGGTAGTTCGACTCCGAGAGGGAGTTCAGGCGAGAGAGCGCCGCCGCCGCGCGCTCGGTCTCTCCGCGCTCGCGGTGGATCTGCGCGAGGAACCAGTAGGGGCTGTCCGCCTCGCCGTACTCCGGGAACATGCGCAGCGCTTCGCGGAACTGCACCTCGGCGTCGTCGAAGCGGCGATCCCGCAGCAAGAGAGCGCCGAGTCGCATCCGTCCGAGGAAGTCCCCGGGATGCGCGCGTACCCAGTCTTCGAGGTCGGGAACGCCGGCGCCGTCCCCGGGCGGCTCACCCAGCTCCACCAGCGCCGCCAGCGGGCTCTCGAAGCGCGTGTGCAGGTAGTCGTCGAACTCGTCGTCGAAGGCCTCGATGGGCATCCCGAGAACCGACTCGAAGAGCGCCTCGGTGGTCTCGCCACGCCGGTATCCGTCGAGCATGGAGCGGATCGCATCGAAGCCCCAGCGCTCCTCGATCACCTGGAAGACCAGCGAGGCCTGGTAGTAAGAGAAGATGACCTGCTCCGGATAGTCGGGCCGCATGAAGCCGTCGTTGAGTTCGCTGACCGGCTTCAGCCGTCCGTCGCCGAGTGCCTGCAGGAAGGGCAGGGTGGGCTGATGTCCCCACCACGGGCGGCCTTTGCGCTGCTCGTGCACCGCGAGGCCTTCGGAAAACCACCTCGGTACGCGGCCGTTCGTGAGTGCGAGGTGGAACGTATGCGAGAGCTCGTGCCAGAAGACCGACGCCCAGTTGTACTCTCCTTGCGTGCGTGCGCCGGGCGAATCCATGACCAGCAGCGGGCCGAAGCTCACGCCGAGAGCACCGAGGCCGGCCTCGCCCAACGTGCGCACCGAGAAGTCGGCGTGGCTCGGGAACAGCTCCACGCGTACGCGTGACTCGAGCTGAATGCCGTAGTGACGCGAGAGGCTGTCGTACGCTTCCTCGGCGATGGGCGCGACGTACGTCGCGAGCAGATCGCCCTCGGTGCCGTGCAGGAAGAGGTCGAAGTGCTCGGTCGGGTGGAGAGCGAACCGATCGAAGGTGTCGAGCAGGTCGAGGCTGTTCTTGAACCACGGGTTGAAGGGATCGCCCGCGAAGGCGCGCTCGACGTTCAACCTGCCCGTCTCGATGTCCGCGAGCCGGAGCTGGTTCATGCCAAGCAGCCCCCACGCCTTCCACGACGCGGCGTCGAGGCGTACGGCTTCGGTCGCCCGTTCGACCGCCTCGCTGTACCGGCGCGTCTGCACGGCCAGCTCGGCGAGGCTCGCATCCATTTCGGCGTAGCGAGGGTTGATCGCGAAGACGCGCTGCCTCGCCTGCTCGAAGCCCGCGACGTCGTCCGCGAGCATGCGTGAGCCCGCCAGCGCCGTGAGTGCCAGGAGAGACTGAGGGTTTACCTGGAGCGCCTGCTCGGCCTCGGCGCGCGCCTCGGCGTGGCGCTCGTTCGTGAGGTAGCGCATCGCGAGCAGGATGCGCGCCTCGACGTGGTTGGGATCGATCTCGAGGATCTGGTCGATGGTCGCGCGGGCGTCCTCCTGCCCGTCGAACTCGACCGCCTTCGCCATGCCGAGCAGGGCCGCGGGGTTGTTCGGGTTCTCCGCGAGGACCGCCTGGAACTCCTCCTGGGCCGCCGGGCTGTCGTACTTCTCGAGAAAGAGGTTGCCGAGCCGCACGCGCGGCTCGTGCCAGCCCGGGTCGGCAGCGGCGGCCTCGTCGTAGGCGCGCAGCGCGTCCTGAAACAGGTTGGGTTCGTTGCGCCCGAGGTACGTGACCGCTCGTCCCACCGCGACGAGATCGCGCGCGTTCATGCCCCCGTTGGCGTTGTTGTAGACGTCGATGAAGCGATCGAAGCGGCTCATGGCCTCGTCGACCTGGCCACGCATGAAAAGCAGCTCGGCGAGGTTCGCGTCGGCAGTAAGGGCCCAGGGCCCGCCCACCCGCGTCGCCTCGGTGAAGGCGGTTTCCGCCTCGTCGAGTCGTCCCAAGCGCAGCAGCGCCTCGCCCGTGGCGTTCGCCACTGCGCCGGGCACGGGTGCCTCGCGACCGACCGTGACGGCCTCCTCGTACGCTCCGGTCGCGAGGAACGCCTGCATGAGGCCGATGCGCGCGTCCACGAGTCCGGCATCGCTCCGAAGCGCGCCGCGGTACTCGTCGATCGCGTCTTCGTATTCTCCCGAGCGGAGCGCGGCGCGCGCGGCGGAGGGGTCCTGGCCCGCGAGCGGGGCGGCGAGCAGCAGCGCGACCCACGCGAGCGACCTCATACGCCCCCGCCGGCTTCCCGGATCTCGCGATTCTTGAGCGCGAGCTCGATGAGCAACGGCTCCAAGCGCGCGAGGAACTCGTCCTCGGTGAGCGCCGTCCGCACGACGCGCAGCTCGTCGATGCGACGCTGGATCCCGTCCCGCTCCGCGTACAGGCGGGCGAGCACGGGGTCGTCGGATGTACGCACGGCGGCGGCCGCACCGCCCAGCGTGAACGTGGAGGCGAGGACGCCGTCCGGCCCTTCGGGGCCTGCGTCCGTGCTCCCGGTGCCGTCGCCGTTGTCTTCGAGCACGGCGTGCTCGGTCAGGATCTCGTTCTGCTCCTCGTAGTACCGCTCGACCTCCTGTTTGGCGAACAGGAAGGCCTCCAGCAGGGAGACGCGCTCGTCGTGGTCGAGGTCCGCGCCCGCGCCCGAGAGCGCCTGCGCGAAGAACTGCCCGAACTCGGTGGCGTTCTGCTCGCGGGCCGTACGAGTCGCCGCGATGACGATGCGGTTCGGGCCCGCGAGGGGCTCGACCCAGCCGCCGCTCGCGCTTCCCGTGTGCACGAGAGCGAGCGGCTGCGAGGGAAACGCCAAACCCGCGAGCTCGAAATCCGTGGGTGTGATGTCCGGCCCGGGGAGATTGAGCTGAGCCTCACCCCCCTGGTCGGTCCCGTGCCCGATGAGGATGACCAGGACGCGGTCCGTAGGTCCCGCGCGCTGAGCGATCTCGCCGAGCACCTTCAGCACGTTGGCGCGCGTCGAGCGGTCGGTGATCATGTCCGGCGCGGTCTCGACCGTCTCGCCGAGGTAGGTCACCTCGTCCCGCGAGAATCCGTGCTCGGTCGTCAACGCGGTGAACATCTGCGAAGCCTCGGCGTGGAAGCTTTCGCGGTACTCGGCAGTGCCGCCGATGCCCACGACGATGACTGCGTGCGTGCGGCTCTGCGCGTGCGTCTCGTCCGGCGCGGCAGCGGCGAGGAGAGCGGTGCAGAGGGCGAGGACGAGCGCCCGCCTCAAACGAGCCCCCGGACCCTGCGGTAGCCCCACTCGGCTCCCATGAGCAGCAGCATGAGCATGAAGAGGGCCGGCATGTCCCAGAGGTCGAGTTCCTCCGCGAGCGTGACCCCCGCTCCCGTGACCGTGATGTCCTCGGGCAGCGAGGATACGTCGTCGCTCGTGTAGAACCGCCCGCCGGTGTCGTCCGCGATGCGCTGGAGGAGCTGCGTCCGCCGGGCGGCGCCGAAGTACTCTCGGTCGCTCGGCGCGGCGTGCACGTACGTGACGTCGGAGCCCAGCGTCGCACCGTTGCGCTCGGCGCTGATCGTGATCTCGTAGTCTCCCAGTTCGGAGGGCCGAAACTCGGCTGCGTATTCCCCGTCTTCCTCGACGGTCCACTCCATCGGGACCACCTCGATCGCGCCGCTCGGGCTCGTGACCGTGGCGGTGACCGAGGCGTCATTCACCTCGATGAACGTGGAGTCCGCAATGCTTCCGACGACGCGGACGATCTCGCCCGGCTCAACCTGCTCCTGGTCTGCCGCCGCCACCACCGCGTCAGGCACTCCGTCCACCACCCAGCGGAGCATCTGCTTCCAGAACGACTCGTGGGTCTGGTCCTCGAGCGGAATGTCCGAGTGCATCTGCCAGAGCCAGGAGTCCTGCGGCGTGAACGCGATCGAGGTCCCGCGGCCGTACCGCTGGAAGGCGAGTACGGTCTGCTCGCCGCCGGTGCTCCGCGTTCCCCTGAGCAGCTCCGTCGCGCCGGGCCGGATCTCGACGAGCGGATTGACGGTGGTCAACGACGGGAGCGCCTCCCAGCGCTCCGTGACATCCTCGGGCTCGGCATCGAGCTGCACCGCCGGATGCACGAGCCCGGCCGGAGTGGGCCGGACGTCGACTTCCGCGAAGAAGCCATCGGGGCCGCCGTCCGGCTCGCCGAGCACCACCGGCATCAGCTCCTCCACCGCGGTGCCCGCCCAGCCACCCTCGGCGAAGGCGCTCTGCCCGCCCAGGAAGAGGAGCCCACCGCCGCGCTCGGAGACGAAGTCGGCGATCATTTGGATCTGATCGTGCGTGAAGAACGATGCCTCCACGCTGCCGAGGACCAGCCCGCGGTAGCGATAGAGCTCCTGGCGCGTGGTCGGGAAGCCGAACTCGAGCTCGGTGCTGTCGCTCACTTCCAGGCGGAGGAACTTGCCCTCCGCGGTCCGCTGGAGGAGCACGAGCTGGAGGTTCTGGTCGTCGGTGACCGCGCGCCGCATGAACTTCACTTCCCAGCGGGGCTCACCTTCGAAATAGAGGATCTTCTCGCGCTCGCCGCGCACGTCGATCCACGCATCGCGCGCGTTGTTGCGGTCGACGCGCTCACCCGGCTGCGCGGGAATGCGGAAGCGCACACGCTTCGCCCCTGCCTCGGGAAGCTCGAACGCGATGCGCGTGACGACCGGCTCGCCGTCGGGGCCGAGCTCGACGTTCTCCTCGACGAGGATGCGCGTGTCGTCCTCGACGATCACCGGCACGATCGTGCCGGCACGGAAGCCGTCCTGGGTGACGACGACGTCCACCATCAAGGTGGAGCCCGCGAGGGCGGTGCGAGGCAGCTCGACCCGGCCGATCTCGATGTCCGGCGCGATCGACTCGTCACCAACGCCCACCGTGAACACCGGGATGCCCGCGGCCTGGAGGGGAACGATCGCCTCGGTGAGCGGGCGCTCGCCCGTGTCGGCGCCATCCGTGACCATGACGAGGCCCGAGAGCGGCACGCCGGAGAGCTCTTCGCGAGCCGCGTCGAGCGCGTTCGCGAGGTTCGAGTGCGTCCCGTCGAACGTCATCTCGCCGAGGCCGTCCATGCGGCGCGCGACGTCCGAGAAGCGGAAGAACCGGAGCACGAAGCGCTCCGAGAGCCCCGCCAACAGCTCGCTCTCCTCCGGGGTGAAAGACTCGGCGAGGAACTGGGTCCGAGGCACTCCCGCTTCGTCCTCGAGGAGCATGCTGCGCGAATCGTCGAGCAGCACGCCGACGAAGTTCTGCTGCGGCACGACCGTCGAGAGCGTCAGCGACGGCTGCATGAGGCAGAACACCAGCGCCCCGATCAGAGCCACGCGGAGGCCGGCCATGACGCCGCGGTCGAGCACCGAGCTCTTGCCCCGCGCGATCGTGTACGTCGCGACGGCGCTCGCGCCGATCACCCCCGCGATACCGAGCCATGTGCGCACGGACGCGGGCGCGGCGAACGCGAAGTCGCCCTGCTCAAAGACGATTTGGCGGTACTTGAAGAAGAACTCGAAGAGCCCGTCCATGGCCGCCTCAGTGACTCATCGAATAGACGATGAGGTTCGTGCCGATCTCGAACGCGTAGGTCGACGTCTCGAGGGGGTACGAGGGATCTTCTGCCCACTCCCAGGCGTCGCCCAGGTCGGTGTTGAAGTTGACCACCATCATCAAGCGTCCCTCGTCGTCATACATCCCCTTCACCTGCGTGAAGCAGCCGTAGCACTCGGTGCGCTGCTGGGTGTTGTTGATCGCCGGCGTCATCTCCACGTGGTCGATCATGTAATACGCGGAATACAGCGGGTGGTCGAGCGCGATGTCCACGAACTGCCGTTCCGGCTCCGGGAACACTCGGCGCATGTTGTACTCGAACACGTCCCACTCGTCAGCGCCCCAGAAGTCGTCGACGATCACGAAGCCGCCCGCGTCCATATAGCCCCGCAGCCCCTCCACCTCTTCGTCGCTCAGCAACATGCCGCCGACCTCGAGCATGTAGATGAGTGGGAAGCGGCGGAGGATGGGGTCGCCCAGGTATACCGGGTTCTCCCAGTCGTAGGCGTTCAGGTGCATCAGCCGTTTGACGACGACCAGGAACTGTTGGTCGCTCTTGGGGAAGTCCACCGCCCAGGAGCCGCCGCCGAAGCCGCGCCGGCCGAACCCGCCTCCCGAGTAGATCGCCCGCGTCCAGTAGAACGGGAACTTGCCCGCTGTGGCGAAGACCTCTTCGCGCGACAGGTAGGGCCCGCGCGGGTCGTCGAACATCGCCCGATCCACCACTGCGGGACCCTGCTGGGGCGCCTGTTGCGCCATGAGCTCCGCCCCGATCCCGATGACGTACGGGCCCCGACGCTCCTCCGTGCCCCGACGCGCGAGAGCCACGATCGCGACTGTCGCGACGGCCATCAGCGTGCAGGCTCGTAGAAGGAAGCGCCTCATCGACGGACTCCGCGAGGGTGATCGGGCGGCGGACTCATCCCATATGGTACGGCCGGGGAAAGGTTCCTGGCCACCCGGGGTGGGATGGGCTCGGGTCAGTAAGTGGTAAGGACACCCGGGGCGTCGTCGCCGCTGAGCCCCTTGGCGGATAGATTCGCACATAGCCCACAAGCCGAGGGTGGTCGCGACACGCAAGGTGACGCTGCGCGACTTCGTCATCTTCCAGGTCAAGCTGGCGCTGGACGGCCTCAAGAGCCTGCTTGTGATCCAGCTGTCGATCCTGGCCCTCATCGTCGACTTCGTCTCCGGCGGGGGCGAGCGCCCGAGGTGGTTCTACTC
Source organism: Gemmatimonadota bacterium (assembly GCA_009692205.1). Lineage (GTDB taxonomy): Bacteria > Gemmatimonadota > Gemmatimonadetes > Longimicrobiales > Gaopeijiaceae > UBA2982. Next base: position 5,593 of record SHZR01000026.1, on the reverse strand, counting down.
CGTGGTGCGCGTGAGCGAGCGCTTCGACGGATGGCTCAACCTCTATGGGGCCGTTCGACGCATGGAGGCAGGCGAGACCTCAGACGGGCTCTTCGGGGCGAGCGAAGCAGGCTCCGACTCGCTCCTCGGCGAGATCGAGCAGCTCGTGCGGGGTGGCGACCGACCCAAGAAGTGAGGCCCGATGACTTGTCTGGCGGAGGGGCGCCTCCCAGGTTGGGTGGCGTGTCCCAGTCTGCCAATCGCAAGCCGCGCGACGACGAAATCGACCTCCACGCGCTCACGCATCCCGGGCTCGTGCGTCAAGAGAACCAGGACCACTTCCTGGTCGGCAATCTTCGCGCCCAGCTGGACGTCCTGGTTACGAGCCTGCCGGAGCTCGGGCGCGTGCCCGTCGGCTCCGAGCGACTCGCCTTTCTGGCGATGGTCGCCGACGGAGTAGGGGGCGGGGCGCGTGGTGAGACCGCGAGCCGAGCGGCACTCGAGGCGGTGACGCGCTACGTGGGCGAGAGCATCAATACGTACTACACGGCCGACGCCGCCGACGAGGTCGTGTTCGCGGATACCCTGTCTGCGGCGACCCTGCGGGTGCACGAAGAACTCCTGAGGTTGGCCCAGGAGACTCCAGAGACTGGCCATCTGGCGACCACGCTCACCTTGCTCATCGGGCTCTGGCCGCGTGAGTACCTCGTCCAGGTGGGCGACAGCCGCTACTACCTGTTCAACAAGGGCACCCTGCGGCAGGTGTCTCACGACCAGACCGTGGGGCAGGACCTCGTGGACTCGGGCGTGCTCGAGTCCGGACATCCGGCCTACCAGAGGTGGTCCCGGACGCTGTCCAGCTCCATCGGCGGCTCCGAGTCCCGCCCGGTCGTCACGACCTACGCGAGCGACTGGGACAACGTGCACCTCATGTGCAGCGATGGCCTCACGCGCCACGTCTCGGACGAGCGCATCCACGAGCGCCTCTCGACCATGACCTCGGCGAAGCAGGCGTCCGAGGACTTGCTCCAAGACGCGCTCGACGGCGGGGGGCGGGACAACATCACCATGATCGTGGCGCGCACGATCCGCAGAGACCTCCCCTAGGAGCAGAGGCCTTCCCTAGGCGAGGTCGGTCGACTCGGCCGCTGCCAGCAGGTCTTCGAGGTCGAGGCGGCGCGTGACCATTTGGAGGCCGCCGGCGGGGTCCCGCGGCCAGGCCTCTCGCGGCCGGTCGCAGTAGATCTCGATGCCGTTGCCGTCGGGATCCCGCAGGTAGAGCGCCTCGCTCACGCCGTGGTCGGAAGCGCCTTCGAGCGGAATCGCATGCTCGATCAGCCGCTGATACGCCTGCCCCAGCGCGGCACGGCTCGGGTAGAGGAACGCGACGTGGAAGAGCCCCGTCGTGCCCGGCGCGGGCGGGCCGCCGCCGCGTGACTCCCAGGTGTTCAGGCCAACGTGGTGGTGATATCCGCCCGCCGAGAGGAACGCGGCTTGGCCGCCCATGCGCTGCCTCACCTCGAACCCGAGAGCCTCGGAATAGAAGCGGATGGCCCTGTCGAGGTCCGCGACCTTGAGGTGCACGTGGCCGACGACGACGCCGGGATCGATCGGGGTGGTCATGGGCGAACGTTCGGCATGGCGGGGGGGGTCAAGCGGCGGTGGCGCGGGGGCCGCTTTCATCGCATGATGCACGCTGTGCCAGTGTCCAAGAATGGGAAACGGAACGCGTGGGAGGTCACATGCTGAGAACGGCCAAGATTCTCGGGCTCGCGCTGGTCCTGCTGATGTCGGCGACGCCGGGGGCGTCCCTCGCGCAGGAGTCCGCGCTCGATGATGTCCGCATCACGCCCGACGTCGTGTACGGGCACAAGGAAGGCATGGCGCTCACGTTCGACGTCTTCCAGCCGGCCGATGCGAACGGCGCGGCCATCCTTTATATGGTGAGCGGTGGCTGGGTGTCTCGGTGGAACTCACCGACCGTTGCCGTACGCGGGTTCGCGGGGCTCCTGGAGAAAGGCTTCACGGTGATGGCGGTGCGGCACGGCAGCTCGCCGCGCTTCAAGGTGCCGGAGGCCGAGGCGGACGTGAGGCTCGCGCTCCGTTACGTGCGCCTCCACGCGGATGACCTCGGCATCGACTCCGAGCGCCTCGGCGTGTACGGGGGCAGCGCGGGTGGCCACCTCTCCCTCATGCTCGGCACAGTGTCGGACGACGGTCTGGCCGAGGATAGTGACGTGCTGAAGACGCCGAGCCGCGTCGCGGCGGTCGTCGCCTACTACCCACCGGTGGACCTGACAGAAATGGTCGGTCCCAGCGAGCGCTTCCCGGCCCTCGATTTCGCCGACGATCTCGCAGCGGGGATCTCGCCGGTTCTCCATGTCACCTCCGACGATCCGCCCACGCTGCTCATCCACGGAGACGCGGACAGGCTCGTGAACGTGTCGCACAGTCACCGGATGTACGAGGCGCTCCAGGGCGCTGGCGTCGAGTCCGAGTTGATCATCATTCCGGGCGGGGATCACGGCTTCACTCGCGCGGCAGACCGGGCGCAGGCCACGGCGGCGATGGTGGCGTGGTTCGACCGGCTGCTGGGAAGCACCCAGTAGCGCGAGCTACGCCCGCGGGTTCGCTTCGATATCGCGCACCAGCGCGAGGTGGTGGGCCGTGTGGATCGCGCAGAAGCGCACCCACTCGGCGCTCGTGAGGTAGCCGAAGGAGACGTGTCGGAACCGGCCGGGGCACGAGGCGAGCGCGTCGGCCCGTGCCGAGAGAGCCGACTACGCCTGGACGGCAGGGGGGACGAGCGCGGCGAGTTCTTCGCGCGAGTGGCCGGCGGGGTCGAGCGCCTTCGGGGCTGTGCCGCGGCCCCGCGGGAAGTCGCCCGCGCGGAGCAGCGCTTCGGCCATTCCCGCCCGCTCCTGGTCGCGGTCGCGCTCCGGCTCGGCCAGGTTGCCCCCGACCCCCTTGGCGATCGCGAGCGTGGTGATCACGATGTGCCCCGCTTGCTCGCCCAAGCCCCACGCGGACGTTGCCGCGTGACGGACGTCGAAGCGGGCGGCATCCTCGAGGACGTCACGGACGGCGCCCCACTGCTGCTCGATCTTCGCGAGGTCGGCGGCCAGGTCCCAGCCGTCGACGGTCCAGGGGGGAGTGATGGCTCGGCTTGCGGGCTGGGACATGGTTCCGGGATCTTAGCGACATGTGCCGATTCACGCTGTATCTCGGTCCGCCGATCCGCCTCGAGTCGCTGCTCATCGACCCGTCGCACTCGCTCATCATGCAGAGCTATCACTCGTCCGAGCGCGAGGAGCCGCTCAACGGCGACGGCTTCGGCGTCGGGTGGTACGCGCCGGAGCAACACGAGCGGCCCGCGCTCTTCCGCTCGATCACGCCCGCTTGGAGCAACGCCAACTTGCGGAGCCTCGCCAGCGTCGTGTCGAGCCCGTGCGTGATGGCGCACGTGCGCGCGGCTTCGATCGGGATGCCCGTGGCCGAGGTCAACTGCCATCCGTTCCAGCACGACCGCTATCTCTTCATGCACAACGGGCACATCGGATCGTTCCGCAGCATACGCCGGCCCCTAGTGGCAGGCCTCTGCGAGGAGGCGTTCGATGTCATCCGCGGGAGCACGGACTCCGAGCACTTGTTCGCGGTATTCATGGACGATCTCATGGGATCGAACCTCGAGGACGAGCACGCGCTCGCCCGCTCCCTGAACCGGGCGGTGTGGAAAGTGCTCAAGCTCGTGGACGAGCTCGGAGGATCTCATCCGTCGTATCTGAACCTTGCCATCACGGACGGAGACCGCGCGGCGGCGTGTCGGTTCGCCAACGATCAAGGACGTCGCCCCGAGTCCCTGTACGTGATTGAGCGAGAGCTCTATCAGCCGGCGTGGAGGGGTTCGCCTAGGCGCCGAAAGGACGAGCGTTCCACGTCGTTCGTCGTCTCCTCGGAGCGACTGACCGACGATCCTGCGTGGCACGTGGTGGAGCCGAATCACATGATCTCGCTGGCGCGCGACGGAACGAAGCACATGTTCGCCATGCGGCCAGAGGGGCTGGCGGAGGCCTGACGCTAGCCGGTCGCGCTCAAACGCCGCCGCCGCCGCACCGAGCGTCACGGAATGCGGGGCACGCCCACGTAGTGCTCGGTTCCTTCTGGCTGCCACGGACCATCGCCAACTGCGGACTCCGCAACGAAGCGAAAGCGCTGGGGTCCGATGCGTGTCATGGTCACACGGGTGCGTTCCTGGTCTGGCTCACTCCGGAGAGGAGTCCAGAACTGAAATCCATCCGGTACCCGACGGCCCTCCAGCGCCTCCACCGCACCACCGGCTCGGAGTCCGTAGTAAAGGTAGGTCGAGTCTTCGGCACGATAGCTGAAGATGCTCACGCCCTCGCGCGGCTCGGTTGCGCCACGCCACGTCGAACGGCACACCATGTGCCGCCGCCCGGCGGTGAGCCAAGCACAAGCCTCGACGAACTGCTGCTCCGCTGGCTGCTCCTCAATCGTCCACACGCCCTCGAAGAAGGTGAGCGCTTCGTGCGGTGCCGACGGGGTCATCGGTGTCGCTGACGTTTGAGCGGCTTGCGGCGTGGAGAAGCACGCCGCAAGCAGAAGTGTCTTCAGGAGTGGGGAGCCCGTCGGCGGTGCCAGCGATTGGTGAGTGGCTATCAGCGAGCTCCTCCAGTCTTGGTTTGGTCTCACCCGGCACCACGCGCGATATACTCGTGGTATGAAGACAGCGAGTTCTTGAACGTCACGCAAATCGTGACCCTCGACCACCCCGCCCGATCACGCCCACAGAAGTCCGCTATGCGCCTCATCCGCAGTGCATCGATCCCCGGCGAGGGCGCCCAACTCGGCCTCTATCAACGGGGTGCGGACTACTTCATCAAGATCGTAGGCGGACAGGATCTGATGAACACGCGGGCGCATGCGTCTGAAGACGCGTTGGGCATCATCGCTTGCAAGAACCTACGGGGAAGATCGAAGGCTCGCGTCCTCATCGGTGGGCTGGGGATGGGCTTCACGTTGTCGGCTGCGCTGAAGACGCTGGGCGTCGATGCGGAGGTCGTGGTCGCTGAGATCGTGCCTGAGGTGGTGGAGTGGAACCGCGGCGTTCTGGGAGAGTTCGCAGGGCGACCGTTGGACGACTCCCGCACGCAGGTTCAGGCGGTCGACGTGACCCTTCTCCTCAAGAAGGAGCCTGCGGGGTTTGACGCCATCGTGTTGGACGTGGACAACGGGCCGGACGGGCTGACGCGAGCGTCCAATCAGTGGCTGTACGCGAAGGGAGGGCTATCCGTGGCGTTTACGGCGCTCCGACGGGGCGGTGCGTTGGCGATTTGGTCCGCGGGGCCGGACAGGACGTTCACGAGACGGCTTCGTGCGGTGGGCTTTGTGGTCGAGGAGGTCACGGTACGGGCACATGCGGGCAAGGGTGCGCGCCATGTGATTTGGATGGCGCGGCGAGGCTAGGGCGCGACCAGCCGCGCCCGATCAACCCCTCGGGTTGGTCAAGGAGCTACTCCGCAAACATCTCCCGCAGTGCTCCGAGCGCCTTGGCCAACGTCATAGGCGTGATGCGCCCGAGCCGCTTGCCGAGGCG
>SHZR01000025.1 GCA_009692205.1 Gemmatimonadota bacterium | reverse complement strand
GATGGCACCACCTGAGCGCGAACGGTAGCTCGGCGGCGGTCAGCGCGAACGAGGAAGTGGTGCCGCTCAGCGAGCTCCGTGCGGCGCAGAATCGTATTCGGGGTCTCGAGCGGGCGCTGGGAAAGAAGACCATGGAGGTCGAGATTCTCCAGGCTGCGCGGGACGAGGTAAAAAAAAGACCCCGCTACTACGGCGTGTCCAAGCGATGACGGGGCGGAAGATGGCCCCGATCTGTCGGACCTTGGGAATCAGTCGCGCCTGTGCCTACCGAGAGAGCATGGGGCGCCCGACCGTCTCATCCGGCTTGACAGGCTCCGAACCTGTGACCTCTCATCCTACACCCCACGGCCGAGTGTGGCGAGCCTGCACACCGGCTCCCCGCTCGTTTGACCCCGTGTCGCTGCTCCGAGTATCCTGGGCTTCCAGCCGAACGTCCCGCTCGCCGGGGATCACACTCATCAGCCCGAAGGGTCCGAGCCTGCCATGAAGAAATCGCTTTCGATGGCCATGGTGCTGCTCCTCATTGCGGTCGCCTTTGGCGAAGTTGCCGGACAGTCGACCCCGCCACCGCCGGCCCCGGCACCAGGCTCGGCCGGGATCTTCCGGACGAACGCGGACCTGCAGGCCGCTCTCGCCCAGTCGATCGCCGCTGGTGGCGCGTTGACCAGCGCGTCGATCACCCTCACCGATCAGTATCGGTCGAGCTTGGTGCGGAGGACCGAACCGAACGGTGCCATTGCGCATCCCGGAAACACGGAGATGCACTACATCGTCGAGGGTGTCGGCACGGTGGTGACGGGCGGCACTGTGGTCCGTCGCGACGGTACGCCCGCAACGATCGCGGGAGGAGAGGCGCACAGGGTGGTGAAGGGGGACATCATCATCATCCCCGCGGGTTCGGCGCACATGTACAGCGAGATCGTCGAGCCGATCACGTACCTCGAGTTTCGGTTCGTGGCACCAGAGTAGAGTTGGCGGTCAAGCTTCCAGACGAACTTCTTGGGAAGGACACCGAATGGGACGGATTTTCGAAACCCGGAAGGCGACGATGTTTCGCCGCTGGGACCGTATGGCCAAGCAGTTCGCACGCATCGGGAAAGACATCGCGATCGCGGTGAAGGCGGCTGGGCCGATCCCCGAGAACAACCCGACGCTCAGGCGCGTCATCCAGAATGCGCGCGCCGTGAACATGCCCATGGACAAGGTCGAGTCCGCGATCAAGCGCGCCTCGGGGCAGGGCGCGGCGGTCTACGAGGAGATCCTCTACGAGGGGTACGCGCCCCACGGCGTGGCCGTGCTGCTGGAGACCGCCACGGACAATCCCACGCGTACGGTCGCCAACCTGCGCTCGCATTTCAGCCACGCGGGGGGCAGCCTGGCGTCTACCGGCGCCGTCGCATTCGCGTTCAAGCATATGGGCGTCTTCCGCCTGAAGCCCGAAGGGATGGATGCCGAATCACTCGAGCTCGACCTGATCGACCACGGGCTCGACGAGATGGGCGAGGCCAACGGTGAGAAGGGCGAGCCGCAGCTCGTCGTCCACTGCGGCTTCCCGGACTTCGGCCGTATGCAGCGGGCGCTCGAAGATCGGGGCATCACCCCCGTATCCGCGGAGCTCGAATACATCGCGCTGAACCCCGTGCACTTACCGGAAGATCAGGCGACCGAAGCGTTGGCGTTGGTCGATCAGTTGGAACAGGAAGACGATGTCCAGAAGGTGTTTCACAACCTGGGATAGTGCATAGAAAGCCATGACGAGCGGAGCTTCATCACCCGAGTTCCTGACCGAGGTGCGGCTTCATCTGTTTGGGGAGGCAGCGGCGACCGGACGGGTACCTCAGTCGGGCCAGATCGCTGGAGCTCTCGGTCGCTCTGAGGATGAGGTCAAGCGTGCCCTGTTCGAATTGGGACGCGCCAGGGTCCTGATCATGGCGCCCCATGACGGAAGCATTTGGGCGGCCAATCCGTTCTGCGCGGTTCCATCTGGGTTTCGGGTGCAGGCCAAAGGCAGGATCTATTGGGGCATCTGCATCTGGGATGCGCTCGGCATTCCGGCGGCCATGGATGCGGATGCGGTCATTACCGCTCCCTGCGGAGACTGCGGCAGCGCGCTTCGCTTCGAAATACGCGATGGCGAACTCGTGAGGAGCGAGGGCGTCGTCCACTTCGCAGTGCCTGCCCATCATTGGTGGGACAATATCGGCTTCACGTGAACCACGATGCTCGGCTTCCGGTCGGAAGCTCATGTGGATCGTTGGTGTGAAGCTCGCGACTTGCCCCGTGGTGGTATCCTGACACCCGCCCAAGCGTGGCATCTTGCCCGAGGCTGGTACAAAGACAAGCTCAGCCCCGACTGGCGGCGGCACACGCTCGAGGAAGCTGAGGCGCTCATCGCCGCTGCAGGCCTCACTGGCTCGTTTTGGAGCCTGCGCGGATAGCGCGGCTCCTTCTGTCGAGCGCGTTCCCTGCTGCTTGACGCTTGCTTCCGAGGCGCTCCATGATGGGCTGTGGATTCCACTGGTTAGGACGCGCAAATGGATATCACACGGCGTGACGCACTCGCCCTCTCGAGTTCCACCTTGGCCGGTCTTTCCCTGGGGATGATCAGCGCGGGTCGGATCGCCGCGCAGGCCGCGCCCCAACAGACGCAGGAATGGCCTGGCACGTTGATGGAAACGCCACTCCGTGAGGGCTTCCCCGTACCTCTGCCCCTCAACCCAGACGGATCCGCGCCAGAGCATCCCGAGAGCGCAGCCGGCCCGATCGAGGGACCGTTGATGTGGCGGACCGCCGACCGCACCACGCCCCCCGGGGAGTACGACTATCGACAGATGGCGATCAAAGTGGACACGAGGGGCCTGGCCCGCCTTCGAGGCACCCTGCGGTTCGCCGATCTCGAGCGCCTACCGCGGGTCTCAGGCACGTACCTCCTGCAGTGCGGTGCCCCTGTTCCTCACGGCATCGTGAAGTGGACGGGCGTGCGCTTCAGCGACTTCGCAGACATGCTCGGCCTGGTTCCCGGCGCGCAGTATGCCCGCTTCCTCGCCACGGATGGACAATACGTGGACGAGGACATCGAGACGCTTCGGCACCGTCAGGTGATGCTGGCCTGGATGATGAATGACGAGCCGATTCCCGCGGATCATGGTGCTCCGCTCCGACTGGTCATTCCCTTCCGTTACGGCCGCCGGAGCCTCAAGGCGATCACGGAAATCGTGTTCGGGACTCCTGCGCTTCCGGCGCCTCCGATCCTCTCCTGAAGCGGAGTCATCCAACGCTGGTGAAGCTCCACCCCGTGGACCTGCACATCAGGGAAGCGAACTTCTCCGATTCCCGGGACTGCGCGGGGATCGTGGACGTGCTGGATTCCTACGCGGTCGATCCGCTGGGCGGAGACAGGCCCCTGCCCGGGGACGTCCGCAACCGGCTCGTGCCGCTACTCCGCGATCATCCTACTGCGCTGGTTCTGCTCGCGTTTGCGCGGGAGGAGCCCGTGGGACTCGCGGTGTGCTTCTTCGGGCTGTCCACGTTTCAGGCGAAACCCCTGTTGAACATTCATGACCTCGCCGTGGTGCCGGAATACCGAGGACGCGGCGTGGGTCGTGCTTTGCTGGACGCGGTCGAAGCGCACGCGCGGAGTCGGGGGTGCTGCAAGCTGACGCTCGAGGTTCTACACGCGAACCCGCGCGCGGAGACGCTCTACCGGAGCTTCGGCTTCGAAGACTTCAGTGTCGGCAATCCGGAACCGACGCGATTCCTCGCGAAACCGTTGTAGGGCGGAGGCCCGCCGTCAGACGTTGAAGCGGAAGAGCATGATGTCGCCGTCGACCACCGCGTAGTCGCGCCCCTCGGACCGGAGCAGCCCGGCGTCGCGCGCGGCCTTCCACGAGCCAATGCGCTCGAACTCGTGGAAGTGGATGGTCTCCGCGCGAATGAAGCCCCGCTCGAAGTCCGAGTGGATCGTCCCCGCGGCCTGTGCTGCCGTGCTCTCCGCGTGCACGGTCCACGCCCGGCTCTCCTTCTCGCCGGTCGTGAAGAACGTGGCCAGTCCCAGGAGCTCGTACGCCGCGCGGATGAGCCGAGCGAGACCGGCCTCCTTCAGGCCCAACTCTTCGAGGAAGAGCTGCCGCTCCTCCGGCGCCATCTCCGAGAGCTCGGCTTCGAGCGCGCTGCAGATGGTCACGACCGCCTCCTGGTCGCGGGCGCCCGGCGTGTCGTGCTCGACGGCGTCGCGCAGCCGGCGGGTCCAGTCGTTCTCGGCCGCGGGGAGGTCGTCCTCGCCGACGTTCGCGATGTAGAGCACGGGCTTTGCGGTCAGGAGTTGGAAGCCCTTGAGGATGGGTCGTTCGTCCTCGGCGAGGTCGATCTCCCGCACGGGCCGACCCTCCTCGAGCGCCGCGAGCGCCTTGTCCAACACGGCCTTCTCGCGGATGGCATCCTTCTCGCCGGACTTGGCCTTCTTCTCGACCTTCTCGAGTCGGCGCTGGACCGTGTCGAGGTCTGCGAGCGCGAGCTCGGTCTCGACGATCTCGCGATCACGCACCGGATCGACGCCACCCATAACGTGCGTCACGTCGGGGTCGTGGAAGCAGCGCAGCACGTGCGCGATCGCATCGACCTCGCGGATGTTGGCGAGGAACTTGTTGCCGAGGCCTTCGCCCTGGGAGGCTCCCTCTACCAGGCCCGCGATGTCCACGAACTGCATGACAGTCGGAATCCGGTTCTTCGTCTGCGAGAGCGCATGGATCCGATCCAACCGCTCGTCGGGCACCTCCACGGTGCCCACGTTCGGCTCCACGGTGCAGAAGGGGTAGTTCTCCGACGGCGCACCGACCGCGGTGAGCGCGTTGAAGAGCGAAGACTTGCCGACGTTGGGAAGGCCGACGATCCCGACCTGGAGCATGTGATAGAGGTGCTGAAATGGAGCGGCGGCCGAGGGGCCGGTCGCAGGAGGCGAGAGGCTAGTGGCAAGGCACGCATGGATCAACAACGCGCTCCAGGGAATGCCTCTGGATACCTTTCAGGTATGCCATGTGGAGTCCGCCCGACAACGGCGACCGAGACGATGACCAAGGCTAGAGCTTTCCTCCTCGCGGCCGGTGTCGCCTCGGCCATGGTGCACGCCGGCTGCGCAGCGCAGACGGGTCTCGACGACGGCTCAACCTCTCCCGTGCGCGAGGTGCTCGCCTGCACCGTGACGAGGATCGTGGACGGTGACACGCTCGACTGTGACCCCGTCGGCCGGGTTCGCTTGCTCGGCGTGGACACTCCCGAACGCGCCCAAGAGCCCTTCGGTTCGATGGCCACGCAGGCGCTGACGGACCTGATACCGAAGGACGGTGAGGTGTTCGTGGAGGCCGACGTCGAGGATCGGGATCGCTACGACCGAGCACTTCGCTACGTGTGGGCAGAGGGCAGGATGGTGAACTGGGCTCTGGTCCGCACCGGATACGCGGTCCTTCTCACGTATCCGCCCAACGTCCAGTACGTGGACTGGCTCCAAGCAGCGCAGGATGCCGCGCAGGAGGAGGGGGCGGGGCTATGGAGCGTGGACGGGTTCGCGTGCACACCCGTCGAGTATCGCCGAGGGACGTGCAGGTGACGCACCAAGAGCTAGGAGAGAACCATCTCCAGCCCTTCTTCGAGGAGTTGCCTGCGCAGTAGGCGCGCGTACGTGCCGTCCGCGCCGATCAAGTCGGTGTGCTTGCCCCGCTCGACGATGTGCCCGTCCTCGATCACCAGGATCTGGTCGGCGTGCATCACCGCGGACACGCGGTGGCTGATGATGAACGCGGTGGTTCCGCGTACGGCGCCCCGGAGGTCCGTGAGGATCGCGGCTTCGGTGTGCGTATCGACGGCGCTGAGCGCGTCGTCGAGCACGAGTACCACCGGGTCGCGTGCCAGGGCGCGCGCCAACGTGGCGCGCTGCTTCTGGCCCCCCGACAGGTTGATGCCGCGCTCGCCGAGCATGGTCGTGTACTGATGGGGGAATGCGAGGATCTGCTCGTGCAGCTGCGCGACCCCGGCGGCTCGGCGCACGACCTCGGAGTGCTCGGGGTCGCCGCCCTCGCGTGCCGCGGCGAGGCCGAGAGCGATGTTGCGCTCGATCGAGTCGGAGAAGAGGAACGGATCCTGGGGCACGACGCCGATGTGGGCGCGCAGAGCGGCGGGGTCGAGCGCGGTGATCGGCACGCCGTCGAGCGTGATCTGGCCCTGGGTGGGATCGTAGAGCCGCGCGAGCAATGCCACGACCGTGCTCTTGCCCGATCCGGTCGGCCCGACGATCGCGACCGTCTCGCCGGGCTTCGCCACGAAGCTGACGTGCTGGAGCACCGCGCGCTCCGTCCCGGGATACGTGAAGGAGACGTCGCGGAAGGCGACCTCCCCGTGCACCTCGCCCAGCGGGGTGGGGTGGGCGGGCGCGTCGACCTGCGGCTGCGCTCGCAGCACCCTGTTGAGCCTCCCCATCGAGGCTTCCCCGCGTTGGAACAGGTTCACCACCCAGCCCAGCGCGATCATGGGCCACACCAGCATGCCGAGGTAGAGCGAGAACGCGACGAAATCCCCGAGCGTGATCCGTTGGGCCATGACCTCGAGGCCTCCGAGCCACAACACCAGGACCATCGCGACACCCGAGAGCAGGCCGAGCAGCGGGTGGAACATGCCGGAGGTGCGGACGAGCCTCATGTTCCGCGCGCGATAGTCCTCGTTGTACCCGTCGAACTGGCGGGCCTGCTCGTCTTCCTGGGTGTAGGCGCGTACGATGCGTACGCCCGTGAGGTTCTCCTGCACGAACGTCGAGAGCGCCGAAAACTGCTCCTGGATCTCCTCGTACCGCCGGTGGATCACGCCTCCGAATCCGAGTACGATCACGGGTAGGCCGATCATCGGGATCATCCCGAACAGCGTGAGCCGAGGGCTGATCCAGAGCATCAGGGCGAGCGCGAACACGAACGTCACCGCCGTGTTGACCAGGTACATCACGGCCGGGCCCGCGGCCATGCGCACGGCGGACGTGTCGTTCGTCGCGCGGCTCATGAGATCGCCCGTGCGCATGGTGCCGTAGAACGTGGCGTCGAGCCGGAGCAGATGGCGAAAGAAGTCGTTGCGGAGGTCGGTCTCGATGCGCCGGCTGATGCCGTTCAGGCGCTCGCGCATCACGTAGCGGAAGACGCCGCCGATCCCCGCGGCCAGGACGATGAGCGAGCCCAGGAGCGCGATGCGCCCGGCGGTGACGTCCGGATCGGTCAGCCCGTCGATCACCAGCTTGGTGAGATATGGCGCCGCGATCTGCAGGATGTTCGCGAGCGCCGTGCACACGAGCCCGATGGCGAGCCCCTTCGCATACGGGCGGAAGTACGAAACGATCGTGCGGAACTCGACCATGGGGCTAGCTACCCGAGCGCCTCAGCCGCGTGCCTCGGGGCTCAATAGCCGATCGCGCGCCCGCCCCGCCGGGGATCCGACCAGCCGGTCAACAGGCCATTCTCGACCAGGATCATCTGCACGTCGCCGGAGATCCCGGAGCGCTCGACCACGGTATGGCCGAGACCCTCCAGCGCTCGCACGGTGGCTGCGTCGAGTCCGTCGACCTCGTAGTAGATCTCGTCGGGCAGGTGTTGGTGATGCACGCGGGGCGCGCTCACGGCCTCGACGACGTTCATGTCGAAGTCGAGCACGTTCGAGATCGTCTGGAAGACGGTCGTGATGATCGTCGAGCCTCCCGGCGTGCCGGTCACCATCCTCACGGAGCCATCGGGCGCGAGCACGATCGTCGGCGTCATCGCCGACAGCATGCGCTTCGCGGGCCCGACCGCGTTGTTCTCGCCCTGCACCAGCCCGTACTGGTTCGGCGTTCCCGGCCGCGCCGAGAAGTCGTCCATCTCGTTGTTGAGGAGGAAGCCCGCACCCGCGACGGTGACCTTGCTCCCGTACCACGAGTTGAGGGTGGTCGTGACCGCGACGGCGTTGCCCATCTCGTCCACGATCGAGTAGTGCGTCGTGTTCGGACCCTCGGGCCTCGCCTCGCCGAGCCCGGGCCGGATCGTCGACGAGGGCGTCGCTGCGGTCAGCGAGATCGAGGCGGCGAGCTCGGCGCCGTACGCGGGCGAGGTCAGCCGCTCTAGAGGCACGTCCACGAAGTCGGGATCCCCCAAGTAGTAGTTGCGGTCGGCGTACGCGCGCTTCCACGCCTCGGCGTACAGGTGGATCGACGTGGGCGAATGCCATCCCATGGACCGCAGGTCGTAGCGCTCGAGGATGTTGGCCATCTCGGCCATCGACGCTCCCCCCGACGACGACGGCGGCATGGAGACGACCGTGTGGCCTCGGTAGCGGAACGTGACGGGGTCTCGCCAGACGGCCTGGTACGTCGCGAGGTCCTCGTGCGTGATGATGCCTCCCCCGCGCCGCATCTCCGCGACGATGAGATCGGCGGTGCGCCCGCGGTAGAACCCATCGGGGCCCTGGTCTCGGATGAGCCGCAGCGTGGCCGCGAGATCGGGCTGGCGCAGCGTCTCTCCGATCGCCGGGGGTTGCCCACTTCTCGGGAGGAACTGGGCGGCGGACGCTGGAAAGGCTGACAGCGCCCTGACCGTGCCCTCCTCCATCCAGTTGTAGAACCGCTGCGTGACCTCGAAGCCTTCCGCGAGTTCGATGGCGGGCTCGACGAGGGTGGCCCATGGAATGACGCCATACCGCTGGTGGGCCGCCCACATGCCCCAGACGCTCCCGGGCACGCCGCTCGCGAGATGCCCCACGAGACGGCGGTCGGTCAGGTTGCCGTCCGCGTCGAGGTACATGTCGTGCGTCGCGACGAGCGGCGCCTTCTCGCGGAAGTCGAGCGCGGCGGCCGTGCTGTTCGCGAGGCGCACGACCATGAAGCCGCCGCCACCGATGTTGCCCGCCGCGGGGTTCACGACCGCGAGCGCGAACTGGACGGCGACCGCGGCGTCCACGGCGTTGCCCCCGGCGCGGAGCACATCGACGCCGACTTGGCTGGCGAAGTCGTCCGTGGAGACGACCATCGCGCGGGAAGTAACGACCGGGGCCGTGCGCGCCGGGTAGCGCCAGCCCCCTGGAAACAGGCCGCCCGTGGCGCACGCCGCCGCGGCGAGGGCCAGGGCGGCGCTCGCCAGTATGCGTCGCACGCGGGTTCCTCTTTGTCGGTGCATGGTGGCTCGATGCCGTGGCGCTCCGGCGCCGGTCGACGCGTTGCCACTGTCGTGAGGGCGCCGGTAGCTTCGGTCGACGACAAGGTCCACCACGCTCACCCGTCGAGCAAGCGCCGATGCACGACCGCCGCCTCACCGAGCAGCGCAATCCCAAGTCCCAGCGGATCGACGAGTTGGACGCGCTCGGCATCGTCGACCTCATCAACGCCGAGGATCGCTTGGTGGCCGAGGCGGTCGGCGAGGAGCGTGAGGCGATCGCGCGGGCGCTCGAGCTCGCCGAGCAGGCGTTCCGGAGCGGCGGGCGCCTCATCTATGTGGGCGCGGGCACTTCGGGTCGACTCGGCGTGCTCGACGCGGCCGAGATGCCGCCCACCTACGGCACCGACCCGTGGATGGTCCTGGGCGTGATCGCGGGTGGCCACGAGGCCTTGGTGAGGGCGAAGGAAGGCGCCGAGGACTCCCCGGTCGCCGGCGCCGCCGCGATGGACGAGATCGGCGTCGGCACGCGCGACTTCGTCCTGGGGATCGCCACGTCGGGGACCACGCCCTACGTGCACGGCGCGCTGGACCGTGCGCGTGCGCTGGGCGCTCGCACCGGCTTCCTGCTCTGCACGCACCCGTCGGCCGAGCTCATCGCGAAGCACGACGTGGTGATCGCGCCGCTCGTCGGTCCCGAGGTCATCACGGGATCCACGCGCATGAAGGCCGGCACGGCGACCAAGCTCGTGCTGAACACGATCACCACCGGCGCGATGGTGCGGTTGGGCAAGGTGTACGGAAATCTCATGGTCGATCTCCAGGTCACGTGCGAGAAGCTCCGCGACCGAGGCGAGCGCATGCTGGAGACGATGCTCGGCGTGGACCGTGCCGAGGCGGGCGAGCTGCTCGAGCGCGCGGGCGGGCACGTGAAGACCGCGCTGGTGATGGGCAAGCTGGGGCTCGATGCCGTGGAGGCGCGGAGGCGCCTCGACGAAGCGGGTGGCACCGTCTCGCGCGTGGTCGGGGACCTCGGGAAGTGAAGAGCGCCGGCGGGCTCCGCTGGACCTTGCTCGCGTGCTCGGTCGCCGTGAGCAGCGCGCTCGTGCTGGGTGCGTTCAACCCGGCGCCGCACTCGGGAGGGGACAACTCGACGTACGTGAGTCTCGCCTACGGTCTGCTCACCACCGGATCGTACACGGAGGTCTTCGATCCGGCGGGCCTCCCCCATACGAAGTATCCCCCGGTCTTCCCGATGATCTTGGCCGCACTCATCGGACTCGGCGCGCGCACCTGGGTCGCGCTCAAGTCGACCGCCGTGGTGTCGACCGTGGCGGCGGTGGGCCTCGGCTACCTGTGGGCCGAGCGCCGCCTCGGCCCCTGGCCGGCATTCGCGGTGGCGATCCTTTTGGGCTCGTCGTCGGCGGTGGTCTACTACAGCCACTGGGTCCTCTCCGACCCCGTGTTCCTCGCGCTCACGGTCGCCTCGTTCTGGGCGATCGAGGGGGGCGTGGCCGACGGCGCTCGGCGGGCGTGGTGGCTGGCGGGCGGGGTGGTCCTGGCCGGGCTTGCGTACTTCACGCGCTCCGCGGGTTTGCCGCTGGTCGTCGCCATCTTCGCCTGGCTGGCGCTCGAGCGCCGGTGGCGCGCGCTCGCGGTCTCCGCGGTCGCGCTCGGCGTGCCGGCCCTCGCCTGGTGGATGAGGGGTAGGGGCGCGCCCGCCTCGTACGGTGCCGAGTTCTGGCTGATCGATCCGTATCAGCCGACGCTGGGCACGCTGGGCGTCTTCGACCTCGTGCCGCGGGCGGTCTCGAACCTGGTGGGCTACGTGACGCGGCACGGGCCGGCGGGTGTGGTGGGGGGCGGCGGTGGGGCGGTTGCCGCCCTCGGCATCGCGCTGACGGTCGCCGCGCTCTACGGGTGGGTGCGCACGGTGCGCGAGCGCGTCGGTCCGGCCGAGCTCTTCCTGCCGCTCTACGCCGGGCTGATCCTCGTCTGGCCAGTGGTGTGGTCGGGCGACCGGTTCGCCCTGCCGCTCTATCCTCTCGTCTTTCTCTATGGGGTGGTCGCCCTAAGAGACCTCGCGGGCCGCGTTCCTCGCTTGCTCGGCGCGCTTCTCATGGTCGCAGCGATGCTCACGATCCTGGTTCCCGCGGGGGGCGCTTGGGCGCGCGCGGCGACCGAGTCGCGCGCCTGCGCGCGCGTGGCCCGCGCGGAGGGCGCGTTCGCGTGCTACGGCCCCGGAGTGGGGGCCTTCGTCGAAGCGGCCGCATGGGCGTCGCAGGCGCTTCCGGAAGGCGCCTCCGTCATGACGCGGAAGCCGAGCCACTTCTATGTACTCAGCGGCCTACCCAGCCGGACGTTCCCGTTCGATCCCGACTCGGACGCGCAGCTCGCCGCCGCGGACGCCCTCGGGGCGGAGTACGTCCTCATCGACGAGTGGGACGGCCAGGCGCGTCGATTCGTCGGCCCCGCCGTGGTCAGGCGGCCGGGGGCCTTCTGCTTCGTGAGGGCGTTCGGCCAGCCCGGAGCGGGTGGCGCGCAGCTGCTTGGAATCCTGCCGGTCGCCGAGCGGTCCGACGCGCGCCCCGGCCCGAACGAGGAGGTACGCATCCCGATGTGCCCACCCCGCTACGCCAGCGAGGCGGGCGACGGCTACTCGTCGTCGACCTCGTTGTCGGGCGCCGTCCCGTTGCTCGACGGGCTCGACCCGTAGAGCAGCGCGAGCACGATCCCGAACGCCAAATGCTCCACGTAGACGCGGTCGCGCGGGTCGATGTCCTCGAGGATCTTCCCCACGAACGGGATGCGGCCCAGGGGCGCGTGGGCCCGGAGCAGGTGCGCGAGTCCACCCGCGGCATCTGCCGCGTACTCCGCCGAGCCGAAGAGGGCGCCCTTGAGCAGCGCCGGCCCCGGCACGCGGGGCTCGACCACGGCTCCGTAGAGGAGCCCCTGGCCCAACCCGGCGAGGACGCGGTCTCCCGTCTCTCGGTCGAGGATGGGCAACTCGGGCTGCCGACGCAGGATCGGCCGCATCACGTCGAGCAGAAGCGCAGCCGCGGCACCCGCGGCCCCAGCCCAGAGGAGTCGCTTGAAGCTTGCCTTGCGTTTAGGTTGCCACGCGTCGAGGAGACGGGCGGAGATCGCCGTAATGCCCGCGGTGAGCAGCTCCTCGGTGACGAGTCCTTCTCCGGCGTGTACACTCGGGCGGGCTCGCGCGCGCGGGGCGCGCGCGGCGAGGCCGACGAGCGGCCCGCCCTCCGCGGGAGCGGAAGGCAGCTTGGCGCGTTCGAGTTCGTAGCCGACGCGAAACCAGAAGCTCTCTTCGGAGGACATGGCCGATGAAGTGGAGAGGAGGCAGAAGGGTGGCGAGCACCCGTCGGCTTATCAAGCGCGTCTCGTTCGCGTTCGTCGCGCCGCTCGCCGCGCTCGTCCTCCAGGCGACGGCCGCGCGAGGGCAGGCGCCCGCCGACGACTGGCGCACGCTCACCACCGAGCATTTCCGCGTGACGTTCCCCGCGCCCCTGGAGGAGCTGGGGCGGCGCGCCGCGAGCGTCGCGGAGGTCGCCTACGCGGAGCTGTCCGAGGTCTTCCTCGAGCCTCGCTCCGGGCGCGTCGACCTCCTGATCACCGACCACACCGACGGATCGAACGGATACGCGCAGGTCGTTCCGTCCAACCGCATCACGGTGTTCGCGAGGCCTCCGCTCGACGGGCCGTCCCTGGCCTACTTCGATGATTGGATGGAGCTGGTCATCACGCACGAGCTCGCGCACATCGTCCACCTGGACCACACGAAGAACCCGATCGGCCGGGTGCTGCGGGCCGTCTTCGGGCGCGCGGAGGACGGATGGCCGTTCTTCCCGGGCATCGCCACGCCGGGGTGGGTGATCGAAGGGCTCGCCACCTGGTACGAGTCCGAGTTGACGACCGCGGGGCGCGTGAACGGGACCTTCCACGAGATGATCCTGCGCACCGCGGCTCTCGAGGGGCGATTCGAGAGTATCGGACAGGCGGGGGGCGCGTCACCGGTCTGGCCCGCCGGAAGCCGGCCGTACGCCTACGGCTCGATGTTCTTCGAGCACCTGCTCGACCGCTACGGCGAGGACCGCATGGTCGCGTTCGTCGATGCGGTCGCGGGCCAGTGGATCCCCTATCGATTGAACGCAGCCGGACGTTCGGCCTTCGGCGTGTCCCTCTCCGAGGCGTGGCGCGAGTGGACCGAGGTAGTCGCCACGCGCCAGAGCGCCTTCGATGCGGAGCTCGCCGAGAACGGACCCGTCACTGAGCCCGAGCGCCTCACGACGGGCGCGCGCTGGGCGTTCTACCCTTCCGTCTCGCCAGACGGCGCGACGCTCGTCTATGCGCGTGCGGACGGACGCTCGGACATCCAGCTCTACCGACGGTCGGTCGACGGAGGCGAGGGCAGGGCGGTGGGGCGCACCAACGGCCTGTCCGCGTTCGGATGGATGCCCGACGGCCGCCTGCTCTTCTCCCAGCTCGAGCAGGACGGACCGCACCGCGCGTACGCCGACCTGTACGTGATGGACATGGACGGCGCGACCGAGCGCATCACCCGGGGCGCGCGCGTCGAGCAGCCGTCGGTCGCCCCCGACGGGGCGTGGGCGGTGGCGGTCCAGAACGCGGACGGAACGAACGCACTGGTGCGTGTCGACCTCGCCAGCGGCTCCGTGTCCATGCTGGTCGCGCCTCGCGCCGACGTGCACTGGGCGTTCCCCCGCCTCTCGCCCGACGGCCGCTGGATCGCCGCGACGCATTGGGAGCCCGGCGCGTATCTGGACGTCGTGATCCTCGATGCGGCGAACGGGAGAGAGGTGCACCGGGTCACGCGCGACCGTGCGGTCGACCTCGCCCCCTCCTGGAGCCCGGACTCGCGGTGGGTGGTCTGGTCGTCGGATCGGACCGGCGTCATGAACGTCCTCGGCGCCGAAGTCGATCCGCAGTCGGGACGGGCGGGTGCGCCGCGCCAGCTCACCAACGTGCGCACGGGCGTCGCCTATCCGTCGATCGATCCCGCGGGACAGTGGCTCTACGTGAGCGGCTACCACGTCGACGGGTGGGAGGCCGAGCGTGTCCCCTTCGATCCGGAGAGTGCGCGCGCGGCGCCGGCCCCCGACGATCGTTTCGCGCCGCCTCCCGGTGCCCCGCCCACGCGGGTGGGCGCTCCCGGCTTGGTGGAGGGCTACTCGGTGTGGCCGACGCTCTTGCCTCGGCACTGGCAGTTGCGCGTGCGCGACCCCGTCGTGGTGCCGGCGGGGACGAGCTCGCCCGAAAAAGAGCTGCTGGGCTACGGCATCGGAGCCGAGACGTCGGGCTACGACCTCGTGGGGCGCCACGCATACGGGGTGTACGCCCAGGCCTTCACGTCGGGCAGGAAGGTGGAGGGAGGACTCGCGTACGCCTATCAGGGCCTCGGCAATCCAGTGCTCAGCGTACGCGCAGAGCAGCTCTGGGAGTTCGGCGGACGAAACCGCGTGCGCGCCACGCCCGACATCCTGTATGTCCTGGAGCGCGAGCGCGCCGTGGACGCGTCGGTCACTCTTCTCTCGCCGCGTTGGCGCCGGTCCCTGTCGCTCACGCTCGGCGGGGGATTCGTGTGGGAGGCGCGTGAGCTGCTGGCCTCGAACCTCCAGCCCACTAACCAATACGTACACACGTCTCCGAAGAGCACGCTCGGCGAGCTTCGACTTGCGGCGGGCTACTCGACCGCGCGCACCGCCTCGTTCCAGACGGGCGGCTCGCGGGGCTTCTCCGCCACGGTCCAGGGCCGCTCGCGCAGGCACCTCGCGCTCTCCTCCGCGGACGTCGGCATCATCCGTGTGGACCGCACGTTCGCCGAGGTCACGGGCCGCGCCCGCGCGTACGTGCCCCTCTGGGGCGGCGGTCACGCCACGCACGTCCTGGCGTTGCAGCTCGCCGGAGGATCGGCTTTCGGGCTGGGAGCGCAGCTCGGGCACTTCGGGGTCGGCGGTGCCACGGGACTTCCGGAGGACGTCACCGGCCTCGAGCTCTTCGGCGGGTCGTACCTCTTCCTGCCGGTGCGCGGGTACGCGCGCTCCGTCCGCGTCGGCCGCTACGCGTGGTCGAGCACCGCCGAGTATCGCTTCCCGATTGCGCTGCTGAACCGCGGGCTCGGTGCCTGGCCGCTCCACTTCGACCGGGTCGTAGGCTCGCTCTTCTTCGACGCCGGGAACGCGTGGGACCCGAACCCTCGCGGTGGCGCGGTGGCATCTCTGGGCGCGGAGGTCACGGTCGGCTTGCTCGGGTTCTTCAACAGCGGGCTGTTGGTGCGGACCGGGTCGGCGCTACCCCTGGTGGGAGGCGGTGGGGCAGAGGTCTACGTGAGGGCCGGGCTGTCCTTCTGAGGGCCCTTGCCAACGGCCCGGAACGTCCCGAACATACGCCGAAGACGGGCCGCTCCGACGGTGCTCCGGCGACGCCCGTCGCGTGCGCGCGACATCGGGCTCGGACGAGCTTGACCACAACATATGGGACGCGTACTATGCGCGAGCCCCAGATCCAGTAGCCCCTCCGAGGGCGTTTCCACAGTTCATTCCGCGGCGGGAGCCATCTCCCGCCGCTTTTCAACCTCTATATCCAGGGTTCTCCACCCTCCGTCCACAGGAGCCGGCCCGGAAATGACGCTCGTGCACCAGGTTCGCCTACCCTGTGAGCCCCACATCTTCGACGACGTACTGCCCGGCGGCCTGCCGCGGCCCGAACTCACGGACAACGCACGCCTGGTGCTGGAACGTCGCTACCTGAAGAAGGACGGCAGGGGAAACCCCACCGAGAAGCCCGACGTGATGTTCTGGCGGGTCGCTCGCACGATCGCCGACGTGGACCGTGACTACGGCGCTTCCGCGGCTGCGGTGGACGAGGTGGCTCGCCGGTTCTACGACCTGATGATCACCGGGACGTTCGAGCCGAACTCCCCCACGCTCATGAACGCGGGCCGTCCGCTGGGGCAGCTCTCGGCGTGCTTCGTGCTCCCCATCGACGACGCGCTCTCGAACGGACAGAGCGGCATCTACGACACGCTCAAGGCGATGGCGCTCGTCCATCAGTCGGGTGGCGGCACGGGCTTCAGCTTCTCCCGCCTCCGTCCCGAGGGCGAGACGGTGCGCTCGACCATGGGCGTGGCGTCCGGGCCCGTGTCGTTCATGAAGCTCTACGACGCCAGCACGGACGTCGTCAAACAGGGTGGCACGCGCCGCGGCGCGAACATGGGCATCCTGCGCGTCGACCATCCGGACATCCGCAGGTTCATCGCCTGCAAGAACGACACGACGCAGATCACGAACTTCAACATCTCCGTCGCCATCACCGACGCGTTCATGGACGCGGTGGCGAAGGGCGCGGACTACGAGCTCATCAACCCGAAGACCAGAGAGATCGAGGGGAGCGAGAACGCGCGCGAGATCTTCGACATGATCGTGCACGGGGCGTGGCTGACGGGCGAGCCGGGCACGTTCTTCATCGACCGGGCGAACGAGTACAACCCCGTGCCGAAGCTCGGCGACTACGAGGCGACCAATCCGTGCGGTGAGCAGCCGCTCCTCCCCTACGACGTCTGCAACCTCGGGAGCATCAACCTCGGGGCCTTCGTGAAGGCGGACGCGCGCTGGGGCGACGCGCCGGAGCAGGGCATCGACTGGGACGCGTTGGCGAAGGTCGTCCACTTGTCGACGCATTTCCTGGACAACGTGATCGACGCCAACGTCTATCCGCTCCCGGAGATCCACGACCTCGCGCAGAAGATCCGTCGCATCGGCCTCGGCGTGATGGGTTGGGCGGACATGCTGGTGCGCCTCGGTATTCCGTACGACTCCGAGGACGGGGTCGCGCTCGCGAAGCGCGTGATGGCGTTCGTCGACGAGCAGGCACGCGTCGAGTCGCAGCGGCTCGCGGAGACGCGTGGGGTGTTTCCCGCCTGGCGCGGCTCCATCTGGGGGCCGGACCGCACGGCGGCTCGGCGCGCGGACGGCACGCGCATCCGTGCGGCTCAGGAACTCCGCAACTGCAACATGACCACGGTGGCCCCGACCGGGACCATTTCGATCTTCGCGGGCTGCTCGGGCGGCATCGAGCCGCTGTTCGCCGTGGCGTTCATGCGCAACCAGGCCGGAGCGCTGATGCCGGACGTGAACCCCGACTTCGTGCGCATCGCGAAGCAGGGCGGTTGGTACTCCGCCGACCTCATGGAGAGGATCGCCAACGAGGGGCACATCCACTTCGACGAGGTTCCTGGCGACGTGCAGAGGGCCTTTCGCACCGCGCACGACATCGCGCCGGAGTGGCACGTGCGCATGCAGGCGGCTTACCAGGAGCACACCGACAGCGCCATCAGCAAGACGACGAACTTCCCTCGCGAGGCGACCGAGAAGGACGTGCGCGAGATCTACGAGCTCGCCTTCCGGCTCGGGTGCAAGGGCGTGACGGTCTACCGCGACGGATCGCGTGAGGGCCAGGTCCTCTCCACCGGCAAGACCGCGCCGGCGGACACGGCGGCGACCCAGGCAGCCAGCGCGCAGTTCGCCGCGGAGGTGTCGCAGCTGGAGCACCACCTGGCCGACGCACGCGAGGAGAACCACAACCTCCGCGTGGAGAACGAGCGTCTCACGGCCGACATGCAGGACAAGGATCTCGAGGCAGGGGCCACGCGGCGGAAGCGCCAGCGTCCGCTCGCGCTCCGTGGCTACACCATGAAGATGAACTCACCCCTCGGCGACTTGTACGTCACCATCAACGAGGACGAGCGGGGACGGCCGTTCGAGGTGTTCTGCACGCTCGGGAAGGCGGGCGGCGCCGCGATGGCCGACGCCGAGGCCATAGGCCGGCTCATGTCCCTCTCGCTGCGTTCGGGCATCTCGATCCAGCAGGTCAAGGACCAGATCCGCGGCATTTCGTGTGACCGGGCCGTCGGTCTCGGGCCGAACAAGGTGCTCTCCGTACCCGACGCGGTCGGGCAGGCGATCGAGCGCTACCTCGAGGAGAAGGCGGGCGTGCAGGAAGCGCTTCCGCTCACGACTCTCGCACCGCAGGGTGGCAGGCAGCCTCAGAGCGCGCCGAGTGCGTCGGGCGGCGAGTCGTTCGACATGGGGACCTGTCCCGAGTGCGGCACGGGCCACCTCGCGTTCGAGGAGGGCTGCAAGAAATGCCACGTATGCGGCTACTCGGAGTGCGGCTGAGGGCCGGATAGGTCGCTGAGGGCGGTCCCCCGTCGCGCGCGGTACGAATCGCGCGGGACGGGGTATGGCTTTTCGTATGCGCCTGCCGCGATACCTGTCCATCACCCAAGGGCTCCGCGTAGCGGTGCTCGCGTGCGGGCTCCTCGCCGCCCTCCCGCTCATCGCGCGCGCCCAGCCGGTGGCGGCGGACGCGGTCACTGGCGCCGACGCGCTCTACTTTGCGGGCTCTCCGCTCGAGGCGTACGAAGTCCTGAGGGCGTACCTGGAGTCGAATCCGTCGGACTATGAAGCGCTCTGGCGTGCGTCCCGCGCCGCGGTCGTCATCGGCGTCGTGAAGGAAGGGATCACCGCGCAGAACGAGTGGCTCGATCCGGCGATCGTGCTAGGGGACCGCGCCGTGGCCGAGCGCCCCGATGGGCTCGACGGCCTCTACTGGCGGGGCGCCGCCGAGGGTCGTCGTGCGCTGAATGCCGGGAACAACTACGCAGCGAGGCTCGTCCAGCGCGTGTACGATGACGCGCATGCCCTCATGGCCGTGGATTCGCTGCACGGGGGCGCGCATAACCTCCTCGGCAGGGTCAACTACGAGATCATGGACCTCCCGAGAGTCGCGCGCTTTCTCGCGCGAAGGCTGGTCGGGAACCCGGCGCTGCAGGAAAGCAGCTGGGACGCCGCTGAGCTCCACCTCCGCAGGGCCGTCGAGCTCTGGCCCGAGAACGTGCTCTTCCAGCTGGACCTTGGCGAGCTCTACCAGCGGCGGGGCAGGGCTGAGGAGGCGAGGGCGGCGTACACGCGTGTGACCGAGATGTCTTCCGTGCACCCTCCGGACGCGGTGTTCAAGGAGAGAGCGCGACGCTTCCTCGAGGAGCTCGGGTCATAGTCGGCCGGGTGTCGCGTTCCCTCGCTCGGGTCGCGGTGTGCCTCGCGGTCAGCGCATGCCTGGGCGTGGCGACGGGGCCGACCCCCGGCCGGCCGATCTTCGACGGGGAGGCCGCGCTCGCGCTCGTGCGCGACCAGGTGGGGTTCGGTCCTCGCGTGCCCGGGACCCCCGGTCATGGGGCGCAGCTCGCGTGGATGCTCGAGCAGCTCGACACGCTCGGTGTGGTCGCGTCCGTCGACACGTTCTCCCACGTGACGACCGGAGGCGACTCGCTCACCCTCTACAACGTGATGGCCCGTTTCCGTCCGGACGCGACGCGGAGGATCCTCCTGCTCGCGCACTGGGACACACGTCCCACCTCGGACGAGGCCGCCGACTCGGCGAGCCGCGCCACCCCGCTGCCGGGGGCCAACGACGGTGGTTCGGGCACCGCCGTTCTGCTCCATCTCGCCGCCATGTTCGCGGAAGTACCCCCCCCCGTCGGCGTGGACGTGCTCTTCGTGGACGGAGAGGACTACGGCCCGGGGGTCGACGACATGTTCCTGGGTGCGCGCAGGTATGCGTCGCGTCTGGGCGACACCGATCGGCCGGTATACGGACTGCTGCTCGACATGGTCGGCGACGCCGACCCGAGCTTCCCCGTCGAGGAGATCTCCGCGCAGGCGGCGAGCGTGGTCGTCCGGAAGGTGTGGCGCGCGGCCGAGCGGCTCGGGTATCGCCAGTACTTTCCGAGCACCGTCGGACTGCGGGTCATCGACGACCACATGCCTCTGATCGAAGCCGGGCTTCCCACGGCCAACCTCGTCGACTTCGTCTACGGGCCCAACAATCGCTACTGGCACACCCCGCAGGACACGCCCGAGAACGTCAGCGCCGCGACCCTGGGGATGGTGGGTGAGGTCGTCGCAGAGCTCGTGTACTCCGGAGGCTGAGGCCGAATGGCGTTCACGATCGCACGAGGGCACATTGGCCGCCTATGAATCACGATATGACGGCGATCACAGCGGCGGACCTGCACTCGACGTTCGAGGGGCACGTGCTCCCTGGGACCATGTTCATCTTATGGGCCCTCATCTGGATCGCTCAGCGGCTGCGTGGGGGCGCGGAGCAGACGCCTGCTCTCGAGTCGGGCCTCGTCCTTCCCGTGCTGAAGGTCGTGCTCCCGCTCCTCGGCGTGTGGGTGGAGATCCCCGGAGAGGGGTGGGGGCCGACCTCGACCCTGATGAGCTTCCAGCACGTCACGATGTACTCGGCGTTTGCGTTCACCGGCGTCGTCGATCTTCTCGCGCACCGCGGCCTCCTGCCGCGCGCCTCCACGTACCTGGCCTTCGCCATGGCCCAGACGAACGCGGGATACCTCTTCTGGGGGCACGCCATCCACGAAGGGGTGGACGGCATCGTGCACCGCATTCTCGCCATGGTGTTCTTCGGGGTGGCGGGTCTGGCCGTCGTCGAGGTGATTCGGCCCGCGGCGGGCCTCGCGTGGCTGCGTATCGGAGCGCAGCTCGTCCTCGGCACCTGGTTCATCCTGGGCGCCTGGATTCTCTATCTGTCGGGGTGGGACCTGTCCGCCTCGTACAACGTGGGGCGCTCATCCATGTACTTCTCGTGGATGGTCATGGGCCTGGCTGCGGTGACGATCAGCGCCAGCATCCTGGCCGGCCGGCGCGCGAGGCTGGTTGCGGTGGCCGGCAGCTAGTATTTATGATTGCTTCCTGCATAAACATTCACCCGCGCAGAGAGCCCAGAGCGAGATGACCTACGCCACCGCCTCCAAGACGCAGGCCTATCTGGCCGAAGTCGATCAGTTCAGCGCCCACAACTATCATCCGCTCCCGGTAGTGCTGGAGCGCGGTGAGGGCGTATGGGTCTGGGACGTGGACGGGAACCGCTACCTGGACATGCTCAGCGCATACTCCGCGCTCAACCAGGGCCATCGCCATCCTGCGATTCTCGACGCGGCGCGCAAGCAACTCGACACGCTCACGCTGACCTCGCGGGCGTTCCACAACGACCAGATGGGCCCGTTCCTGAGGGAACTCTGCGAGGCGACCGGCTTCGAGCGAGCCCTCCCCATGAACACCGGGGCCGAGGCCGTCGAGACGTCGATCAAGATGGTCCGGAAGTGGGGCTACAAGGTCAAAGGCGTGGAGGCCGACAAGGCCGAGATCATCGTCTGTGAGAACAACTTCCACGGGCGCACGACCACGATCGTCGGCTTCTCTTCCGAGCCGCAGTACAAGGACGGCTTCGGGCCCTTCACCCCGGGCTTCAAGGAGATCCCCTACGGGGACGCGGCCGCGCTCAAGGCCGCGATCACGCCGAACACGGTCGGCTTCCTGGTGGAGTCGCTCCAGGGCGAAGGGGGCGTCGTCGTACCTCCGGCGGGCTTCATGGCCAAGGCGCGCAAGCTCTGCACGGAGAACCGGGTGGCCCTGATCGCCGACGAGATCCAGACGGGACTCGGGCGGACCGGGCGGCTCTTCTGCTACGAGTGGGACGGCATCCGGCCGGACATCCTCATCGTGGGCAAGGCGCTCGGGGGCGGGGTCTACCCGGTGTCGGCCGCGATCGCGGACTCGGAGTACATGGACGTGTTCCATCCCGGCGACCACGGCTCGACCTTCGGGGGCAACCCGCTGGGTGCTGCCATCGCGCGCGCGGCGCTGCGGGTCATTCTGGAAGAGGAGCTCCCGGCTCGGGCGGCCCGGCTCGGCGAGTGGTTCATGGAGAGGCTGCGGGCGATCAGCTCGCCGCACGTCCAGGAGGTGCGGGGCAAAGGCCTCATGATCGGCGTGGTGATCAAGGAGTCGAGCGGCCCTGCGCGTCCCTTCTGCGTGGCCCTCGAGCACAAGGGTCTGCTCGCCAAGGAGACTCACCACCAGGTGATCCGCTTCGCTCCGCCGCTGACCATCACGGAAGAGGAGCTCGAGGTCGCGCTCGAGATCGTCGCCGACGTGCTAGGTGCCTAGCAGGCGCTAGCCGGGAGGGGGCGCGTCACCACTCGACGGTGCCCTGCTTCGTCGTGTCGATGTCCTCGCCGGGACCGCCCGCGAAGAGGACCTGCTCGATCTGCTCATACAGGAACTCGCGCGCGCGCTTGTCGCGCGGGTCGAGCCCATAGTGGTTGATGAGCTGCGTCTGCTGCTTGAGCCAGTCCTGCCAACACGCCGCGCAGACCTGAGCGAGGATCCGTTCACCCAGGTCGCTCTTGAACGGTGCCTTAGCGATCGGAGCCGCGTCCTTTTCGCACCGGCGGCACCGGATCTTCGTTTCGTTCATCGGGGAGACACCGGCAGGGGTTCGCGGTCGGGCGGACATCTACCCGGCCTGTGATGTGTGGGTCCCGTGGCCGATTTTGCGCCTTCCGCCGCGACCTCCGCAGGGTCGGTTTCGGCGTGGACGCTCGCCCGACCCATGGTTAGCTTTTCCAGCTTGTTTTACCCGGAGGATGCATGCCGCTGACGAAGAAACAGCTCAACCATCTCGAGAAGCGCCTTCTCGACGAGCGTGAGCGCGCCCTGAAGGCGCTCGGACTCTTCGACAAGATGACCAAGGCCGACCGGGAATCCGGGGACTCGGACCTCGCGGCGTATACCGACCACATGGCCGATCAAGGCACCGAGGCCATGGAGCGCGAGAAGGCTGCCATCTTCGCGACGAAGGAGGGGCGCTACCTCTATCGTCTCGAGGAGGCCCTGCGCCGCATGTACAACGACCCCAAGGCCTTCGGCCTTTGCCACACCTGCGGCAACGACGTGGGCTTCCAGCGGCTCGATGCCCTCCCGCACGCGCGTTACTGCATCGACTGCAAGCTGAAGGAAGAGACGGCGGCCTAAGGGACGCCGCCGCGCGGCGGGCTCAGCCGGATCCGCGGATCAGCTTCAGGAAGTCCTCGCCGAGGATTTCTGCCTTCCAGCGGCGCACCCCCTCCACCGCCGCGAGTGCCTCGATGCTCCGGGGTGCGGCGCGCGCCACGTCGAGCACGACGGCGTTCGAGAGGAGCGTCCCTCGGGGGAGCCCGAATTCGTCGGCCTTCCGATTCCTCGCGTTCTTGAGCTTCTCGGCGAGCGTTTCCATCTGCGGGGTCAGCCGCGCCGCCCCGCGCCGCTGCGACTTGGGATAGGGGCGCAGCTCCTCGTCGGGGAGACGTGAGACGCGCGCCAGGCGCTCGATCAGCGCGGCGCCCTCCTCCTCCGCGAGGCGTGCCGGGAAGCCCTTGATGGCCGCGAGCTCGCCGACGGTGCCCGGATTCGCAGCGACCGCTTCGATGAGCGGGCCCTCGGCGATCACGCGGAAGGTCGCGCGGTCGCGG
This sequence comes from Gemmatimonadota bacterium, assembly GCA_009692205.1. Lineage (GTDB taxonomy): Bacteria > Gemmatimonadota > Gemmatimonadetes > Longimicrobiales > Gaopeijiaceae > UBA2982. The sequence goes on along the minus strand of SHZR01000025.1, from coordinate 14,325 downwards.
CTCCGGGCGAGATCGTCGCGCCACGCGAGCGCTTCGCGCAGGGCGGTCAACTGGCGAGGGGAGAGATGGCGCGATCCTCGGATGCGCACCACCGGGTCCTCCGGCTCGTCCGTCTCCGGCGGCACGCCGGCCGAGTCTTCGAGGGCGCGGCATTCCTCCGCGGCCCAGGCCACCCGCCCCGCCTCCGCCAGCTCGGCCCCGAGCCAGTCCGCCAGCCTCGTGAGATGGCGCGTGTCCTCGGCGGCGTACTCGAGCATCGCATCGCCGATGGGCCGTTCGGCCCAGTCGGCGCGCTGGAACTTCTTGGAGAGCCGGATGCCGAAGCGAGATTCGAGGAGCCCCGCGAGCCCGAGCGTGTCCTCGCCCACGATCTGCGCCGCGATCTGCGTATCGTAAAGACCGCGCAGGCGGATGCCGAGGTCGCGGCTCAGGAGGCGCAGGTCGAAGTCGGAGCCATGCATCACCACGATCACGGCTGGGTCCTGGAGCGGGCCCCTCAGGAGATCCGAGGGATCGAACGCGAGCGGGTCGATGAGGTAGGTCACCCGTTCCGTCGACAGCTGGACGAGGCAGAGCCGGTCCGAGTAGCGATGGAAGCCCGCGGCCTCGCAGTCGAGCCCGATGCGCTTGGCCCTGCCCAGGTCCTCGACGAGGCCACCGGCCTGGCTAAGGGACTCGACGTGCACGTGGGCCATGTGTCTCTGACTTCGGGCGAGGTTCGGACGGATTCCGCGGGCGCGGAGGCGGCGCGGAATAGAAATCGGACCCCGCCTGCAGCGCCACCCCCCGGAGCTTCCCAGGCTGTTGCCGCCGCCTCCGGGTGCCGCCACAATTCGCGATCCGAGGCGCGTTCCGGCCCCGAACACCCGATTTCCCTGGCGAGCCATGCTCCGAACCAAGGTCGTGTGCACCCTGGGGCCCGCGACCTCCTCCCCGGAGGCGATTCGAGCCCTCGTACGCGGGGGTATGGACCTGGCGCGGGTGAACATGTCGCACGGTGGCCACGACGCCCACGCGACGGCGATCGAGGCCGTGCGGACCGCGGCGCGCGAGGCCGGCAGGCCGGTCGCGGTGTTGGCGGACCTGGCGGGCCCGAAGATTCGCGTGGGAACGCTGGCCGCCCCGATCGAGCTGGAGGTGGGCACTATCGTGGTGGTGGCGCCGGAGGGGAACGTCCGCCCCGGCGAGATCCCTACGACCTATGTGCCACTCGCCGAAGAGATTCGCGAGGGCGATGCGGTGCTCATGGACGACGGGCTGCTCGAGCTCCGCTGCGTCGGCGTCGCGGGGGATCGCACTCGACTCGAGGTCGTGCGTGGCGGGACGCTCAAGAGCCGGAAGGGAATCAACCTCCCCACCGTGGACGTCAAAGCTCCCTCGCTGACCGAGAAGGATCTCCTCGACCTCGCGTTCGCGCTCGAGCACCAGGTGGAGTACATCGGCCTCTCGTTCGTGCGCCGACCCGAGGACGTCATCGATCTGAAGGCGCGCATCGGCAAGCGGGCGCTGGTGGTCGCGAAGATCGAGAAGGTGCAGGCGCTCCGGACTATCGAAGAGGTCATGGCCGAGACGGATGCGGTCATGGTCGCGCGCGGGGACCTCGGCGTCGAGCTGCCCTTCGAGCGCGTGCCGCTCGCGCAGAAGCGCATCATCCAGCTCGCGAACTTCTATGGTCGGCCGGTCATCACCGCGACGCAGATGCTCGAGTCGATGATCGAGCACCCGCGCCCCACGCGCGCGGAAGCTTCCGATGTCGCGAATGCGATTCTCGACGGCACCGACGCCGTCATGCTCTCCGGCGAGACGGCCGCGGGAGCCTATCCGATGGAAGCGCTCGAGGCGCTCGTGCGCATCGGCAGGGAGATCGAGGGTAGCGGCTTCCTGGAGCGGGGCCCGCGCTACCTCACCCGCCCGGGTCCACGATCCCGGCGGGGCGCGACGCCGCGCGAGCATGCGGTCGCGGCCGCCACGGTCGAGTCCGCGCGCCAGGTGGGCGCACCGGCGATCATCGTCATCACCCGCTCGGGATTCTCGGCGCGGCTCGTGTCGTCGTACCGGCCATCCGTCCCGATCTTCGCGGTGACCACGGACGCGTTGACCTATCGGCAGCTCGCCGCGGTGTGGGGCGTGCACCCGGAGCACGCGCAGGCAGCCGAGGTCACCTACGAGTCGCTGACGACATTCGGGAGGGAGCGCGTGCTCGCCAGCGGAGTCGGCGAGCGGGGCGCCGCGATCGTGGTCACGGCAGGGTATCCGTTCCACGAGGCGGGCGCGACGAACACCATGCGGATCGAGCTCCTCTAGATGTCGGGCGCCGGGTGGGCATGAAGCTCACGTTTCTCGGGACCGGCACATCGTTCGGCATCCCGGTGATCGGGTGCGACTGCGCCACGTGCACGTCCACGGACCCGCGCGACAAGCGAACCCGGCACGGTGCGGTGGTCGAAACGGACGGGGGCAGGCTCCTCGTCGACACGCCCACCGAGCTGCGGCTCCAGTTGCTCGCAGCCGGCATCAAGGCCGTCGACGCCATCTGGTTCACCCACGACCACGCCGACCACATCCATGGGATCGACGACGTGCGTGCGTTCACCGTCCGGAAGGGCGACCTGACCGCCTACGTGGCCGCGGAGTACCGGTCCGCGCTCGAGCAGCACTTCAGGTACATCTTCGACGACTCGATCCAGCCCCCCAAGGGCAGCTCCAAGCCCAGGCTGCGTCTCGTCGATATGGAGGTCGGGAAGCCCGTGGACATCATCGGGGAATCGTTCCTTCCGGTGCGTGTGCCGCACGGCGACTGCGCCGTGTACGGCTTTCGCGTCGGCGGGCTCGGTTACGTGACCGACGCGAAGACCCTGCCCGCGGATGCGGTAGAGGCGCTTCGCGGCGTGGATGTCCTGGTGCTGAACGCGCTCTGGTTCGGCAAACCCCACGCCTCGCATTTCAACATCGAAGAGGCGATCGAGGCCGCGCGCGCCGTGGGCGCGAAGCGCACCTACCTCACCCACCTCACCCACCGGGTCACCCACGCGGAGCTCGAGCGGCGGCTCCCCCAAGGCGTGTATCCCGCGTTCGACGGCCTGGCCGTGGAGATCGGTTGATGGACACAGTTCGACTGGACTTCGACAACCTCATGGCCCCCGGCCTGTCGGGCGGCGTCGAGCCCGACGAGTTCGGCGGCGCGATGGCCGAAGCGTTCGGGCGCGCGCACGCGCACGTCGAGTCCCGGCGCGCGGCCGGCGTCCTCGGCTTCCTGGACCTTCCGTACGCGCAGGAGTCCTTGCAGCAGGTTCGCGAGCTTGCCGACGGATTCGCCCAGTGGTTCGAGGACGTGGTCGTGCTCGGGATCGGGGGATCGGGCCTCGGTGCCAAGGCGCTCCGGGATGCCCTGCTCGGGCCGTACTGGAACGATCGCACCTCCGAGGGGCGTGATCATTTTCCCCGGCTTCACGTCGTCGACAATCCGGATCCGAACACGATGCTCGGTCTGCTCGAGCGCGTCGACGTCGCGAAGACGCTGTTCAACGTGGTCAGCAAATCGGGCGCGACTGCGGAGACGATGGCGCAGTACCTCATCGCACGGGACGCCGTCGAGAAGGCGGTGGGTGCGGAGCACGCGCGCGGGCATTTCCTCTTTACGACGGATCCCCTCGGTGGGGCGCTCCGCCGCATCGGGGAGGCCGAGGGCATCCCAATGCTCCCGATCCCCGAAAACGTCGGCGGTCGCTTCTCGGTCCTTTCCTCGGTGGGGCTGTTCCCTGCGGCTGTCTGCGGTGTGGATCCGGGCGCGCTCCTCGCCGGCGCGGCGGCCATGGAGGAGCGTTGCCGCAGTGGGCGCCTCGCCGAGAACCCCGCGGGCGTGCTGGCGACGCTCCTGCACGACGCGGATCGTGCGCAGGGTCGTTCCGTCCATGTGCTCATGCCGTATTCGGACCGACTCCGCTCGGTCGCGCTCTGGTTCCAGCAGCTCTGGGCCGAGAGCCTCGGCAAGGCGCGCAATCTCGACGGGCTGCAGACTCCCACGGGCCCGACCCCGGTGGCGGCGCTCGGGGCTTCCGACCAGCACTCGTTCCTCCAACTCCTCATGGAGGGCCCCGACGACAAGGTCGTCCTGTTCGTGGAGGTCGAGGATCACGGGGTGGACGCACTCATCCCCAAGCGGCACCCCGAGATGTCCGAGTTTGCCTACCTCGGAGGCCACTCGCTCGGCGAGCTCATGAACACCGAGCGGCGGGCCACCGCCGAGGCGCTCCGCCGCTCAGCGAGGCCCAGTGCCACGTTCCATATGCCCCGTATCAGCCCGGAGACCTTGGGCCAACTGCTCATGCTGCTGCAGATCGCCACCGTCTACGCCGGGGCGCTCTACCGAGTGGATCCGCTGGATCAGCCCGGGGTCGAGCTCAGCAAACGGCTGACCTATGGGCTCATGGGCCGCGAAGGGGTGCCTCGACCGGAGATCCGGGAGGGCGATCCGCGCTGGCGGGTCTAGGCCCGGGCGCGTGCCCGGCGGTGGTTCGGCCGCCTTCCGCTCATTAACTTGTGGGTCGTCCGGCCGATTCGTGCGGCCACCGAGCCGTTGGAGGGAAGACCATGCGGAACCAAGAGGAAGCTCCCTACATCGTCATCGAGCGCGACAAGGGGGGCGGCGTGGGCGCGTTCGTCTTGGGCGCCCTCGTGGGCGCCGGCATCGCGCTGCTGCTCGCGCCCCAGTCGGGCGCCGAGACGCAAGAGGACATCAAGCGACAGGCGCGCAAGCTGCGCACGTCGGCCGAGGAGCGTGTTCGCGAGGCGCAGCGCCAGATCGAAGAGCGCCTCGGCGAAGTGCGCGAGGGTGTCCAGTCCCGCGTGGATGGCGTGAAGGACGCGGTCACTGCGGGGCGCTCTGCCGCAACCGACGCGCGGGGCGACCTGGAGAAGCGGCTGCAGCGCTCCAAGGCGGCCTATCGCGCTGGGGTCCAAGCCGCGCGCGAGGCCATCGCGTCCGAGGGAGATACGGATGAGGCGAAGGGCGACTGATACCGCCCGGACGAGACGTGCGTCCGGTTCCTAGGGTTTTCGACGAGGGCGCCGCGAGGAGGCTTACTCCCCTTCGCGGCGCTTCGTCTTGATGGACTCCGAGTCGCCCCCGACCGAGAGGCATCACGCGCCGCAAGGCGCGTGGCACAAGGTCAGGGAGTTCCTCCGACTCCTGTGGAAGAAGTTCGGCGACGACGACGCCTTCTTCCTGTCCGCGGGGATCGCCTGGGGCGTGCTCTTCGCGCTGGTGCCGCTGCTCACGCTCGGCATCGGCCTCACGGGCTTCGTGCTCAGCGCGCGCTTCGACGATCCCACGCAGGCCGTCGTCGCCATGTTCGCGGGCGCGCTTCCGCAGGGTGGGGCCGCGGCGAACTTCGCCGACCTCCTGCGCAACCTGGTCGCCGAGGTGATGGTCAACCGCACGGGCCTCACAGTGGCCGGCGCGATCGTGTTCGTCTGGCTCGCCACGCGTCTGTCGGGCTCGCTGCGGAGCACGCTCTTTCGGGTGTTCGAGACGGGGAAACGACGAGGCCTCGTGCATGGGAAGCTCTACGACATCATGGTGGTGATCGTGGGGGTGGTGCTGGTGACGCTCAACTTGGGCGTGACGATCGTGTTCTCCGCGGCGATGGACTTTGGTGTCGACATCTTCGCCTGGGGCGGCCGAACCGTGTCCCTGGCGGAGCGATTCCTCGGGACGGTCGTCGCGGTCGTCTCGATCTGGACGCTGTTCCTGCTGATCTACCGATACCTGCCCGCGCGCCGAACGCCTTGGCGCACGACCCTCGTCGCTGCGACGTTCGCTGCGGTGGCCCACGAGGTGCTCAAGTTCGCGTTCTCGTCCTACGTGACCGAGTTCGCGAACTACACGTCCACGCTCGGTAACCTCGCGACCGCGGCGATCCTTCTGCTCTGGATCTATTACGGTGCGCTAGTGTTTATCCTGGGCGGCGAAGTCGCCCACGTGTACACGATGCTGCGTGCGAGGCGGACGGGGACGTGAGCAAGGCCGACAGCCAGAAGGTGGTCGCGAGTAACCGCAAGGCGCGTCACGAGTTCGAGGTGCTGGAGACCGTCGAGGCCGGCATCGAGCTCAAGGGGCCCGAGGTCAAGTCGATCCGGGCCGGTCACGTGTCGTTCCAGGACGCGCACGCGAGGGTGGAGCGGGGCCAGATCTGGCTCCACAGCCTGCACATCTCTCCGTACGAGCAGGCCAACCGATTCAACGTGGATCCGGTGCGGCCTCGCCGGCTTCTGCTGAACAAGCACGAGATCCATCGTCTCGCGGTCAAGGTCGAGGAGAAGGGGCTCACCCTCGTTCCGCTCGACGTCCACTTCTCGCGCGGATTCGCGAAGGTCACGCTCGCGGTGGGGCGCGGACGGAAGCTGCACGACAAGCGCGAGGCGCTGAAAGAGAGGGAGCAGGACCGCGAGGCTCGCCGCGCCGTGGGGGCGCATTGAGGGCCGTGCGGCAAGGGTGGGTCGCGGCGCTGCTCTTGTGCGCGCCGGCCGCGGCGCAGCAGGCGCCCGCGTTGCGCATCGAGCGCGCCGACGGCTCCATGACCGACGCGGGCGTGGTGTTCGATCGAGGCTACGCCACCGTTCAACTCGCGCTCCTCGACGACCTCGGATGGAGCGTGACCGAGGTCGGCGGCGACATCACGATTGCCGTGCCGAACGAGATCGTCGTCGCGCTCCGGATCGGCTCTCCGTTCTTCCGTTGGGACGGTTTGGTGTTCCAGCTCTCCGACGCGCCCTATCGGGATGCGAACCGGGTGTTGGTTCCCCTCCAGCTGCTGACGGACTTCTTCCCGACACGGCTCCCCGACCTGTACGAGTACGACGGCGCGCGGTCCTTGCTGCGTGCCGGCGATCCCTCGTTGGTCGGGGGCGCTCGACCGGCCGGTGGGGGGCCGGGCGGGGGGGCCGTGCAGCTGCCTACCGGTCCGTCGACCTACGACGGTCCGCGCGTCGTGATCATCGACGCGGGGCACGGGGGTGCCGACCCCGGGGCCTTGGGTCCGCGCGGGATCCGCGAAAAAGATGTGGCGCTCGCGGTCGCTCTCGATCTCGCCGCGATCCTGAGGCGGAACACAGACTTCGAAGTCCACATGACGAGGGACACGGACGTCTTCGTCGACCTGTGGGAGCGCGGGGAGATCGCCACGAAGGTCAAAGGCGAGCGCCCCGGGCTCTTCATATCGATCCACGGCAACTCGATTCCGAACCAGCGCACGACCCGCGGCTTCGAGACGTACTTCCTGTCGGAGGCACGCACCGAGCACGAGCGGCGCGTATCCGCGAACGAGAATGCGTCACTGAGCTACCAGGGCCAGGGCGTCGATCCAGAGAACGAGCCCGACCTCGACTTCATTCTCCGGGAGCTCAGGAATCTCGATCATTCGCACTGGTCGAGTCTGCTCGCCGAGTTCACGCAGCAGGAGCTCGAGGAGTTCCACCCGGGGCCCAACCGGGGCGTGAAGCAGGGCGTGCTCGCCGTCCTCACGAATGCCTTGATGCCCTCCGTGCTCGTCGAGACGGGATACCTGTCGCACGACGAGGAGGGACGGCTGCTCGCTGAGCGCGCGTTCCAGAGAGACACTGCACAGGCCCTGGCCCGCGCCATCGAGCGGTTCTTCGAGCGTTATCCGCCCGGGAACGGCGATAGGTGAGGCTCGACATCGAGCTGTTCGGAGCCCGCTTCCAGAACCCGGTGCTCCTGGCTGCCGGCACCTGCGGCTTCGGGCAGGAGGTGGCCGAGGTGGTCGATCTCGAGAAGCTCGGCGGACTGGTGACGAAGTCGGTGACGATCGAGCCCCGCAACGGCAACCCGGCGCCCCGCGTCACGGAGTTCGCGGGCGGAATGCTCAACTCGGTCGGGCTCGCGAACCCCGGGCTGGCCGCCGCGAGACGAGACAAACTGCCGTGGCTCGCCGCCCACGTCGTGAAAGCGCGCGTGTTCGTGAGTTTGGCGGGGCACACGATCGAGGACTACTTCCGCCTGGTCGAAGGACTCGACGGCGACGCCGGATTTCTGGGCTTCGAGCTGAACCTCTCGTGCCCGAACGACGCGAAGCGCGGAGGTCCTCCCTTCGCGCTCGACTCGGCTGCCCTGGCCGAGATCGTCTCCGGGTGCCGCGCGCGCACGCAGCGCCCGCTCCTCGCCAAACTCGCTCCGAACGACCCCGATCTCGGGAAGACGGTGCGGACGGCCACCGACGCCGGCGCCGACGGCCTCACGCTCGTGAACACGATCCCGGGGCTGCTGCTTCGCGCCGGCTCCGGTGAGCCCGAGCTGGGTGCAGGCCCCGGAGGGGTGAGCGGACCGGCGCTCCTTCCGGTCGGACTCCGCGCCGTGCGCGAGGCTCGGGAGCATACGCGCCTTCCCCTGCTCGGCGTGGGTGGCGTGCTCGCCCCCGCGGACGCCGTCGCCTACGCGAGGGCGGGAGCGGCGCTCGTGCAGGTAGGCACCGCATCGTTCGCCGCACCGCGAGCGGGGGAGCACCTGGTGCGCGGCCTCGAGAGATGGGGGCGCGCGCGTGGAGTCGCCGCGTGGGGGGAGATCGTGCGGGGCCTCGCCGCGTAGCCTGATGGCCAAGGTCATCCTCGCGCTCGACACGGCCTCGGCGACGGAAGCGATTCGGCTCGTCGAGGCGCTGGGAGAGGCGGCCGACTTCTACAAGGTGGGGCTCGAGCTCTATACGCGCGCGGGCCCGTCCGTCGTCTCCGAGCTGCGAGCGCGAGGCAAGCGCGTCTTTCTCGACCTGAAGCTCCACGACATCCCGAACACGGTAGTGGGCGCGGTCGCTGCGGCGTCCGACCTCTCCATCGACCTGCTCACCCTGCACGCGGCGGGCGGGCGCGCCATGCTCGAGGCTGCCCGCGGGGCCCGCACGGGCCCGATGCGCCTCGTGGGGGTCACCGTGCTGACGTCCCTGGCGTCGGAAGATCTGCGCGCGGCGTGGGGACGCGACATCGACTCGGTGTCCGCGGAGGTTGACCGACTCGCCGACCTGGCCCAAGCGTCGGGCCTGGACGGGGTCGTCGCGTCGGCGGAAGAGGCCGCCGCTTTGCGCGCGCGCCACGGCGCGGGCTTCCTGCTGGTCGTGCCGGGAATTCGACCCGCGGGCACGGACCGAGGCGACCAGAAGCGGGTAGCTACGCCCGCCGCGGCCGTGAGGGCCGGCGCCGACTATCTGGTGGTTGGACGCGCGGTGACGAGCGCTTCGGATCCGTCGGCAGCGCTCGCGACGGTGCTTTCCGAAGTGGCGGGGGCCGAAGCGGAGACTCCCGGAACGAGGGGCTGATGGCGCTGAAGGTCTTCAATACCGAGACGAGGGCGCTGAGCCCGTTCGAACCCCTGGAGGATGGCAAAGCGCGGATCTACGCCTGCGGGCCGACGATCTACGACCACGCGCACATCGGCAACTTCCGAACGTTCCTCTTCTTCGACGTCGTGCACCGGCACCTCGAGTGGAGCGGGTACAACGTCCGCTTCGTGATGAACCTCACGGACGTCGACGACAAGACGATCGGCGGGGCGGTGAAGGCGGGAAGCAGCGTCGCCGAGTTCACGCGCCCGTTCGGCGAGGCATTCCTGGCAGACTGCAACACGCTCGGCATGCTTCCCGCCGACAGCTATCCGAGGGCCACGCAGTACATCACGCAGATGGTGGACTTCGTGGTTCGGCTGATCGCGAACGGCCACGCCTACGTCGCCGATGACGGCGCCGTCTACTTCTCGGTCGCCTCGTTCCCCCGCTACGGTCGCCTGAAGGGGATCGACACCTCGACGCTCAAGGTGGGCGCGCGCGTGTCTCAGGACGAATACGAGAAGGAGGACGCGCGGGACTTCGCGCTGTGGAAGCCCGCCGCTGAAGCCGACGAGAAGGCCATGGCGGCGTGGGACTCGCCGTGGGGCCGCGGCCGCCCCGGATGGCACCTCGAGTGCTCCGTCATGAGCCTCACGGAGCTCGGGGACACACTCGATCTGCATCTGGGAGGTGAGGATCTCGTCTTTCCGCACCACGAGAACGAGATCGCCCAGTCGGAGGCCGCGACGGGCAAGCTGTTCGTCAGGAACTGGCTGCACGTCAAGCATCTCCAGGTCGAGGGGCGGAAGATGTCGAAGTCTCTCGGCAACTTCGTCACCGTGAGGCAGCTCCTCGAGGAGGGCTACGATCCCGCCTCGATCCGGCACCAGCTCGTCTCCGCCCACTACCGGAGCGACCTGAACTTCACGCGCGACGGGCTGGACGCCTCGCGCAGCGCCGTGCAGCGCCTGGTCAATTTCGAGAGTCGGCTGGAGGCGGTTCCCGTCGGGGACGGCGAGCCGAGTGGGCTCCGCGACGTTTCCGCGGAAACGCTCGCCGCCTTCCGGGCCGCCATGGACAATGACTTCAACACCGCCGATGCCATGGCCGCGCTCTTCGGCCTCGTGAACCGCGTCAACGCCCTTCTCGACGCGCGCCCCCGGGTCCCGGCCGAGGACGTGGCGAGCGTCCGTGACGCATTGTCGTCGATGGATCGGGTGCTCGGGCTCTTGGAAGTGGCCAAGGCCTCCCGGTCGGTGGACGCGTCGCTGGCCTCGTGGGTCGAGGAGAGGATCCAAGCACGGGCTGATGCGCGGAAGCGGAAGGACTTCGCAGCCGCCGATGCGATCCGGGGCGAACTGACCGCCCGGGGGATCGTGCTCGAGGACGGGGCGGGGGGGACGCGGTGGAAGGTGCTGGGGCCGGCGGCGGCTGCATCAGGCGCGGCGCCCAAGTAAGCAGCACGGCGAGACCCGGTCCCCCCTACGGGGCCCGCTCGTCCAACTGCTAGGTAGACGGGGGACTCGCTCAGCGGCGCGGCGCGTAGGCTCGGTGCGTCAGGGCGCTCAGGGCGTTGCGCCGCGCCGATGGCCCCTCCGGGGGGACCGGTTCTCGCCGCGGGAGGACTCGTGGACCCCGACCATGCGGACGGGCGATGACATGGAGAAATGTCGCCACCGAGCGCTGTCGACTGGCGGGGGCCGCGGGCCAGCGGCAGGTTATTCGGAGCCCACTGTCCGGCCATCAAGGGGAGGTCGTATGAAGTTCGGTCATGGACTCCTGCCGGTCGCCCTGGCCCCACTTCTTCTCTCCATCGGCTCTGTGGAAGCCCAGCAGTCGCCGGTCCGCGCATGGCGCGAGGGGCGCGAGCGGGAAATCCTCGAGGAGTTCTTCCAGCTCCTGCGGATCCCGAATATCGCGAGCGACGAAGCGAACATTCGCCGGAACGCCGAGATGCTGTCGGCCATGTTCCGCAACCGCGGCTTCACGGTCGATGCGAGCGATGGACCAGGCGCGCCCGTCGTTCTGGCCCAGCTGGACGCGGAGCCTTCGCGCGGAACGATCCTCTTTTACATCCATTACGACGGACAACCCGTCAATCCCGCAGAATGGACGCACTGCGGCCCCTTCGAACCCTGCCTCGTAACGCCATCCGGGGCCATCGAGCTGGATGCTTCAGGGGCGCGGTTCGACCCTGACTGGCGCGTGTACGCTCGGTCTTCCTCGGATGACAAGGGCCCCATCGTTGCCCTTCTCAACGCGGTCGACGCGCTGCGTGCCATCGGCCAGCGCCCCGCTTGGAGCATGCGCGTGGTTCTCGATGGGCAGGAGGAAGCCGGCTCGGCGAATTTCGGTCGGTTCATGGTGGAGCGGGGCGACGCATTGGACGCTGACCTCGCCATCACTCTTGATGGACCTCGCCACCCGAGCGGGAGGCCTACCATCTACCACGGCGTCCGGGGCCAGGCCGCGCTCACCCTCACCGTATTCACGGCGCGAAGCGACCTCCACAGCGGGAATTACGGAAACTGGGCTCCCGACCCGTCGATCCAGCTCGGGCGGTTGTTGTCGAGCATGAAGGATGAGGAGGGAAACATCCTCATCGACGGATTCCACGATGACGTGATTCCGCTCACGCCGGCCGAGCGCGAGGCACTGGAAGCGATACCGGACATCGAGGCCTCGCTGGCCGACGCATTCGGAATCGCGCAACCCGAGAGGGCAGCTAAGCGCCTCGAACTGAAGCTCAACCAGCCCACTCTCAATGTGCTTGCGATGGAATCTGGCGGGGGACTCAGCGCCCCGGCGCGCACGGCCATCCCGGCGTTCGCGAGGGCCCGAATCAGCATGCGGATGGTCAACGGGCTCGATCCTGCGAGGCAGACCGAGCTGGTGGCTGAGCATGTGCGGAGTCAGGGCTACCACGTCGTGCTGGACCGAGACCCGACAGACGAAGAGCGTAAGCGCTATCCCCTGCTGGCGCGCATCGACGCGGGCTCGGGAACCCGAGCGGCTCGCGTGACCATGGAGAGCTGGATCAGTGCGACCGTGGCGGGGGCGCTCACCGTGGACGGTGTGCCCCCGGTACGCCTGCCCACCCTCGGTGGATCGCTCCCCTTCACGGAGTTCAGCGAAGGCCTGGGGGATCCCCACGGTGGGCGTGTCGCTGGTGAATCATGACAACAATCAGCACGGGCCCGACGAGAACCTGCGCCTGGGCAATCTCTGGCAATCGATTGAGTTGCTGGCGAGGATCATGACCATGCCTCGCTGAGCAAGCGCGGTTGCAACCAGCAATGGACGGTGACTTCCACCTCTTTCGTTGACCCTCCAGAGCGGCGCGCGCTACGTTCTGCGAACGCGCGCTGGCGTAGCTCAGCTGGTAGAGCAGCTGATTTGTAATCAGCAGGTCCGGGGTTCGAGTCCCCGCGCCAGCTTCTGGCAACGCGCTCTTTCTCGGCCCAAACGAGCCCCGACCCGACGGATCGGATCGGGGCTCGAGTCTGGAGCTTCGCCGCTCAAGGGACTTTGCCTGAAGCGAGGATGGTTGATTTCCATGCGGGGCTGCACCTCGCGTGCTGCCGTCGGCGCGGCTTCGAGCGCGTGAAGACGTTCGACCGGGGGTTGGCGGCGGCGTTCGGGTAGTTCGGCAAGCCGGGTAACGGCTGAGGGGTAGCCGGCGTAGATCTCGGGCTCTCAGGCCCGGATGCTTCGCGACGAGCTGACGTGCCAAGAGAGCGTCCTCGGCGTCGAGCGACCAAATGGTTCCGGTTCGCGAGGTCACGAGGAGGAGCGCTGCATCGAGCGCGTCGAGCCGGTTGACCGGGACGTAGGCGTGGAGCAGCCCCTGAAGGACCTCGGCCGAGGTGGCGAGCGGCTCGCCGGTGTCCCCCTGACTCCGAAAGAACGCACGAGCCTCCTCTTTGAGCGGGTGCTCCCGCCCGACCGCGTACATGAAGACGTTCGTGTCGACGAAGATCACGAACGGCCGCGCCGCGTCAGGCCATCGTTCGCGGGCGTCTCCCCTCGGATCGAGGCCCGAGCGCGCGAGCGTCCACCGAGGCCTGGTACGTCGCCTCGGCTGCCTCGCGGAGCCAGACGCTGAGCGTCTTCCCCTCCCGGCGCGCTACCTCCTGGTACCGGGCCTTCTCGTTGTCGTCCATGAGAAAATGGAGGCGGTCCGCCACTTCATCCTCCATGTGCATGATGCATGCACATGAGTCTAGGGATGCGTCCGGGGCCGGCCAATGACGGGATCGGTCGGCTGCCCGGAAAAACCCATGGCTCCGCTCTTTACGACCCCCACCTCACGCTGTACCTTCCTTTGCTCGTCCGCAAAACAGCCGCTCCAGGCGCTTGGGGCGGCTTTTTCCAATTCGAAGGAGTCAGGGACCTGCGGCGAGCGCCCCCAGTACCAAATGACGGTTTCGGGTGCGTGATGCGGTGGGGTACCGAAGCGGTCAAACGGGGCAGACTGTAAATCTGCTGGCGAAAGCCTTCGGAGGTTCGAGTCCTCCCCCCACCACTGGACTAGATCGATAAGAAACGAGACGGAGACGGGGGCACTGCGGGAGTAGCTCAGTTGGCTAGAGCATCAGCCTTCCAAGCTGAGGGTCGCGGGTTCGAGTCCCGTCTCCCGCTCTGAAGGACCCGGCGGAAAGCCGGACAGAAGCGCGCTCTGGTAGCTCAGTGGTAGAGCGCGTCCTTGGTAAGGACGAGGCCGCGGGTTCAATCCCCGCCCAGAGCTCTCGTGCCAGAGTGAGTTGGAAGTGGTGCCGAGGGTGCAGTGGAAAGGGTGAAGTCGAAGACGAAGCCGGGACCTCGAGTCCCATCCGTAAGCGTTAGACGATCCGAAGAGGACGAGAATGGCCAAGGGGAAGTTCGAGCGGACGAAGCCGCACGTGAACGTGGGCACGATTGGGCACGTGGACCACGGGAAGACGACGTTGACGGCAGCGATCACGTTCACACAGGCGAAGAAGTTTGGTGGCGACGC
>SHZR01000054.1 GCA_009692205.1 Gemmatimonadota bacterium | reverse complement strand
CCGTGCTTCTCGGACCACCGGAGCAAGATGGCCAAGTGGGCATCTAGGACGTCCCCTGAGTAGGAGGGGTTCCAGACGGTAAGAAGGTGGCGGGGATTGGTGGTCATGGGTTCGTGCGAAGCTACGGGTTGGAGGGTGCTCGGGCACGGCGGTCGTGGCCACCGTCACCCCGCGAACGGGTTTGACACATCATTCGCCGGCTCTCTACGATGCCGCACGCGGACGTCACCTCTTCCCGGCCTTGCGTATGATCGTCTATCAGTCCGACAAGGCCGGCTTCTGCGAGGATGTCGAGACGGGCGAGATCGACCAGATCTTGCTCGCGAAGGTGCGTGGGGTCCTTGGGATGGGCGTGAGCCCGTCCGAGGTACGCTCCTGGCATCAGTCGCTCACGCACATGCACCTCGTGCTGACGGACCCCGAGATCCCAGCGGACTCGGGCGTCGGCATCGAGTTCCAGATCCCCCAGACCGCGAAGCGGATCGACGTCCTCCTCTCGGGGAGTAACGACGAGGCCCGGGACCAGGCCGTCATCATCGAGCTCAAGCAATGGGAAACCGCCGAGCTCACGCCTATGGATGGGATCGTCCGGACGGTGATCGGAGGAGGGCCGCGCGATACCGCGCACCCGTCCTACCAGGCCTGGTCCTACGCCGAGCTGTTGCGCGGGTTCAACGAGGCGGTGTACGAGGACGACATCCAGCTCCATCCCTGCGCGTTCCTGCACAACTACCGCGGCCCGGGCGCGCTCCACGCGGATTTCTACGCGCCGTGGCTGACGCAGGCGCCGCTCTTCGTGAAGGGGGAAGTCGAGCGCCTGCGTGATTTCATCAAGAAATGGATCCGCTACGGTGATCGGAGCGAGATCATCCTCAGGATCGACGGGGGCAGGATCCGACCCTCCAAGTCCCTGGCGGATAGCCTCGCGGCCCTGATGAAGGGCAACCGCGAGTTCACGATGATCGACGAGCAGAAGCTCGTTTTCGAGCGGGCCCTCCACCTCGCGCGCACGACGGCCGCAGGCGAGAAGCGCGTGCTCATCGTCCACGGCGGGCCGGGCACCGGCAAGTCGGTGGTCGCTGTGAACCTCCTCGTCGCCCTCACCCAGGACCGGGAGCTGGTCCAATACGTCACCAAGAACGCTGCCCCTCGTGCCGTCTACGAGGGCAAACTGACCGGCACGATGTCGAAGACCAAGTATTCGAACCTCTTCCGTGGCTCCGGCGCGTTCACGACCGCCGAGCGAGGCACCTTCCGCGTGCTCGTCGTCGACGAGGCCCACCGGCTGAACGAGAAGTCCGGCCTCTATCAGAACCTCGGCGACAACCAGGTGAAGGAACTCATCCACGCCGCCGACGTCACGGTGTTCTTCCTCGACGAAGACCAGCGCGTGACGCTCCAGGACATCGGCACGCGGGCCGAGATCGTCGAGTGGGCAGAGCACTACGACGCGGAAGTGGAAGAGATGGAACTCCTCTCCCAGTTCCGCTGCAATGGATCGAACGGGTACCTGGCTTGGCTCGACCACGTCTTGGGGATTCGTGAGACAGCGCACGTCGATCTGTCGACCCTCGACTACGACTACGACTTCCGCGTCTTCGACTCGCCCAACGAGGTCCGGCGCCTCATCGAAGCCCGCAACGTAGAGACGAACCGGGCCCGCATGGTGGCCGGGTACTGCTGGGACTGGGTGAGCAAGAAGGACTCCGACGCATGGGACGTGGTCATTCCCGGGCACGACTTCCGCATGCAGTGGAACCTCACGCAGCACGGGAGCGGGTGGCTCGCACATCCCGAGTCCGCCAAGGAGATCGGGTGCATCCACACGTGCCAGGGCCTCGAGCTGGACTACGTCGGAGTCGTCATCGGAGAGGACCTCGTAGTGCGTGACGGCCAGCTCGTCGCCCAGCCCGAGAAGCGCTCGCGACACGATCGTTCCATACGTGGCTACAAGACCCGCTTTCGACGGGACCCGGAGGGCGCCCGGGCCGAGGCCCGCATGATCATCCTGAACACCTACCGCACGTTGATGACGCGTGGGCTGAGGGGGTGCTACGTCTATGCGGTGGATGAGGGTGTGAGGGAGTGGCTGCGGAGCCGAGGCGGGCTACAGCAGTGACGCGTACGATCGCCATCGATTGGTCCGGCGCTAAGACCGGTGAGCGCTCCAAGATCTGGCTCGCCGAGGTCCGCGACGGCGGCTTGACTCGTCTCGAGTGCGGCCGCTCTCGCGAAGACGTGATCCGCCATGTCGTCGAGGAGGCCACCCGGGATCCCGAGTTGATCGTGGGCCTCGACTTCGCCTTCTCGCTGCCGCGGTGGTTTCTACAGCAGCGCGGTATCACCAGCGTGGAGGCGCTCTGGAGCGCGGTCGCGCGCGACGGCGAGGATTGGCTCGACGGTTGCGAGCCACCCTTCTGGGGTCGGCCCGGCAAGAAGAAGCCCGACCTCCCGGGGCAGTTCCGGATCACAGAGGAGAGCGCGAGGGTGGCCGGCATCGGCGCGAAGAGCGTCTTCCAGATCGGCGGTGCCGGGGCCGTCGGAACCGGGTCTCTCCGCGGGACACCTCATCTCGCGACGCTTCACTCAGAGGGCTTCGCAGTCTGGCCGTTCCACGCAGTCCGACTCCCGCTGGTCATCGAGATCTACCCGCGCCTGCTGACCGGCCCCGTCAAGAAGTCGCGCCAAGCGGACCGTGAAAGCTTCCTCTCCTCTGGTTTCCCTGAGATCCCTGCGGCCGATATGCAGAAAGCCGCATCCTCGGAAGATGCGTTCGATGCCGCGGTCTCGGCTGTCGTGATGGCCCGCCACCGGGAGGACATCGCGCGACTGGAGCGCGCGAGCGATCCCACCGAGCTTCTGGAGGGGCGGATCTGGGCTCCGGAGCGGGCCACGCCGGCACAAGCGCTGCCATCCCCGGCGGGGAACGCCGACTACTGTCCCTTTTGCGATGGGCGCGCGCAGCGGGTGGTCGCCGAGACGACCGACGCGGTCGCGATCCGGGATCGGTATCCTGTGAGCCGAGGCCACACGCTGGTCCTTCCCAAGACGCACAGCGATAGCCTGTTCGCCCAGCCGCCCGCAGTGCAGCGGCAGGTCTGGCAGCTCGTGGCCGACGTCCGCGCGGCGCTCGAGACCGAGCTTCGGCCGCATGGGTTCACCATCGGCGTCAACGACGGTCGCGCGGCCGGCCAGACCGTACCCCATGCGCACGTGCATGTGATCCCCCGCTTCGAAGGCGACGTTCTGGATCCACGGGGCGGGATTCGATGGGTGCTCCCAAACCGTGCCGCGTACTGGCCGCCATGAGCCAGCCTCGCCCGCCGTCGCCGAGTGAGCAACTCGAGTTCCTCCGCTCGTTCCAGCGGCTCCTGGACGAGGGAAGCTTCGTCGCCACGTACAAATTCGCGTTGCTGCACGCGATCGCCGATCTGTGCGTGCTGCAGGGTGACGACAGTGGGGCTGCGCTGGAACTCGCCACGTTCGACATCGCCGAGCACTTCGTCCGCCTTTACTGGCCCCAGGTCATACCGTTCATGGCCAGCGAAGAGGAAGCGGTTCTCCGACAGAACACGGGACGCCAAGCGCAGGTCGTCCGGGCCGTCAGGGAGGCCCACGAGCACTACGACGGCTCGCTCGCGTCGTTCCGACACGACGTGGCGGAGTGGACGCACCTGGTTCGCTCCGTTCAGCGCACGGTCGAGGTGATGCCGCTGTGGAAGGTCCAGACGGTCGGTTCCGACCGCCTCGAGTTCCTCTACTCGAACCAGGACCATGGGCACTCGGTACGGTTGGAGCCGGGAGTCGCGTACTGTCTTCGCGCCTTCTATCCGATGCTCGTCGACATGATCGAAGGCGCGTGGTCGCACTTCATCCAGCGCCACAACCCTCGCCTCCTGAAGCAGGTCACGGACCTGCGGTCCTTCCTCTTCGGCAGCGAGCGCGCCGTGCTCGACGCGCCCCGCTTCCTCCTTCGCGACGTGCAGGAGGGACGGTGCTTCTACTGCACGCGCCCCATCGCCGCGCGAGCCGACGTGGACCACTTCATCCCTTGGCGTCGGTACCCACTTGATCTCGGCCACAACCTCGTGCTGGCGCATCCCGCGTGTAACTCGAAGAAGTCCGACCTGCTAGCGGCCGAAGAGCACCTCGAGCGGTGGGTGGAACGCAATCGAACCTCGGGCCTGGAGGCCAGCTTCGAAGGCGTGGGCATCCGGCACAGCCTGACGGCCACACTCCGTGTCGCGGCGTGGGCGTACGGACAGGTGCACAAGGCCGGTGGGCAGGTGTGGGTGGCGGGGACCGAGCTGCGCCCTCTAGGCGTTCGGTGGGACGAGGTGTTGGCAAGGCGGTGAGAGCCTCGCCATCCTTGGCGGGCAGGTTGCTGTCGCGGTTGCACTGAACAGGCAGCCTCACCCCTCCCGCAGCACCTCCTGCACCTTCTTCAGCGCCGGCCTCAGCTGCGGATGCTTCTTCGCCACCGCGTCGATCAACTCGACGATCGCACCAGCCAACTTCTTCTCGAGAGCAGTCATGTGATCCTCCAACGCATGATATGAAGGCGGCCGCCGCTCGTCGGTGCCGCTACCTCACTGAACCGCGCGTGCCCGCGCGAATCGCTCGCGCGTACGCACGCGCCTTGGACGGGGCTTGACGGGTAGCGGGTCCCCCAGAGGGGGACCCGACCCCAACTCTGCCGCATCTCGCGCCTCGGCTAGCCCTCCTCCTCCCGCCGCACGACCAACTGCACGGTCTCAATCGCGAACGCGAGTGCCCGGGCAGCCTCGGCATCCAGCGGGAACCGATCCGAGTGATTGGCGAGCGCTTCCGCCGCCCGCCCCAGTGCCCTGAGCTCCTCGCCGGTCCCGATCACGTCCCACGTCCTGCGCTGCGGGATGACGCACTCGGCGCCGAGGTGGATCGCCGGCAGCACGGCCAACTCGACTCTCATGGCGCCTCTCCGTCATTCGCTGGGTCGGAGGTGGGATCTGGAGGGTCTTCCGAAGCCGGCGCGGGCTGGGCTGGCTCCTGCGGCTGTGCTGACGCCGGCCCGGAGCCGAGCGCGCGCGCGAGAGAGCCGGTGACCGTCCAGAAGCCTGAGCCGTACAGCGCCTCCCACTCCTCTGGGGTGTGGTCGTACCACACCCCGTTCACTGGGTCGTATTTCATTGGACACTCTCCGTCGGAAGGTCAGAGCGTCCGGGCCTCGCGTTCACGTTCTCGTCGCTCATGACGCACCTCCTTCCTGCTCCGCCCGCTCCCGCGCCCGCTCGATGCGCCACTGCCTCGCGCGCTCCCGGTAGTAGGCGCCGAGTTCCGGATACTGCTCCGACTCGACCCACGCGAACGCCGTGCACTCCTCAGGCGCGTCGCCGTACTCCCACTGCTGCCACCACCACGTCTCGACGAACGCGCGGCCTTGTTGCTCTAGGTCCTGGCCGTCGGCCGTGTCCAGAAGCGCGACGAGTTCGGCGAGCGTCAGGGGCTGCTCCGATGCGCTCGGCGTGAGGGAAAAGTCGGTCGAGTACTCATCGACCATGCAGTAGTGGTAGGCGCCGTTCACGAGGCGGGCACGCACCGAGAACACGTCCATCGTCACCGAAGCGAGCACCACGCGCGCGATCTCCACCTCTCGCTCGGTCAGGTCCGGCAGGTACTCGCCGCCCATCCACGAGGGACCGCAGGAGAGGTTCATCGTGCTCATGAACGCTTCGGACGCGCGCTCGCCCAGCACGTCGTCCTCGATCGGTCCGAGCACGACGTCGTAGGCCGTCCGCTTGTCGCCCTCGGCGCTCAACATGTCGCGCACCATCTCCCGCCGCATCTGTCCCTTGATGCCGTTCAGGGCCAGGGCCACCGGATCGTCGAAGTCGGCGTAGTGCGCGGGCCGGAACTCCAGATCGATGCTCATGGCCGGCTCCTGCTCGGCACGGAGAACACGATCCAAGGGTTGTCCGCGTCCTCGGGCCAATCCTCCACGGGAACCGAGCCACGAACGGCTCGGCTCTCTGCGACCTCGGCCATCAGGGCGTCGATCGCCTCCGCGCGTGTGGCGAGCTCATCACGAGGGCCCCGCTGGAAGCGTCCTTCGACGTAGTGCTCTCGAGAGACCAGCCACTCCGTCTCACCGAACTGCTCGAAGCGCACCACCGTGCCGTAGGTCACGATGCCCGTCGCGTCGAAGTAGAGGACGCCTGCTTGGTCCCAATTCTCCTCGGTGAGCGAGGGCTTCACCCAGGAGCGGCGGAACCGGTCCATGCGGACGCACGCGGCGTGCGGCCAGCTCATGGGGAGTGAGTTTGCTGCGGATGTCATGTCAGCCTCCTTGCGAAAGGGTGTCAGGAAGCCGAAAGGCCCCACGCCGACGAACGGCATGGGGCCTTTCGACGCTTTAGGCGGAGTGCCGTGAGTAGGAGCGCGCCCGCCAAGCTGTCGTGTTCAAAGCGCGCGCTCCGCCGGGCCCACCAAGGGCGCCGGCCGGACTTCACATCATCTCAAAAAGCGAGGGGTCCCGAGCGATTGCCTCCGCCGGGACCCCCGGACGGTTTAGCAGCTTTGATCACCCAGCCTGCAATCGTCTCAAATCGCTGGGGCGCCACGTTCGACGCAGGGGAAGTTTAACAGGACTTGCCCCGGCATGGATGGATGGGCACGGACGACATGCTCACCTGGCAAGGCTCAGGTGGGTTCAGTGTCGATGCCTCCGTGCGCATCGAGGGCGAGGACCGAGCGGGCATCGAGCGCCTCGTTCGCTACTGTGCCCGGCCCCCGTTCTCGCTCGAACGCCTGCACGCGTTCGACGGCACCGCGTCCCTCGCGTCTGCGGACAGCCGGCTCCTCTGCCGGTTCCCCAAACCGGACGTGAACGGCCGCACCGAGATCCTGCTCACCCCACTCGAGCTTGTCCGCGGCGCCTTCCTGAAGGTCCGGGAGGCTCGCTGCGTACACGTCGAGCGTGAAGCTCACGGCCCCCTTCCCTTCGCCCTCCCACGTCCCGAGCCCAGGTGACTAGCGCCGGAGACACATGGCGGGCCGAGTACCGAGGGGATCAAGGCAAGGGATCGTCCAATTTCCCCGGACTGCACCCCCCTTCGAAAGAGCCAAATAGTACTTAGGGCGATCCGCACACCGACGAGAATCTTCGGGGGGTGCCGGGCACGGGGGGGCGCCGGAATCCAAATGGGGACCCAGCGACGAATGAGACCTCGTCGGATGGCGTTCATCCGCTCAGCCCACGGACCGGACCCCCAGGTAAGAATGAGACCCGAGATCCAGACTCGTGCAGACTATACGTAGACTACAGCCTTACGTTCCCATGGTGCCATAACCATCTTGTGTCATAACACGATGCAGGACAATACATTAGGTCCATGGAGCCAGCCGGGATCGAACCGGCGACCTCCTGGTTGCAAACCAGGCGCTCTCCCAGCTGAGCTATGGCCCCTGAGTGGACTGACCCTTCAGTCCTCCTCGCGCTCCCACAACAATAACTCGCGGCGGCAGTCCGATCAGGTCC
>SHZR01000053.1 GCA_009692205.1 Gemmatimonadota bacterium | reverse complement strand
TGTTCCTGGCGGACATCGGTGACTTCGCGGCCATGAACGAGGTCTACGCCAGGCGTTTCGGGCATCATCGGCCGGCTCGATCGACCATCCAGGCGGGGGCGCTGCCCCGCCGGTGCAGGGTCGAGATCGAGTGTATCGCGCGGCGCGGGACCTGAGACTGGCCCGTTCGAACACGCCAGTCCCAGGGGTAGGAATCCCCGGATTGTTACCGTTGTTGCTCCCACCGCCGCCGCCGCCTAGCTTTGTGCCAGAATGCGGCTGGCGCGCGCGCGCAGTCCACGGTAGTCGTGGTGGGCCCTGGCAAATGGTTTTTCAGCAACAGCGCCTATCAAGCCGTCGGTGGTTCCTTCCACTCCAACCCCTACTAGGAGGTTGATGTGAGATCCCGTCTCCTGCAGCTGTCTTTGTGCGCCGTCGCGATCGTGATCGTGTGCTCCCCGGCTTCCGCCCAAGAGCCGACAACGCTCACCGGCAGCGTCCTATCGCCTGCCGGCGTTCCGGTGGAAGCCGCGACCATCTTCATCGAATCGCTGAACCTCGGCGTGCTATCCAACGCCCAGGGTCGGTTCCTCCTGATCGTCCCCGCCTCACGTAGAGTCGGCGACGCACGCGTCGAGGTTCGCGCCAGCCAGATCGGCCGGGCGTCCCAGGCGCAGACCGTCACGCTTCAGCCGGGCACCCAGGTCATCGACTTCGTGCTCGCGGACGACCCACTCCTCCTCGAGGCGATCGTCGTCACGGGCGTCGGCCTCGACATCGAGCGCCAGAAGCTCGGCGTGACCATCAACTCGGTCACGTCCGCCGAGATCAACCTCAGTAATGAAGTGAACCTGGTGTCGGCGCTTGCGGGCAAGGCGCCGAACGTCGAGGTCACGTCCTCGTCCGGCGACCCGGGCGCGGGCTCTTACATCCGAATCCGTGGAGCCAACTCGCTCATCGGCTCGAACCAGCCGCTCTTCGTGGTGGATGGCGTGCCGATCGACAACAGCACCAACGGAATCGAGTCAACGACCGCCGGCACCGCGCTGACGAATCGCGCGGCCGACATCAACCCGAATGACATCGAGAGCATCGAGATCCTGAAGGGAGCCGCCGCAGCGGCGATCTACGGGTCGCGCGCAGCGAACGGCGTCGTGATGGTCACGACGAAGCGCGGCCGTCCGGGCACGAACACCATCCAGTATCGCAACTCGTTCTCTTGGAACACTGTGAGCGAGACCGTTCCGCTCCAGCGGGCGTTCGGCCAGGGGCTCGTGAACCCGGCCAACCCGACGGTGAACCTCTCGCCGAACAGCTCGGCGACTTGGGGGCCGGCACTCGCAGCGGGTACTCCGACCTACGATCACGCGGAGGAGATCTACCAGACGGGCCTCGTGAACGACCAGTTCCTCACGTGGTCGGGCGGCAGCGAGTCGACGGACTACTATCTGTCGCTCGGGCGGCTCGCCCAGGAGGGCACGATCATTGGGCCGCAGCAGTACACGCGCACGACCGTTCGGCTCCGCGCGGGCCACAGCTTCCGTGACGATCTCCGCGTCACCGGCAACATCGCGTACACCGACGGCCAGGGCGACTTCGTCCAGCAGGGCTCGAACATCTCGGGCATTCAGCTCGGCGGGCTCCGGACGCCGCCCGAGTTCAACAACCTGCCGTACCTCGACGCTAGCAACGGCTTCCACCGGAGCTACCGGTTGAAGACCCCGACGTCGGCCACGGGAACCCGCGGCTACGACAATCCGTTCTGGATCGCGAACGAGATCACGAATACCGCGCAGGTCTCCCGGACCTTCGGGAACGTGGGCGCGCAGTACACGCCTTTCGAGTGGCTAGAAGTGAACTACACGCTCGGCGTCGACTACTCCGCGGACGAACGGCGGACGGTCTTCCCGAAGAGTTCTTCGGACTTTCCGAATGGCCGCCTGATCCGCGCCGACCTGGTCAACTTGCAGCTCGACCACAACTTGGTCGCGACGGCGAGTCGCACCTTCAACGAGAACATCGAGGGCTCATTCTCCCTCGGGCAGAACCTGAACCACGCGGAATACCGCCGGTATCAGGTGAACGGCTCGACGCTGATCCTCGGGACGGACCAGCTCGACTTCGCGGTCGACAGAGTGCCAGACGAGTACACCGAGACGGTGCGCACCGACGGCTACTTCGGCCAGGCCACGCTCGACCTCTACGAGCAGCTCTTCTTCACTGGGGCGCTCCGCTACGATGGCTCGAACACCTTCGGGCAGGGCGACGCGCGCTTTGCGTATCCGAAGTTCAGTGCCGCGTGGGACCTCACGCGCTATGTGGAGAGCACGCCGCTCTCGTTCGCCAAGGCGCGCTTCGCCTTCGGTATTGCCGGCAAACAGCCGCCGATCTTCAGCAACGTGAGTTCGTTCGTCACCGGCACGATCACAGACGGATGGCTCGCGCCGAACGGCCTCGAGACGATCTACGCAGGCTACGACGGCGTGGTGAGCGCCGGGACGCTCGGGAACGAGGACATCACACCCGAGCGTACCCGGGAGTGGGAGACGGGCGTTGACTTGGCGTTCCTCGACAACCGCCTGAGCCTAGGCTTCACGTATTACAACGCGCTCACGACGGACGCGATTCTGGCCGTCAGCACGGCGCCGAGCACGGGCTTCTTCAGCGCCTACAAGAACGCGGGTGAGTTTTCGAACTCGGGCATCGAGTTGTCGGCCACGGCCAACATCATCGAGTCCGAAATGATCGGCTGGGACCTCAACGCCCAGTGGGCGCGGAACCAGAGCTGCACGCGTGAGCTCGCGGGCTCCGAGGAATTCAGCCTGACGGGTTTCACGGGCTCGACGAACTCTGTGGTGGCGCCTCGCACGGACCGGCCGGACGCCTACACGGCGTGCGAGTTCACCAAGAACGGTGTGACGAACTACGGCTACCCGCTCGGCGTCCACTACATGGACGACTTCATCCGCTTCGGAAACGGCAGCCTCAGCGACGAGGGGTACGACATCGACAAAAAAACCACCATCACCGGTTGGAACAATGGTGACGTCTACCTCGGCGACGACGGCTATCCCCAGTACGATCCGCAGAGCCGCGTCGTTGGCGACGCGAATCCGGACTGGACCGCCAGCTTCCGAAACAACATCCGTATCGGTGACAACCTTCGGATCTCAGCGCTCCTCGACGTCAAGTCCGGGGGCCAGACGTGGAACGGCACGAAGGGCGCGCTCTACTTCTTCGGCACGCACGCGGACACCGAGGCCTACCACGGCGCCGGCGCGACGCGGACGTTCGGTCAGGACTACTACACGCAGTTCTCGTACGCCGGCCCGGGCATGAATATGGCGGTCCCGATCAACCAGACCTGGTTCCGCTCCAACATCGGTTCGACCTTCACCGGTCCGGCGAGCCAGGTCATCGAGAAGTCGGGCTTCGTGAAGCTCCGTGACGTCTCGATCGCGTACACGCTGCGCAATCAAGACTGGATGTCGCGTATCGGATTCTCGACCTTGGATCTGCAGCTCGTGGGCCGCAATCTCATGACGTGGACCGATTACACCGGAATCGACCCGGAAAGCAACCTCAACGGCCAGACGCTCGGCCGCGGGATCGACTACTTCAATAATCCCCAGACGCGCTCTTGGGCCGTCAACTTCACGCTGACGCGCTAAGGAGACGACCAATGACTACGAGAAATCGAGCCGGGCGCGTCCTCACGGTTGCGCTCGCCAGTGTGGGCCTCGGCGGTTGCGAGTACATCACCGCCATCGAGGGGAATCCGAACGAAGTGGCCGAGGCTTCGGTGGATCAACTGTTCACGGGTGCGCAGGTGAATCTGATCTTCTTCGCCGAGGGACAGCTGTCGCGGCTCTCGTCTCTGTGGACACAGCAGATGACGGGCGTCGATCGGCAGTTCGAGTCACTCGATAACTACACCCTCACGGAGTCAGATGCCGACGACGACTTCGCGCGCGTCTACACGGGGGGCGGACTGATCGACATCCGCCAGGCGATCGCGCAAGCGGAGGGGGCGGGCCGCATGCCGTACGCAGGAATCCTCAAGATCCACGAGGCCTACCTCATCGGCATGGCCGCGAGCTTCTGGGGCGACCTCCCCTACAAAGAGGCGGTCAACCCGGATATCGCGACGCCGGTCTTGGACGACCAGGCGGCGGTGTACGCCGCGGTCCAGGCACTTCTGAACGAGGCGATCACAGATTTGGCGGGGACGGGCACGGGCCCAGGTGCCGTCGATCTGTGGTTCGGTGGCAACACGGCGCGTTGGACCGCCGTGGCGCGCACGCTCAAGGCCCGCTTCTTCCTGCACCTGGCTGAGGCGAGCGCTGCCAATTACGCGTTGGCGCTGGCGCAGGCGAACCAGGGCATTGCGACCACCACGGGGTCGTGGAAGGCACAGCATTCCGCGGCGGCCACCGAGAACAACCTTTGGTACCAGTTCATGCGGGACCGGTCCGGGTACATCGGCGCCGGTGACCGCCTCGGGCCGATGATGGTGACGGACAGTGACCCACGGATCGCAAGGTACTTCTCGCGGATCGGGACGCCGGCTGCGTACGTGTTCACCACGGACGTCCGGTCCCTCCTAGGGGATCCGGGGTTCGGCGCGTCGACCTACGATTTCCCGATCGCGACGTGCTCCGAGAACCAGTTCATCATCGCCGAGGCCACTCTGGGGTCCGGCGGCACTGCAGCGGCCGCGCGTACGGCGGCTGCTGCGGCATTGGACTGCGAGGAGGCCGAACACGGGCTCGCTGGGACCGCGCTGAACGCTCAGGCGGCGGTCATCAACGGGTTGACCGGCACACTGCTGCGGAACGAGATCATGCGGCAGAAGTACATCGCCTCGTTCTTGAACCCCGATGCGCTGAACGACTGGAGGCGTACCTGCCAGCCCGTGATCGTGCAGCGTAAGGGTGGCGTTCCGGGCCGGCTGTTCTACGGCCAGCAGGAGCGGCAGACGAACCCGAACATTCCGGCCGTGGGCTCGCAGCCCCTCCGGAACGACAACGACCCGACCGCCTGCCCCTGAGTAGGTAGGCTTCTTCGGGCGAGGACGACGAGCCGGCCACCCTTCGGGGTGGCCGGCTCACGTCTATCGGAGTGGGGTATTCATGTGCATGAGATCCGTTCGAGCGTTTCTACCGGCCGTCCTCCTGTGGGCGGCGACGGGCTGCTACCACTACGTCCCGGTGCAGGTCATCACGCACCCGCAGGGGACCCCCGTTCGGGCCCACTTGAACACACTGTCATCGTTCGAGCTCGCGGGCATCACCGTGAACAACATCAACCTGGTTGACGGTGAGATGGTGCGGGTGGATGCGGGAGACCTCGTGCTCTCGGCGACCTGGCTCGAGGCGATCACCGCGAACGGCTACGCGGGGAACGGGTGGACTGTGCGTATTCCCGAGGCCAACGTCACGTCGTTCGAGCTCAAGCGCCTCTCGTGGTG
Organism: Gemmatimonadota bacterium; assembly: GCA_009692205.1. Lineage (GTDB taxonomy): Bacteria > Gemmatimonadota > Gemmatimonadetes > Longimicrobiales > Gaopeijiaceae > UBA2982. The sequence continues at coordinate 2,103 of SHZR01000053.1, read as the reverse complement.
GCGCACCGGCGCGGTGGTCGGCGGGTTCGCCATCGCGACCTTGCTGGGCTTCGACGCGCTGGGTGTCGGCCCGTCCGGAGGAGACGGCGGGGGCAGAGGCGGCCCGATCCTCTAGTTCGGGGACGCCGTGCTGCCCCGCCTCATCACCAAGCTCGTCGGCTGGGCGGTCGCCGTCTTCTACGACCTGGAACGGACCGGCCCCACCCTTCCGCCGGGACCGGTGCTCGTCACCGCGAACCACCCGAACGCCTTGGTGGATCCGCTGGTGATCTTCCACACGGCCGGCCGGCCCACGCGGCCGTTGGCCAAGGCCCCGCTCTTCGAGCAGGCGCTCGTCGGGACCGTGCTGCGAGGCCTCGGCGGGCTCCCGGTCTACCGGCGGCAGGACGAGCCCGAACTCATGCACTTGAATGATCGGACCTTCGACAGCGCCATTGAAGCGCTGCACGCGGGCGGCGCGGTCCAGATCTACCCGGAGGGGCACAGCCATTCCGAGCCGGCGCTCGCTCCCCTCCGCACAGGGGCCGCGAGGATCGCGCTCCAGGCCGAGGCGCGGCACGACTGGACGCTGGGGCTGCGCATCCAGCCGGTCGGGCTCACCTACGTGCGGAAGCACGCATTTCGGGGGAGGGCGATCGCGGCGTTCGGTGAGCCGTTCGAGGTGGCGTCGATGCGGGCGGACTACGAGCGGGACGAGCGCGAGGCCGTGCGCCGGCTCACGACCATCATCCAGGAACGCCTCGAACGGCTCACGCTCAACTTCGAGCATCCGGAAGACGCCGAGCTCGTCGATGTCGCCGAGCGGCTCTACGCGCGGCAGAAGAGGCTCGCGGGCTGGCGAGAGCGCGAGCCCATGGTGGAGCGCCTCCCGCGTCTGCACCGCTTTGCGGACGGACTGCGCTGGCTGCGCGCGACGGACCCGGAGCGGCTCGCCTCCCTGAGTGCCGAAGTGCGCCGCTACCAGCGGCTGCTCACGCTCTTCGGGGCGCGCGAAGGTGACGTCCCTCGGCGCTACCGGCGCGGCAACGTGCTCGCGTACGCAGCCCGACAGCTCTTCATGCTCGTGCTGGTGCTTCCCGTGGCCCTCGCCGGGATGGCGATCTGGTTCGTGCCGTTCATGTTCACGAGCTACGTAGCGCCGCGCTTCCGTCCGAAGCTCGACCAGGTGGCGACGTACAAGGTCGGCGCGGCGGTTCTCGCGTTTCCGGTCTGGCTTTTCCTGCTCGCGCTCGTCACCTGGCTCCTGGCGGGCTTGAGGCCCGCGCTCGTGGCTCTGGCCATTCTCCCCGTGGCTGGGCTGGCCGCCATCGCCTGGCGCGACCGCCAGGCCGAGGTGGTGGAGGACGTGCGCGTATTCCTGCGCGCGCGGCGCCTGCCCAGGGGTCTCGACCGCCTGGCCGAGCAGAGCGCGCATCTCACCGGCCAGTTCGATCGGCTTACCGAGGAGTGGCGGGCGACTCGCTAGTACCCTTGGCGGCCCGCTCCACCTGTCCTATCGTCGGGCCTCTGCGCGCTGGTCTAAGGGGGTGGAGGGGGACTGGTGTTCCCGGCGGTCTTCAAAACCGTGCAGCCCGGTTAGAACCCGGGTCGGTGGGTTCGATTCCCACACGCTCCCGCCAGCTACTGCCGCAAGGGTTTGCGGCCGATTGGGCCACCTCGAAATGGGGTGGCCCTTTCGCTTTCCGGGATGCCTTGGTGTGCCTATAGTGTGCCAAACGCATCGGGGTCGGAGAGCTGGTCGGCAAGGGCACTGCTAACCGGGGTTCACCCTACGCCAGGGCAACTCGAATCAGGACGTGTCCAGGCGACACGAGAAGTCACGCCTCGACCCGCCCGGTGTGACGCCGCATAGGACCTCCGCCGGGCAGATTCCGTTCGGGGCTCCCTAGCTGGGTGTTGGTCTGGACTGCATCTTGCCAGCGTGTCCGACCCGATCACCCGCCTGAACGCCGCACTCTCGGGCCGCTACCGCATCGAGCGTCAGCTCGGCGAGGGCGGGATGGCGACCGTCTACCTGGCCGACGATCTGAAGCACGAGCGGAAGGTCGCGCTCAAGGTCTTGAAGCCCGAACTCGCAGCGGCCGTCGGAGCGGAGCGGTTCCT
>SHZR01000024.1 GCA_009692205.1 Gemmatimonadota bacterium | reverse complement strand
CCTGGACCATCGCCACGCCTCGTTCACGCACCAGTCGTACCGCTTCCTGCTTGAACTCACGATTGAACCGCCGTCTCGTTCCCATCTCCCACCTCCGGTTCGCGTTGGACAACTTAGATGAAGTGTCCTTCGAACCGGGTACAGCTCACATGCCCACGAGGCCGTCGCTGCACAGCAGGTAGGCATCACCGACCTGGACGGTGCCCTCGGTGATGCGGGGTTTCGGCGTGTCCTCGAGGCCAAGGCACTGCGTGAGCAGGTGAGCGAACGGGTGCCGGCGAGCTTGCTCGGGCGTGAGCCGCTTGGCGTCGAGGCGCTCCTGTACCCACGTGTCGTCCCGCGTGAGGCGCGTTAGCTCGCCGGCGCGGAAGCGATAGGCGCGCGAGTCGCCGACGTTGCCGAGCACGAACAGATCGGTGGCGGGGTCCACGGCTAGCGCGGTGAGCGTCGTGCCCATGCCGTCGAGCTCGGGCTCGCGCTCGGCCCGTGCGCGGATGGCCTCGTGTGCGCTCATCACGGAGCGCCGCATCGCCGCGCTCATTCGCTCGTGCAATGGCTCGCCCGGACGGGACTCGGCCCCGAACTCCTCACGCAGGACGCCTACTGCGGCGTCGGCGGCGATCCGGCTAGCCAAGTCCCCGCCGGGGTGGCCGCCCATCCCATCGGCTACGACCGCGGCGCCGAGCCCGGGGACCAAGGACCAACTGTCCTCGTTCCGAGTCCTCGTCTTCCCGACGTCGGACATCCCGAATACGGATGTTAGGTGGAGCACGTTCGGGGGGTCGGAGGGCGCGTCCTGAGCCGGATGGCGGGGGCGCTGGGGAGGGGAAGCTAGAGACTTCGGCGCATCGCCAGCAACCGCCGAGAACTCGCGGAACATCCAATGTGAAGTGGGAGTAGGAACGCCGCAAAGCAATTGACAGCGAGATCTAGCACCTTCACCTTAAATGGCTTAGGATCCCGCGACACCTCAGCAAGAACGGGCCCTTTCGCCGTTTTCACCGATGGGTAAGAAGAAGATAGCCACCGCCACGACGACCAAGCGCCGCAAGCGCCGCGGGAAGGGGAGCCTCCTCTCGGGGTTCGACGCGAGCGTGGAAGAGCAGAGCGCTCTCGATCAGTACCTCCGCGACGTGAGCCGCCACGAGCTCATCACGCCCGACCGCGAGAAGGAACTCGGCGCTCGCGCCCAGAAGGGTGACCTCGAGGCGATCCAGGAACTCGCGCGCGCGAACCTGCGCTTCGTCATCAGCGTCGCGAAGAAGTACCAGAACCGCGGTGTGTCCCTCACGGACCTCATTCAAGAGGGCAACGTGGGCCTCGTGACGGCTGCCCGGAAGTTCGATCCGGAGCAGGGCGTCAAGTTCATCAGCTATGCCGTGTGGTGGATTCGCCAGGCGATCCTCGCGTCGCTTGCCAACCACGGCCGCGCGGTGCGCGTGCCGCTCAACCGTGCCAGCGACCTCGCGCGCATCTTCCGTGAGAAGGAGCGCCTCAAGCAGGAGAAGGGTCGCGAGCCCACGACGGACGAGCTCGCGGTCGCGACGTTCCTGACCCCCGAGCTGGTCGAGTCGCTGCAGACGCTGAACGCTGCCGAGATCCGCCTGGATGCGCCCATCGGCGACTCCGAGGACTCGCAGCTGGTCGAGCGCTTCATCACCGAGGAGGCAGCCGAGCCGGAGCTCGAGGTCGAGAGCCGGCTGTTGACCGAGACGGTCACGGCGGCGCTGTCGACCCTGGAGGCGCGTGACGCCAAGGTGCTGCGGCTCTACTTCGGGCTCGAGGGCGAGCGCGAGCATACTCTCGAAGAGATCGGGAACATGCTCGGCGTGACCCGCGAGCGCATCCGTCAGCTGCGCGACCGTGCGCTGCGCCGTCTGCGCGAAGGCGACAAGGGCAACGCCCTGGAGTCGTTCGCGGCGTAACGGGCCATCACCTCCACCTCGGTGGGTGCGGTCCACGAGACCCGGGGCGGTGTCTACACAGTTCGGCTCGACGACGGAAGACGCGTCGACGCCTCGCTGCGGGGGAGGCTGAAGCAGTCCCCGGGTCACGTCGTCATCGGCGATCGCGTTGCGGTTGCCAACGAGGGTGAGACCTGGACGATCGAATCCGTTGAGGAACGGTCGACCGGGCTCATGCGCCGGGGACGCTCGGGTGCGGCCCCGAAGGTGTTGGCGGCCAACCTCGATAGGGTCTTCGCAGTCGTCGCTCTCACAGCGCCCGCGGCCACGACGGAGCTCATTGATCGGCTGCTCGTACTGATCGAGTCGAGCGGCATGCATCCCATGCTCGTGCTCAACAAGCTCGATCTCGACGCCGGCGCCCGCGCGGCGCTGGGGCCGCTCACGGAGCTGTACGAGAGCGTGGGTTATCACACGCTACCCGTGAGCGCGAAGAGCGGAGAAGGCCTAGAGGCCCTGCGTACGGAGCTCTGCCGGGGCACGTCGGCGCTGATCGGCCCGTCGGGCGTCGGGAAGTCCTCGCTCCTCAACGCGCTCGATCCGGCGCTCGCGCTTCGCACGGGTGAGCTCTCCGGCAAGAGTGGCACGGGCCGCCACACCACCGTGTCCTCGCGACTCATCGGGCTCTCGTGCGGCGGCTTCGTGGCGGACACGCCGGGGTTCGGGGACGTCGCGCTATGGGGCGTTGCGCCCGAGGACATCTCCGGCTGCTTCCCGGAGTTCGGCAACGCCGAACCCTGTCGGTTCCGTGTGTGCACGCACCTCCACGAACCCGACTGCGGGGTCCGGGCGGCTCTCACCGAGGGGCGCATCCGCGAGGAGCGCTACCGGAGCTACAAGAAGCTGTACGAGGAAGCTGTCGAGGCGGCGGCGCCGAACTACTAGGCCCCGTTGGATCCGGCGTTGGACCTCAGCGGCGTGACCCGCGGGGCGCCGCTCCTCGGATCCGTGTGCACCGAGATGGGCCAGCCGTAGACCTCGCGCAGGACCTCCTCGCGCATCACCTCCGCGGGCGTGCCCTCCGCGGCGACCGCGCCGTGCGAGAGGAGGAGCATACGGTCCGCGAACTGCACCACACTGTCGAGTCCGTGCGTGATGAGGAGGACCGTCATGCCGCCGTTCGCCGCCGACCGGAGCAGCTCGAGGATCTCCATCTCATGCCGGATGTCGAGGCTCGCGGTGGGCTCGTCGAGTACGAGCGCGCGCGGCTCCTGGGCGAGCGCGCGCGCGATGCGCGCGCGCTGGAGTTCGCCGCCGGAGAGCGTCATCAGGTCCCGCTCCGCGAGCGCGAGCACGTCGCACGCCTCGAGCGCGCGCGCCACGGCGGCCCGATCGGCGCTGCCCTCGGGGGCCAAGGGACCCAAGTAGGGATAGCGGCCCATGGCGACCATCTCACGGGTCGTCAGCGGAAAGGCGATGGACTCCGCCTGCGGAACCGCGCCTACGGCCCTCGCCCGCTCCTGGCGGCTCCATGCGTTCGCCGGGCGGTCGTCGAGCGTGACGCGCCCGCCCGCCAGCGGTGAGACGCCGAGCAGCGCGCGCATGAGCGTGGACTTACCCGACCCATTCGGGCCGAGCACCGCGTAGAGCGAGCCCGGCGGCACGTCGAAACTCACGCCGCGCAACGCCGGCTCCGACAGCGCTGGATAGCGCACGACGAGGTCTTCGGCTCGGATCCTCACCGCGCGCCGAGGCTCCGTCGGAGGAGAACGAGGAAGAGCGGCACCCCCACGAAGGCCGTGATGACGCCCACGGGAATCTCGGCCGGCGCGAGCGCGACCCGCGCCACGAGGTCGGCGAGGGTGAGGAACGCGGCGCCGCCGAGGAACGACAGCGGCAGGAGTGCTCGGTGGTCCGACCCGACCGCGAGGCGAACGGCATGGGGGACCACGAGCCCCACGAATCCGATAACGCCCGCGACCGCCACGGCCGCCGCCGTGATCAACGCGGCCACCCCGAGCGCAACGCGCTTCACGCCCTCCACGTCGGCGCCGAGGTAGTGCGCGGTCTCGTCGCCGATCGCCATGAGGTTCAGGGAACGGGCGAGCGCCATCAGCAGGATGCCGGCCGGAAGCGTGTAGATCGCGGCAGTCACGACGTCCCCCCAGTCGGCCGCGGCGAGGCTCCCCATGATCCACAGGACCGCGCTCTGCACCGTGCGCGCTGAGGAGATGGAGAGAATGAACGCGATGCACGCCGAGAAGAACGCGGCGACGACCACGCCCGCGAGCAGGAGGACTCGGACGTCCATGCCGCGGCTCGCGGAGGTCGCGACCCGGAACACGAGCACGATCGCGCCGACCGCTCCCACGAACGCGGCCAGCGGCATGACCCACGATCCGGCAGCCGCCAGGCCGAGCGAGAGCACGAGGACCGCGGCCACCGAGGCGCCGCCCGACATGCCCAGGATGTAGGGCTCGGCGAGCGGGTTCCGGAGGAGTGCCTGGAGCGTCGCGCCCGCCATGGCGAGCCCGCCCCCGACCAGACCGGCGAGGAGCACGCGCGGAAGCCGGAGCTGCAGGATGATGTCGCGGTTCGCGGGGTCACCTCCGCCGAGCAGTACCGCCCAGAGCTCGGAGGCCCCCACGGGAACGGAGCCGAACAGCACGCCCAGGACCATCGCCACGACGAGCAAGACGGCGAGCGAAACGCCCAGCGTCCAGCGGCTCACCTGAGCTTCCGCCCGTGCATGCGCTCGGCGACCAGGTACGCCGCCTCCACCACGCCCGGTCCCGGGATCTCGAGAGCGGCGCCCACGATCTCCACGCGCGCCCCGGGGGCAAGCGTGGGATCGAACGCGCCGGCCTCCGACAGCAGGACGACGTCGACACTTCTCGTGCGGAACTCCTCGGGGCTCACCCCGGCGTACAGGAGAGCGAGGTCGGCGAACACGTTGTCTCCGCCCATCAGCGAGACCACCTCGTCGATGTACGTGCCCGCGCCCGCCACCCAGGGCGGTGTCCCGCCGAGGACGTAGGCGACACGGAGCCGCGGCAGGTCACGCACCGCGGCGGACGCCGCCAGGAGATCGGATCGGATGGCCGCCGTGAGGGAGTCGGCCGCAGCCGCGTCCCCGATGGCCTGCCCCAGGAGGCTCGCCGTGCGGTAGATGTCGTCGATGCGATCGGGGCGAACCGCGAGCTGCGGTATCCCCAGGTCGGCCAGCCGCGCCGGTGTGCGTGTATCTTGCTCGCCGGCGAAGCGCACGACCAAGTCGGGTCGCAGCGCGACGATGGCTTCGAGATTGGGCTCGAGGCCGCCCCCTACCGACGGAAGGCGCGCCGCCCAGGGTTGGGTGTCGTAGTCCGTCCGGCCGGCGAGCACGTCGTCCCGCCCCATGGCGTGCAGGGTCTCGGTCGCCGAGGGCACCAGAGAGACGACTCGCCGAGCGGGCGCTCGGAGGACGACCTCGGCGCCGGTGGCGTCCACGAAGCGGATCGCCTCGGTCTGGCTCTCGACTCGACCCGCGTCGTCGCTCGGCTCACCGCTCGCGCATGCGCAGGCGCACGCGACGACGAGAAGACCGACGGCGGCACGCGGCGGCGCCGGGCGCCGCGGCATCAGCGTGACGGCGAAGCGCCGGCTCCGCAGGAGCTCTCGAAGGTGCGCACCCATGACCCGGCACGCTGCTCGAGCGCGGCGTGCCAGCGTGCGCGTGAGCCGAACACATCCAGGATCATCTCCCCCTGGCCGTCACCATTCCAGTCGAGGTGGCCGAAGTATCGGGGTGCCTGCTTACCCGCGGAGTCAGCGACCTGGTACCACTCGAAGGTCTGGCGGTACGCGTCTCCGGCGGGCGAGGCGACGATGAAGAGCGAGTAGGCTCCTGCTTCGGCGGGGCTCACCGCCAGCTGGTCACGGTACACGAAGCTGGCGGCCACGCTGGGCGCGGATGTCCCGACGGGCTGGAACGATTGGATGTCCTGGCGAGCCGACAGCACCCCGTCCTGCGGCCAGCGTGCTCCGACTCGCGGAATCGCCTCCTGAGCGAGTTCGAGCGATGCGACGCGCTGTTCGTAGTCGTGCGCCAGCGGGCGGAACGTCCCGTAGGAGGCGGCTGCGGCCTCGGACACCGGGAGCGCCAGGAACCGCTCCACGGCGCTCGCTCCCAGTACGAGCTCGACGCTCCCTGAGACGGTGGTCGCGGAGCCGCAGAAGCCCTCCGCCGTGCCCGTGCGATCCGCGGTCATGCGGCCGACGCGCACACCGTCCGCGAAGAGGATCCACTCCGAACCCACGGCGGCGCCCGCCGCGGTCGAGGTCTGGGTCGCGGTGACGAGGGAGCCGTCCCTGAGTTCGCCTACTACGACGAGGGTCGCCTCCGCATCCTGGCGCTCGCCCGCGAGGAGCAGGGGCCAGGCGACGTCCCGAGGCCGGGTATCCTCCACCGGCGCCACCACCTCGACGGTATCCCCCTGGGTCGTGGCCGGTGGGACCCAGCGCACCTCGACCCCACCCCACGCCACGTTGTCGCAGCCTGGGGCCACGGTTAAGATGACCGCGGTCGCTAGTAAGTGCCGTCGCATCAAGCCGTTGGGTCGGTGCGGGCTCGCGCACGGGGCCCGGGCTTGAAAAGCTAGCGCCGACCCTTCGGTGGGCAAGCCGAAGCCCCGCGGGCGTCCCGGGGGACGCTCCCGACGCCATTTCGAGCGGAGGACGGACCGAGTGGGTCGCCTGGATGCCGATGGTCAGGCCGGAGCCACGCTGCGCTCCGTGATGGCCTGTTTCCCGACCGGAGTCACGGTGGTCACCACGCGCGACGCGCAGGGGGCTCCCATGGGGCTCACCGTGAACGCGTTCACGTCGGTCTCCCTGGAGCCGCCGCTCGTTCTCATTTGCATCGGGCGGTCGACGGGGTCTCACGATCGGCTGATCGCGTCGGGCGGCTTCGCGGTGAGCGTGCTGTCCGAGGGTCAAGCGGACATTGCGCGCCGGTTCGCGCGCCAGCCGTCCGACGGCCGCTTCGAGGGTGTCGCCTGGTGGCAGACGCCCTCCGGCAACCCCGTGATCGAGGGTGTCACCGCCTGGCTGGATTGCTCGATCGAAGAGGTGATGGAGGCCGGCGATCACACGATCATCCTGGGTTGCCCACAGTCGTGCGGATCGAGCGATACCCCAGCGCTCCTCTTCCACCGCGGCGCACTGACGTCCGTGAGGCCATGACGACCCGCGCGGCCCGGGCCGCGTGGGCGCCCGCGCTCCTCGTGGGCGCAGCCGCCGCGATCGCGGCGGAAGTCGCGGTCGTCATCCTGCTGTACGCCGGGCCGGGCCTCATGCGCTCGCTCACCGCCGTGCTCGCGGTCGAGGGCGCCGCGCTGGCCGCGGGCCTCCACTCCGCGCCTTCCCTGCCACTGGGCCAACGGTCGGGCCTCGTCGAACGCCTACGACTTCGGTGGCTGCTTTGCTTCGGCGCCTTCGCTGCGGCCGCCATGTTCGGAACCCTGTGAAGCATGTTTGAGTCCCTCGGAGAGGGGCGTCTCGGACAGGGACTGGGTCTCGCGCTGCTCGCGGGCCTCCCGCTGTTCGCGTGCGGGTCGGTGCTCGGCGGCATGGCATCCGCGGCCGAGACTGACGCGCACGGTCGGTTGCCGTGCCCGGGCGCCGCGGCTGCGCTCGGAGCTGGCCTAGGCTTCGTCATCACGGGGGCGTTGCTGCCGAGGGCGCCGATTCCCGCGTCCCTCCTGGTCGGCTGTCTGGTGCTCCTCTCGGCCAGCGGAATGATCTACGGCGTCATGCTCGGGGAGAGCGCCGGCGCGACCGGGCTTGTCGCCGGTGAGACTCTGGAGCCGCAGGTGCCCACGGAGACGGCACTAGCGTCCGAGCCCAGCGAGGTCGTCACTGTAGGCTCGGAGCAGGGGAGCCCGCCGACGTCGTGATCGTCGCGCACCTGTCCGACCTGCATCTCGGCTTTCGCGCCTACGGCCGCGTCGAGAGGGGTGCGGACGTGCGGGAGCGCGACGTGGCCGCGGCGTTCGAGCGCGCGAGCCTGGAGATCGTCCGGCTCCGGCCCGATGTCGTGGTCATCGCGGGCGACGTCTTCGACCGACCCGACCCCCCGGCGAGCGCGGTGGTGGCGCTGGCGCGCGGCCTCGAAGTCTTTCGCGCGTCGCTCCCGGAGGTTCCGGTTCTCATGGTCGCCGGACCCCGCGATACCCCGAGGCGGGAGGGCGATCCGGGGGCGTTCGCCGTCTTCGACACGTTCCCCAACGTGGAGGCCGCGACGGGCCTCCCGCGCTCGATCCTGATCGAGCGTCTCGGCCTGCACGCCGCACTGATTCCCCACCGAGCCGTCACCCGGCATCCGCCTACTCTTCCGGAGCCGGACCCCCGCATGCAGTGGAATCTCCTCGTCGTGCACGCGCAGGAGTCGGGTAGGGACGACCGGGGCATCCACGTCGATTCCGGCGAGTGGAACTACGTCGCGCTCGGCGGCGAGCACCGCCGTCGCAAAGTCACGTCGAGGGCCAGGTACTCGGGCTCGCTCGAACGCGTGGCGCTCGATCCGTGGGCGGAGGCCGCGGACGAGAAGGGCTTCCTCACGGTGGACCTGCGGACCGGGCAGGTGGCGTTCCATCCGATACCCGGTCGCCCCGTCGTGGCGCTGGCGCCGGTGAAGGTGGGCCGCGGAGAGCCTGACCGCCTGCGCAGGAGGGTGCGCGAGGTCACCGCTGAGGTCCCCGGCGGGATCGCGGGCAAAATCGTGCGTCTCCGCCTCGAAGGTGCCGCTCCTGCGGATCTGCTGGCGCTCCAAGGCGAGCCGCTCAAGGAACTACGCGCCCAAGCGCTCCACCTTGCGGTGGAGGCGGGTAAGGAGCTCAAGGTGCCGGCCGAGGCGTGGCTTCCCGTGGAGGCCCCCCGCCTCCTGCGGGAAGCGGCCGCCGCGGAGCTCGAGCGCGAGGGTCGGCTCGATGAGGCGGCCGCGGAGCTGCTCGCCGAAGGCATTCCGGACGCCGAGCCATCGACGCTCTTGCCGCACGGCGCCGTCGACGCGCTGGACGGCGAGGTGTCCGGCGTGGGCCGCGTGAGCACGTCGATCCCGGTCGGTCTGACCGCGCTGGTGGGCGGGAGCGGCAGGGGAAGGCGAGCGATTCTCGAGCTGCTGGTCGCGGCGGTGCCGGGCGGTAGGGAGGGCGCGCTCGGTGCCCTCTGGGGCGGATCGGAGCCCGAGACGCTCGAGGGTGCATGGTATCGAGCCGTCGAGGCCGTCGCGGAGAGCCGTGGCCTCGACGTGTTGCGAACCGCGCTAGGTCGGCTTGGCGCCGCGCCCACGTCGGCTTGGTCAGCCGGCCATGCGCCCGATCAGGCCGCTGCGGCCCGGTCGCGCGGTGCGATCCGCGTCAACCCCGAGCAGGTGGCCGCGGAGTTCCGGACCGCCGAGCGCGACCTACGCGCCAGCCGCGCCGACGTCGCGGAGGTCGACGGGGACCTCGAGGTGGGCACGATGGACTGGCTGCGCGAACGGCAAGATGCCGAGACGACGCTGCAGGCATACCGGGACCGGGCGAGGGAGCTGAGGGCGCGCATCCGACGCATGGAGTCGGCGGGCCCGGAGGCGCCGTGCCCCACCTGCGGCCGCGTGCTCGAGAGCCACTACGAGGAAGTGCTGACCGAGCTGCGCGATCAGTGGGAGTCCGTCGTGCAGGACGGCGGTTGGTGGCGCAGCCGGTGGGAGCAGCTCGAGCTGAAGCCGCCGGCGCTGCAGGAGTTGGAGGGTCGTTCGCTGCGCCTACACGCGGCGCTCGAGGCCGGATCGGAGCGGGTCGAGCTCCTGCGGGCTCGCCCCCAAGAGCTCGACGTGGTGGTGGGCGTATCGACCGACGAGCCCACGGGCGCCGCAGGCGCGGTGGTCGCGGTGCTCAAGCGTCTCCACGCGGCGCGCCTGGCCAGGGCGACCGATCTGCTGCTCCAACGCGCCTCGCGGTTCGTGTGCCGGATCTCCGGCAGCAGGATCCTCGCGCTCAGCTGGGATGGCGAGACCGTGCGTCTCGAGGGCAGCGAGGGGCCGCTCAGGCCGATGTCGGAGGAGGACCTCGCCACCGGGCGGGTCGCCATCCGGGTCGCGGCGGCGTCGCTCGTGGCGGCCGCGGGCCGCGTGCTTGGCTCCCTCGCCGTCGAAGAGCCATTCGATCGGCTGGACGGGGAGACGCAGATCCGCACCGTCCTGCTGGTACGTGAGTTGCTGGAGGAGATTCCGCGGGTCATCCTCTTCACGCGTGGGGACGTGGTCGATGCCCGACCCGAGCTGTTCGACTACGTTCTTGAGGTTCGCGAGGAAGAGATGGGGGGTGGGCCCCCTTTGAGGCCCGCGCTCGCCGGACCCGGGCGCGTGACGTTCGAGGTTCCGGTGCAACGCAAGACGACGCGAGTGGGATGATAGAATCTCTGATGCCCATGCTGGCTGGCCTCGCCGTGGGCGGGCTGGGGATCGCTGCGTGGTTCGCGACCCGGCGACGGCGAGACGCCGCGGCGCCGCGCCGCGTGGAGGCCCCGAACTCGCACTACGCTTCGAGCGGCGCGGTCGGTCGCGACGACCGTGAGCGCTGGGGCGGGATCGACCTAGCGAGCCTTCACCCGATCAACCAGGACGAGGTCCGGCGCCTCCTCTCCATGGTGGAGGCGGACGGTGTCGCCGTGCTCACGGGCAAGGATCGGGTGTTCCTGGACAACATGACGCGCCCGCGCCGCGGCGCGTAGTCACTCCCCGACGAACCGGGCCTCCTCCGCGCGACGACCGCCGGTGGAGCGCCAACCGAACCGTTCGGACCCTCGATGGGGCCGCCGCTCCACCGCGTCCGCGATGATCTGCCCGAGCACCGGCGCGAACTTGAAGGCGTGCCCGCTGCCGCCGCTCGCGACGACGAGTCCCTCGCGGTCGGGGTCGTGATCGATGAGGAAGTCGCCGTCGAAGGTGTCGCAGTAGAGACAGACGCGGTGCTGGACGAGCGGGGCGTCCGCCAGGGCGGGAAGCGCGTCGCGCAGGAACGCACGCGCCTTTGCCACGTGCTCGCGCGACACCTCTCCCCGCGCCTCGGGGTGCACGCGCGCGCCCGTGCCGTGGTGTCCGATCTTCACGCTGCCGTCGGCGATCGCCGGAAATCCATACCAGCCGCTGCCGGCGATGTCCGCAGTCCACGGGGGGAAGCGCTCGCCTCGGAACGCAGTCGGGTCTGCGGCTCGGAAGTGCAGCACCGGCTGGGCGACCGTCCAGAGGCGGTCGGAGAGCCAGGGGAGTAGCGTGGGCGTCCAGGCGCCCGCACACACGAGCACCCTGTCCGCGACGATGCGCTCCCCCGAGGTCGTGACCACACCGGCCACCCGCGAGCCCGCGTCGACCAGCGAGGCGAACCCGTCCAGGTGGATCGAGATCCCTGCTCGGCGCGCGAGATCGAGCAGGCGCTCGACCACCGCGGCGCTCTCCGCCCAACCCGCGCGCGCATTCACGTACCCGTCGGGGAAGCTCGCCGCGCGCCACGCGGGGAACCGCTCGGCGAGAGTGCGCTCGCTCAGGCGCTCCGGCTCGTAGCCGCGCTCGCGCAGGCCGCGCCAACTCTCGTACTCGAAGCCTCCTGGGAGCATCGGGCCCCGCGACAGCACGAGCAGCCCGTCCTGGTGATACAGGCGGCGCGGCCACGCGGCGTTCCAGTCGTCCCACCCCGCGAGGGCGGCCTCCGCGAGTTCGTGATAGAAGACGTCCGAGCCGTAGTCCATGCGGACGAGCTTGCTCACGTCGGTCGAGGACGCGCCCTCGTACGGCAGGGGGTGCGGATCGAGTAGCGTGACGGTCCAGCCGCGCGCTCGGAGCTCGAGCGCGCTCGCCGCACCGAATACGCCACCCCCGACTACGACGATGTGTCCCGGACCGGCGGCCACCGCGGGCCGACGATCAGCCGGCCAGGACGGACCAGGCCTCGGCGCGCTCCTGGTACCGGTCGAGCGCCGTCTGATCGTTGGCCTGGAGCGCGGCCTGAGCCAGCGCGATGTACGCCCACGCGTAGTAGCTCGGGATGCCGAGCGTGGATCGATCGGGCCAGTGAGGCCACTCGTCGGGGAGGCCCCCGCGGTGGATGAACACCTGGTCCGCCAGGACCTGCGTGCGTGCGACGTCCAGCCAGGCACCGGTCACGGGCGCGAACGGCGAGGTGTCGATGCGCACGAACCCGGAGCCCTCGTCGGCCAGGAGTTCACCGTTGTTCAGGCGGAAGGCGAGTCCCTGGCGCAGGAGGTACTGCTGGAGGCCCAGCGACGCGGCGGCGTTGCCGCTCGACGCGAAGTAGATGGGGCGCTCATCGATCGAGTCGTTGATGAGGTTGAGCGCGAACTGCTGCCACGGCGAGAGGACGTCGCCGGCCCTGAAGACGGCAGAGACGTTACCCATCGTGAGCTGCATGTCGCTCTCGATGGGCACGTACTGCTGCGAGACCTGGACGATCTGCTCCTCGCTGAGGCCGAAGATCGAGCGGGTCGGAGACGTGATCGCGTGGTTCAAGACCAGGGGGACTCTGCCGGCCGCATCGGCGGCATTCGCCACATACGCGGCCGCGGTGTTCTCCGCCGTATAGGGCCGCTGGCACTGGATGCGCGTCGGGTCGCTCGCCGGATCCTCCCCCGGCTCGCACGGGCTCGTGAGCTCCTTCAACTGGCGCACGTACCAGTCGGTGTTCAGGTAGGACGTGACGATCACCGTGACGTCGCGGCGTATCCCCTCGACCTCCTGGAGATACCAGAGAGGGAACGTGTCGTTGTCCCCATTGGTGAAGAGGATCGAGTAGGGCTCCACGCTCATAAGCAGGTTGTGCGCCCAGTCGCGCGCCGCGTAGTCGTCGGCGCGGGACGCCCAGCTCCAGTTGAGCGCGAGCGGCAGCATCGCCAGGCCGAGCACCGGGCTCGCCCTGCGCAGCGTCCACTTGAGCTCGAGCGCAGCTTCCTGCCAGAGGGTCACGATCCCCATCCCGGCCCAGAGCCCCCACACCGAGAAGCTCACCACGAAGAAGTAGTCGCGCTCGCGCACTTCGTGGAGATCGCGGTCGTCCAACGGCGACTGGAGCGAGTAGCCGTACTTGAAGTTCAGGTAGAACAGCAACCCCGCCGACAGCGTGGCAAACAGCGTGAACAGGAACGCGAAGCTCTTCTTGTCCCAGCGCGCGTGCTCGATCGCGCCCCAGACGCCGAGCCCGGTGAAGAGCATCGTGAAGGGGAGGCGCAGGTTGGCGAACACGGTGTTGACGCCCCCGACGCTCCGCGCCCACTGCCAGTCGAAGTACTGGAGGTAGTTGACGATCTGCGAGCTGAGCGGCGCCAGCCGCGGCATCAGCGGCGGCTTGTCGTATTGCGAGCGATTGAGCGCATCCGCCAGCGCGACGCACCCGGCCCTGCCGTACGTGACCACCGCGCCGATCGCGGAGGTGATGTCCGGGCACGTAGGTGCGGCCTCGTTGATGACGGGGCTGAGCCCCGCTCGGATCGGCAGGAAGAGATGGATGGAGAGCCCGACCACGGCCGCCACGACGCCGGCGAGGTAGAGCCTCCAGTTCAGCAGCGATCGCGGGTGGACCATCAGCACGAAGACCCCGATCGCGGGGGCCGCCAGGAAGGCCATGAGGTGGTTGCCCACGCTCAGCGCGAGGATGAACACCATCAGCACCAGCAGATGGTCGTCTTTCCCCTTCCCGAGGTTCTCCTGCCAGCGGACGGCCAACCATGTGAGCAGCGCGATCGCGAGTAGCGAGACCGTGTAGACCTTCTCGTTGACGTTCGATTGGTTCCAGACGGTGAACGCCGTGGCGCTGACGAGGACCGCGGCCGCCGCCCCGACGAGTCGAAACGTGCGATCGGGCGAGAAGTAGCGCAGGATGTGGTGGACGACGAGGAACCAGAGCGCGTGCGAGCTCGCGCTCATGAACGCGCTGAAGAGGTTGATCCGCACGGCGACATCGAGGCCGAGCGGCGCGAGCAGCACGGACCAGGCCCGAGCGAGCACGACGAAGAGCGGGTTCCCCGGGGGGTGCGGGATCCCCATGATGTGCCCGGTGGCGATGTACTCGCTCGTGTCCCAGAACGCCGTGGTGCGCGCGAGAGTGAGTGCGTAGAGCGCGAAGACGAGCGCGCCCGCGATCGCGGCCTCCTTGTAAGGAGGCGAGATCTCCCCGAGCCCCTCGGTCGAAGGCTCCCTCTGGGAGGGCTTAGTGTCCCTGGTCGCTTGGGTCGTCATGGCCTCGTCGGATGCGGCGTTTCCGGGTCGGCCGACAAGATAACCCGGCCCGCCCCCGGCGCGCGGCGCCTCATCGTCCTCCCACCAGGTGCAGGCAGCCCCAGGAGTCCACTTCGAGCGTCCACCCCGGCGGCACCCACGTCGTGCCGCTGTACTCCTGGATCACGGCCGGCCCGTCGAGCCGATGGCCTGCGCGGAGGTCCCGGCGCCGCACGCGCCTCGCCTGGAGCACGCGCCCGCCGAGGATCACCTCCGTGGTGCGCGAGGGCGGCGGCCCGCTCCCTGCCTCGAGGGCGACCACCGCGAGTGGTGGGGGCGGTGAGGCGACGACGACCCGTACCGTCACTGCCTCGACCGGCGCCTCGGGGCGGGCGTAGCCATAGCGCTCGCGGTGCGCGTCGTGGAAGCGTGTCACCCAGTTCTCCGCCGGCACCGCGAGCTCGAAGCTCTGGCCGCGATAGCGCGCGTCGATCCAGCGCTCGACCGACAACGCTTCGGGGTCCGTTCCGGCAGCGACCATCGCGCCGCGCGCATCGGCCTCGAGCTCGTCCAACGTGGCGGCGACGAGCCGCGCGGCACTCGCCGCATCGCTCCCGGCGAGGATCGTGCGCGATACCTCATGCGTGACCGGCGATGCGAGCATGCCGTACGCCGAGAGGAGGCCCGGGTTCGGCGGGACGATCGCCTCACGCGCTCCGAGACGTTCGGTGAGCTCGGCGACGTGCAGGCCGCCCGCGCCGCCGAACGCCACCACGGCGAACTCGACGGGATCGTATCCGCGCTCGACGGAGATCACGCGCAGCGCGCGCTCCATGGCGGCGTCGACGACAGCGACGACTCCCTCGGCGGCTTCCTCGAGGGAGGTGCCGAGCTGCTCGGCGAGGCGTGCGAGCGGCCCCCGGATGGCTTCCCGATCGAGTGTGCGCTCGCCGTCCAGGAAGGCGTCGGCCGGAAGGCGCCCGAGCCAGACGTGGGCGTCGGTCACGGTGACGTCGGTCCCCCCGCGCCCGTAGCAGATGGGGCCCGGCTCGGCGCCCGCGCTCCGTGGGCCTACGCGCAGCGACCCGCCGGGGTCGACGCGCGCGATCGACCCGCCGCCCGCGCCCACGGTGTGGATGTCGAGCACGGGGATGGCGACCGGCTGTCCCGCGATCTCGAACTCGCGGGTCCGCAGAGCATGTCCCGGGAGGAGTGACACGTCCGTGGAGGTGCCCCCCATGTCGAACGAGATCACTCGGTCGTGGCCGGCGCGGCGAGCCCAGGCGAGCGAGCCGACCACGCCGCCCGCTGGGCCCGAGAGCACCGTATGCACTGGCTCTCGCCGCGCGCGCTCCAGGGTGAGCGCGCCTCCGTTCGAGCCCATGATGCGGACGCGGTGCGCGCCGGCCTCTGCGGCGAGCCGCCCCAGGTAGCGGTCCACGACCGGCGCCACGTACGCGTTCACGACGGTGGTCGAGGTTCGCTCGTACTCGCGGAACTCCGGCACGATCTCGCTGGATACCGATACCGGAACCTCCGCCGTCGCGAGTGCGGTCGCCACGGCCCGCTCGTGCATCGGGTCGGCGTACGAATGCAGGAGTGCCACCGCGATGGCGTCTGGGGCGTGCCGCGCGACGCGCGCCGCGAGGTCGTGGAGCTCGGCCGCGTCGAGCGGCTCGATCTCCCCGCCGTCCGGACCGAGCCTGCCCGCCACGCCGAGGCGGTCCTCCCGCGCGACCAACGGAGGGGGTCGGTGACCGACGAGCGCGTAGAGCTGGGGGCGGTTCTGTCGCCCGATCTCGATCACGTCCTCGAAGCCGCGATTCGTGACCAGCACGACGCGCGCGCCTCGTCGTTCGAGCAGCGCGTTCGTAGCGACTGTCGAGCCGTGCACGAGGTCGAACGCCACACCCTCCGGCACCAGCTGGCGCAGCCCGTCGAGCACCGCCTGGGAGGGGTCGGCTGGAGTGGAGGGGACCTTCAACGTCGTGATCGTTCCATCCCGCAGGAGCACGAGATCCGTGAACGTGCCCCCGGTATCCACGGCGACGAGCGGCGTTGACGGTCCGGAGGGGCCTGTGGACATTGGGGCGCTCACAACCTCGCCCCGGGACGCGCGTCCGCGGCCAACGGGCACGCCGATACCCGACCATGCAGCTCTATCCCTCGTTCGAGCGATTCAAAGCCCTGGCTCGGGGTGCGGGGGTGGTCCCCGTGTGGCGCGAGTTCCTGTTCGACGTCGACACGGCGGTCACGGCGTACGCCAAGCTCGCGGAGCCGCCGTTCGGGTTCTTGCTGGAGTCCGTGGTCGGCGGGGAACAGTGGGCTCGCTACTCGTTCATGGGCACCCGGCCGAAGGGCGCGTGGAAGCTGCAGCGCGGCGTCGTGAGCTGGTGGTCTCCGGAGGCGGGATGGGCCGAGGTGGAGACGGACGATCCGCTCGCCGACCTCGACGCCAGGCTCCGCGCCCGAGTTCCCGCCGAGGTCGAGGGTTTGCCTCGGTTCTGGGGCGGGGCGGTAGGGTACTTCGCGTACGACGTGGTGCGCCAGATCGAACACCTGCCGAACCCGCCCGAGGACGACCTCGAGCTGCCCGACGGCCTGTTCGTCTTCACGGACATCGTGCTCGCGATCGACAACCTGAAGGGGCGGGCGATGGCGGTCGCGTCCGTGCAGGTGGACGGCGCGACGACGGACGCGGCGTTGCGCGCCCTGTACGACGACGCGGCGCGGCGTACCGCCGTGGTGGTCGAGCGCCTCGCCGAGCGGGATGGGCCGCCGCCGCTGGCTCTCGCCGCGGAGCCCGAGGAGGACCCCGCGTTCGTGAGCTCGATGAGCCGCGCGGACTACGAGGCGGGAGTCGAGCGCATCAAGGAGTACATCCGCGCGGGTGACGCCTTCCAGGTGGTGCTCAGCCAGCGCCTGCGCTTCGCCCTCCAGACGACGCCCTTCTCGCTCTATCGCGGGCTAAGGAGCCTCAACCCGTCGCCGTACCTCTACTTCCTGGAGCTCGACGGCGTGACGCTCGTGGGCAGCTCACCCGAGGTGCTCGTGCGCGTCGAAGACGGCATCGTCACGGTGCGTCCGATCGCGGGTACGCGTCCGCGGGGACGCACGCCCGAGGAGGAGCGCGACCTCGCGGATGACCTGCGCACGGACGAGAAGGAGCTCGCGGAGCACCGCATGCTCGTCGACCTGGGCCGCAACGACGTCGGCAGGGTCGCCGAGTACGGAACCGTGACCGTCCCGGAGCTCATGGTGGTGGAGCGCTACTCTCACGTGATGCACCTGGTGAGCCAGGTCGAGGGAAGGCTGAAGGCGGGGCTTGGCGCGATGGACGTCTTCCGTGCGTGCTTCCCCGCGGGCACGGTCTCGGGCGCGCCCAAGGTGCGCGCGATGGAGATCATCGACGAGTTGGAGACGGTCCGGCGGGGGACGTACGCCGGCGCCGTGGGCTACTTCGCGTACGGCGGCGTGAACATGGACACCGCGATCACCATCAGGACCGTGGTCGCCACGCGCGGCGGCGCCTACGTGCAGGCGGGTGCCGGCATCGTCGCGGACTCGGACCCGGCCAAGGAGTACGAGGAGACGCTCAACAAGGCGCGCGCGCTGCTGAAGGCGGCCGCGATGGTCGCGCCGCCGCCGGACTAGCGTGATGGCAGCTCTCGGAGCATTTTACCGCTGGCGGACCGGTCTCGCGCTGTCAGATAGCGTAGAGTTATCGGAAATGACCGCGCGCAGTGATGGCTGTCGGGCGAGTCGCCGATCCCAGCCGTCGTGAATAACTGGCTCCAACAGATAATGATGGCTAAGTACGACCCCGTGAACGGTGTCTGGTACGACCACACGCAGAAAGAGTGGGACGACCTGTACGGGAGTAGCTCCTTCACGGTCACTGGCTCTCTCGCCGCTCAGTACGCGCGCGGACCAACCCCAGAACAGCCGCAGGAGCCAGCCCAGCCCGAACCAGCCTCTCGAGGCCGGAAACGCCCTCGGTCGCCCAAGCCCTGAGGGCTACGTCTAGGTCGGCGTGGGGCGCGTGACCCGCGGCCTTGTTCTTCTCGTAAATGAAGACCACCAGAGCGGGGTCAGAACGACTCGACCAGCTCCACGGTGATGCCTGCGTGCACCTTGTCCGATGGTTTGGGACCGACCTGGATCCTGATCTCGAGGTCGAGGGCATTTAGCAAGCGCTCGAGTCGAGAGCGGCTGAAGCGCGAGAGCTTGCCACGCACGAGGTCCGAAACGTCGGGCTGTTTCATGCCGAGCAGATCGGCGGCTGCAGCTTGGGTGAGTCCACGACGTGTGATCTCGTGTCGGATCAGACGAGCGAGCTCCGCCTTGGCCAGTCGTTCATCGGCATCTCGGGCATCGAGGTCCGCGAACACGTTGCCGGAACTGTCGTGAATCTTGAGATCTTTGGTCATAGTGCCTCCTCTACCGCTCTTCGTGGTGCCGCTTGTGGTGTTCCTTTGCTGCCTGGAGCCGTGCGCGGATCGTGTCTTTGTCCGGTCGAGGCGTCTCGATTCCGCGCTTGGACTTCTTGGTGAAGACATGTAGGACATAGACCGCGTTCGAAAGGGCGACGGTGTAGGCCGCTCGATACGTGTTGCCGTCGTAGTCCTCGACCAGCTTCATGACCTCGCGAGGTAGGCCCTCACCGAACGGCCTTGCTCCCTCGGGGTGCTCCCCATACTGGGCATCAAGCAGTCCGGTCCCGAAGACGTCTTTGATTGCCTCAGGGAGGGCGCGCAGATCCTTGATGGTGGAAGCAACGAAGTGGAGGGGTTTGCGGTCCGATGAGGACATGGCGAAGAATAGCAGTACTGCTATTGCCTAGCAAGGGAGGGGTGGGCGCGTAGGGTCACCGCGACCGAGGCAGGCTCAAGGAAGTCACGTGTGAAGCAACTGAGGAGTCAGAACGTCGCCATCAGCGCCGCTAATGCGTGGCGCGGGCGCGTATAGAACGCGCCCACGCAGGAACTGGTAGCGCACGGAGGCCCACCTCAGCGCCCCGCTTGGAGGCGTTTCCTGGCCTGCCCGAGTGGTCGGCTGGTGGGCAGAGGCGATGAAGACGAGGCAGCTCGCTGATAACGGCCAAGACCTAGATGCCATGCGTTGGCTTCGCGGATACCCGATCTGGATCGAATGCAGGCTGTCTCTACCCGCATTCTATGCGGCCTAGCGTTCAGAGGTTTCCGGCGCGGCGCCTCCGATACGTTGACGGGCCATGCACGGCTCCACTGTCGCCGGCCACTCATTCGACCTTACACGCTATCAGCACGCTGAGAGTAGGGGTGGCGCGGCACAGCCGCATCACCCGCCTGTACCGCGCCCCCCGCCGGTCTCGACATCCTCAACGCGGTGCCGTAGCCGTATCAGGAAACGAGCCCGGGTCCGGCCGATCGCGTCGCGTCCGGAACGCACCTCTCGTGTACCTCTCGCGACCGGGCGGGGGCCACGGGTCCCCCCGCAGGGGTCATCGGTGCGGCGCCCCATCAAGCCGACCGACCGTGCGCGTAGTCGATCCGCGCCGCTGAGCGAGCCCCCCGACCATTGAACCAATCGAGCGAGCGGGCCCCGCAGGGGGGACCCGTGGCCCCCGCCCGGTCGACCAGCACTAGCTAGCGAGCTTGTCGCCCAGCTTCGAGTACAGCCGCACGAGCGTCTCGATGCCATTTCCGAAGTAAGCCAGCGGCAACCACTCGTTCGGCGCGTGCAAGTTGCACCCCGGAAGCGAGAACCCCACGAGCAGAGCGGTCGCGCCGAGCTGTCCCTCGAAGTCGACCACGATCGGGATCGATCCGCCGGCGCCCATCGGAACCGGCCGGATGCCGAACGTCTCCTCGAGCGCTTCGGCCGCGGCCTCGAAGGCCGGCCCCTCGACCTTGGCCCGCCAGGGCCTGCCTCCGTGCAGCTCGCGGATCTCCACCGTTACGCCGGGCGGCGTCACCTTCGCCACGTGCGCCTCGAACAGGGCGCGCACCTTGGCCGGAGTCTGGTTCGGCACGAGGCGGAAGCTGACCTTCGCCATCGCGCGATTCGGCAGCACGGTCTTGGCGCCCTCGCCGGTGTAGCCGCAGAGGATGCCGTTGACGTCGCACGTGGGCCGGATCCAGGTGCGTTCGAGCGTGCCGTACCCCGCCTCTCCGCTGAGCGCATTCACGCCGAGCTCGGCGCGGTACGCGCGATCGTCGTGCGGCAGCTGTCGGATCTGCTCTCTCGTCTCGGCGTCCCACTGCGCGACGTCATCGTAGAAGCCCGGTACCGCGACGCGACCGTCGCGATCGTGCAGCGACGCGATGATGCGCGCGAGTGCGTTGCCGGGGTTCGTGACCGCGCCGCCGTACTCTCCCGAGTGGAGGTCGCTCTTGGCTCCTTTGACGTGGATCTCGAAATACGCGAGCCCGCGCAGGGAGAAGAGCAGCGAGGGCAGACCCTCGGCGAACATGCCCGAATCGGAGATGACCACGACCGCGCACGCCAAGCGGTCGCGGTGGGCCTCGACGAACGGTACGAGGTTGGGAGAGCCCACTTCCTCCTCGCCCTCGGCGAGCACCACGACGTTGATCGGCAGGGACCCGCGGGTCGCGAGGTGGGACTCGAGCGCCTTCACGTGCATGTAGAACTGGCCCTTGTCGTCCGCGGTGCCTCGGCCGTACAGGCGGCCGTCGCGCACGGTCGGCTCGAACGGCGGCGAGAGCCATTCGTCGAGCGGCTCGGCGGGCTGCACGTCGTAGTGACCGTAGATGAGGACCGTCGGTGCGCCGGGGGCTCCTCGCCACTCCGCGAGCACGATCGGGTGACCTGGGGTCTCTACGAGTTCGCTGGTCAGGCCGGCGTCCGTGAGGCGGGCGGCCAGCCATTCAGCGGTTCGGCGCGTATCGCCGTCGTGCTCGGACTTCGCGCTGATGGAGGGAATGCGCAGGAAGTCGTAAAGCTCGGACTGGAACCGATCGAGCTGGGAGCCGACGAAGGCGATGGGATCCGTCATCGGGGCTCCAGAAGTACAGCGAAACGCCCTAGATGAGCGAGCGCAGACCCCAGCGGTACAGGAACGTCATCATGGCCGAGAACACCGCGGCGCCCGCCATGCCTCCGGGGCTGATCGCGAGGGGCTCGTAGAGGTGGAACGTCCCTACGCCGAGCATGCCCCCGATCACGGCCGCGAAGCCGCCGAGCACCATCAGAATGAGCGTGTGCCCGGGCATCTCCTCGGGGCGGCTGATCAGTGCCTTCATCACGAGGCCGATGGAGCCGCCCATGACGATCCAGATGCCGATGCCGATCCAGTTCTGCATAGCGATTTGCGGCGAGATGGCTGAGCCGACCGTTGGGGCCGGCGGACGGCAGAATGTATCCGAACCCCGGATCGAGAACCAGGCCGAAAACGGCCATGGCGCTGGCGCCTCGAGGTTTGACGCCCGGCGGTCTGCGGGTTCCATTGCACCCATGTCGGACGAGATCATCGACATCACCCGCTACCTGGAGCGCGACCCGGTCGAGGAGGTCCTCCCGAGGACCATCGCGCTCTGGGGCGTGGACGGCGAGCGTTCGCGCTTCGCGCTCCCGCTCTGGCGCGTCGTGCACCTGGCGGGGGCCGACCGCGGCGTGATCCTGTGGAGGCATGCCTCAGGGGACCGCGCACCGCAGCCCTTCGTGGTGATCGACCTCGCCAGGGACCCGGCCCGCCTCGACCTCGACGGGGTGAGCCTCGACTGCTGCGAGGCCGCCGAGACCACGACGCTGTACGACCTGGGCTCTGCGGGCCTCGTCGTCTGCCTGGGCTCGCGCGACGGCCGCATCTGGTGCCTGCTCGCCGAGGGAGGCGAATCGCGCCGTACGCCGCTCGAGCCCAAGAAGCGCGAGGACGTCCTCTTCCTGGCCGGAGAGTGCGCGGGCCTGCTCTTCTTGCGCGACTTCGCCGACGGCGCTGAGGAGGACCCTTAGGGGGTCTAGCTACTCCCGCCCCATCCGGCGCTTGAGCTCCGCCAGCGCCGCATCCGCGTCCAGCGCCTCACGCGGCGGCGGCGCGTCGAGCGTTACCTCGTAGTCCGACGTCCCGCCTCCGTCGAGGTCGATCGAGTCGAGCTCCTCTGCCGCCTCGGCGCGCGCACGCTCTCCCGTCATCTTCTCCGCCATGCGGTCGAGCTCGCTGAAGAGGTCGTCCGCTTCCGCGAGCGCTTCCCTCGCGCCGACGCGTCCGGCGGTCGCTCCGAGCGAGCCGCGCTTCTTGGTAGCGTCGGCGAGCTGAGCCCCCATCTCCTCGACCGACTTCCGGCGGAAGTCGAGCTCCTCACGGATAGCCTGAGCCTTCTTTTCCAGCACGACATGATGGCCCTCGTGCTTGGCGGCGTGTTGCGCCGCCAAGTTCGCGGTCTCCTCGTCGGCGATGTCACGTGCCATGCGCTCCCGCCTCCGGCACGTGGCCGCCGCTTCCTTCTCACGCAGGGACGTCGATAGAGCCTTCTCGAGTTCGGCCTCGAGACCGCGCACCTGCGCTGTCTCGTCGACGAGCTCGGTCCGCATCCCGGCGAGGAGTCGATCGACCGTCTCGGGAACCTGATCCCGCTTCAGCTCTTTGCTGAAATTGTCGAGAGCTTCGCGGAACGCGGCGCGCAGGTCTTCGAACATGGTCGCGATCCAGCGGGTCGCCGAGGATGAGCCGCCCTCAGTTGAGGAAGGGCTCAATCCTTTGCGCGAAAGAGTTCCGCGCGCGGTGGAGGCGGCTCTTCACCGTGCCGAGGTTCACGCCGGTGATTTCGGCGATCTCCTCGTAGCTCTTGCCCTCGAGCTCTCTCAGCCGGAATACGAGCCGGTGATGCTCGGGGAGCTCCTGGACTGTGTTCTCGACGAGCCGGCGCAGGTAGCGCTTGCGATAGAGATCGTCAGGCCGCATCGAGAAGTCTTCGAACTGGATCGGACGATGATCGTCGTCCCAGTTCCCCGTGAGCCTCTGGAAGAGGACCACGGGGCTACGCGAGCGGTTGCGGAGCTCGTTCTTCGAGAGGTTGCTCGCGATCGTGTAGATCCAGGTCGAGAACTTCTTCGAGGTGTCGAACCGATGCAGGTGGCGGGTCACCCGGATGAAGGCCTCTTGGACCAGGTCCTGGGCCCGATCGGCGTCGCCGGTCTTGCGGGTGATGAAGTGGATCAGCCGGTCCCGATAGCGGTCGTAGAGCTCCTGGAAAGCGCCCGGACGTCCCTCCAAATGGGCGACGACGAGCTGCTCGTCCGACACCTCATCGAGTGGCTCGTCGTCGAGAAGCCGCCTGGCCTTCTCCGCGCTGGGCTTGACCATGTTCCCGCCTCGTGGCGCCCGGACACCGGGTGGGCACCTGTCCCCGCTTCCCGTAAGATGCCCGAACCCCCGGATTCGTTCAAGCTCCGCGGGTCGCGGCTTACTCGCGTGGCGACTGGCCGAAGTGGCCTGGGGAGGAGGGAAAAATGAAGCGGGGGAGCGCAGAGGGTCTCGATGGCGCGAAATCCAGCCCCCCCAGGGTGGGCCAACGAGATGGTCCTCTACACTCGCCCCGCTCCGTGGCGTCTTTGAGGACGCCAACGAGTTTTATATAAGCCCCGGCAGTGGGGGGTGTCACTCTCAAATTGGTACGCCGCGAAATCCCCATTCTCGGGGGTGTGGCGCGTTGCCGGGGTGTCGGACATCCGTGAGATTGCGCCCCGCGGCCTCCCTTCCACGAGATCCATTGAGCGACCCTCGCGAGCCCACAGCCTCCAGCGGTCCGCGCCGCGTTCAGGCGGTGGTGGCGCTCCGTCTGCTCGAGGTCATGCGCGACCTGGACCTCCCGCAGGAGATCCTGGACGACGACGACCCGACGCGTACCATGCCCCGCCGCTTCGGCCTCAGCGACGTGGTGGACCGCCAGATCCGGACCTACAAGGACGACGTGCGTAAGCGCGTCCGTCTCGCCGACGAAGAGGTGCAGGGGTTGTTTCGCCTCGTGCTGCGGCGGCCGGACGGTGAGCGGGTCTTCCACCAAGCGGGCAGGCTCCTCGCGACGGGAAACCGTTTGCTGGGCTGGCGTCGGGTGCTGCCGCGCCGCGCTCGATTCGCGCTCGCTCGCGCCCAAGCGGCGCGGCGCCTGTGTCGTCTGTTCGGAAGGCCGATCGGCGGCTTCGGAAGGGGTGCCTTCGTGATCGAAGGCCGCGCGTTGTTCTTCATCGAGTGCGATCCGGGCGGAGACGCCTGCCATCTTCTGTCCGGATTCTGTCAGGAAACCATTGAGCAGGTACTAGGGAGTTCGGCCCGACTGGCGCACACGATGTGCCAGTCGCGGGGCGATCCACTCTGCCGTTGGGAGGCCGAGGTCGACGAGCCCTACACCCGGGTTGCCACGAAAGAGAAGAGCGAGGCCCAGACATGAAGGCAGTCGAGAAGGGCTCCCCCGCGCCGGACTTCACGCTGGCGTCAGACCAAGGAGGCGCCGTGACGCTTTCGGCTCTGCGGGGCAAGAAGGTCGTGCTCTATTTCTATCCCAAGGACGACACGCCCGGATGCACCATCCAGGCGTGCGACTTTCGCGACGCGCAGCCCACGTTCGCCGGGCTGGATGCGGTGGTCTTGGGCATCTCGGCGGACTCGGTCGAGTCGCACGGGAAGTTCCGCGGGAAGTTCGGCCTGACCTTTCCCCTGCTGGCCGACGAGGACCACGCGGTTTGCGAGGCCTACGGCGTCTGGGTGGAGAAGAGCATGTATGGCCGCACGTTCATGGGGATCGAGCGGAGCACGTTCCTCATCGACGAGGACGGCGTGGTGATCGAGGCGTGGCGGAAGGTCACCCCGAAAGGCCACGCGGAGATGCTGGTGGAGGTGCTCGCGGGCCGCTGAGGACCCGCTCACTCCCCCAAAGCCCTGTGCACCTTGTACGCGCACAGGTCCTGCACGGCCATGATCCCTTCCTCACGCGCCGTAGCGATCTCGGCGTCCGCGCGGATCCCCTCCGAGAGCCAGATCGCGGGGCGCTCGGGGCGGGCGGCGGCAACCCGGACGAACGCGCCCGCCTGGTCAGAGGGCCGGAAGATCAGGACGATGTCGACGGGTCCCGGTACCTCTTCGAGCCGCGAGTAGGCCTGCTTGCCGAAGATCCGGTCGGCACGCGGGTTGACCGGGACGATCTCGTATCCCTTGGCTGCCAGGTAGGCCGGCACGCGGCGAGCCGGCTTCTCCGGAAGACGCGAAAGCCCGATCACCGCGATGTGGCGGGCCCGCTCGAGGAGGTCGCGTAGCTCCTCGGCGCTCGGGTTGGCGCGGTCCTCCGATTGGGAGAGAAGGAGGCGGAGCTGGGTGAGGTCGTCCACGGGCGCGACGATAGGGCAGGTGCGCTTCGCACCGCAACGCCGAGTTGCTCGCGACATACGCGGGTGCCAAGATTCGGCCCTCCGTCCACCCAACTCCTCGGAGAAGCATGGGAGTCGTCATCGCGATCGCAGCGGCAGTCGTCCTCGGAGCCCTCAGGCTCTGGGCGGGCACGTCCCGCGGTCGCCAGGCCGGGATCGAGGTCGGCCGTCAGGAGGGCCTGGAGCAGGCCCGCAAAGAGGGCGACGCCCGTCTCCGGTCGCTCGTGGAGGCCTTGAAGAGGGGCCGCACCCTTCCGGGGCTGACGACGGGGAGCCCGGAGGCGGAGCTGCAGCGCGCGCTCCAGGAGGGCTGGGCGCCGCGCGAGACCGAGCGCGGAGCGGCCCTGCGGGACGCGGTCGGGCGCGTGAGCGGGTTCCTGGAGCGGAGCGTGCGCGCGCCGCTCAGCGGGATCGGCGAGGCAGCCACGGCCGCCGAGCTCCGCGAGCGCATCGGCCGCGCGCTCGGCGCGCTCGAGGATCTCGACTTCTTCATCAAGGAGATCCCGGCCGAGCGTCAGGGCACGGACCTTGGGATGCTGGTGCAGCGGGTCTCGAAGGAGTTCGTGACCGACCAGGGGGTTGGCGTGCGGCTGGCGATGAGCGAGGCCGGCGTGCGGGCCTCCGTGAACGCGACCGCCCTAATGGACGCGCTCTACCTCGTGCTGCACAACGCCGCCCGGTTCGGTGACGGGCAGACGGTCGACCTCGGCGTCGCCCGCGACGGTGGTCGCGCCAAGATCACCGTGCGCGATCGCGGGAAGGGCTTTTCGGAGGAGGCCTTCCGGCGCGCGTTCGACCCGTTCTACTCGACCTCGGACTCGGGGCTCGGCCTGGGCCTTCCGCACGCGCGCAAGGTCGTGGAGGCCATGGGCGGGCGGATCGAGCTGAGGAACGTCCCGGACGGCGGGGCCGAGGTCGATATCTCCTTCCCGGGCGCCTAGGCCGTCGTCGTGCTCGTCGCCTCGGTGGGGGCGGTGATGCCGACGCCCGCCACTCCCGCGACCACGAGCGCGATGCCCGCCCACCCCACGGGCGAGAGGCCCTGGGAGAGCAGCATGGTTGCGAGCAGCGCCGCGACGACGGGCTCCACGGCCGTGACCACGGAGGCGCTGCTCGCCTCGATCCGCCCGAGCGCATCGAAGAAGAGGAACTGCGCTCCCGCGATGGTGAGCGCGCCGAACGCGACGAGCAGCAGCCACGCCTCCGGGCCGGATGGGAGCGTGAGTGGCCCAGGTGCCGCGGGCACGGCGAGCGCGAGGAACGCACACGCTCCCGCGGTGCTGTAGAACACCGTGCACGCAGACCCGAAGCGGGGAGTCGCGTAGCGCCCGAAGAGCGTGTAGGTCGCGTAGGCGGCGGCGGCGAGTGCGCCCCATCCTAGGCCCGACGCTCCGAACCTGGCCGGCACGTCCTCGGCACCCACAACGGTCAGCCACACACCCACGAGCGTCAGCGCGACCAGGGCGAGGCGCCGCGGGGTCGGCCACTCTCCGAGCAGCGGTCCGGAGACGGCGGCCACGAGCGCCGGAGCCAGGTAGAGAAGCGCCACGGTGGTGGGGACGCCCGCCGCGTCGATGGAGCTCTGGTAGGCGATCTGGAAGACACCCACGGCCGCGCCCCCGCCCAGGCCAAGGACGATCAGCCCCCGCGCGCCGATGCGAAGGGCGCTCGGCCGGGTCAGCAGAAATCCCGCCAGCAGGATGACGACTCCGATGAGCGGACGAATCAGCGCGACGGTCTCCGGTGGCACCCCGAGGCGAAAGAGGTGCACGGCGAACACGCCCGACGATCCCCACAGGCACGCCGCGACCACGGCTTCGGCGTAGCCTAGGAACGGCCGGCCGCCGGGCGCTCGGTCACTCACCTGTACCCGTACACCTGGTAAAGCAGGAGGTAGACGAGGAGGCCCGTGATGGACACGTAGGCCCACACCGGGAAGACCCAGCGCGCGAGCCGGGCGTGGTCGTGGAAGCGCCGGTGGCGCACGAGGTAGACGAGGCGCAGCACGAACGGGAGCACGGCGACCGCGAGCACCATGTGCGAGAAGAGGATGGTGAAGTAGAGCGTGCGCGCCCCGCCCTCGCCGGCGAACTCGTGCGTGCCGAAGAGCGCGACTCGGGTCACGTAGAACACCAGGAACAGAGCGGACGCGGACAGCGCCGTGACCATCGCGGCGCGGTGTGCGTGCAGGGCGCGCCTTCGGATCATGATATAGCCCACGAGCAGCGCGACGGCGCTCGTCGCGTTCAGGCTCGCGTTGACGGCGGCTAAAGTGTCGCCGATCTCGGCCGAACTCAACGGAGCGTGCTCAGCCGATCGCGGCGAGCACGGGCTTCTGGCCGACGCGCCTTGGTCGTGTGGGCGAGTGTGGCGACGTGCACGAGCACGGCGAGGAGGGACGCGGCCACCAACGTGTGCAGCGAGACCGGGAGGACGGCCAGCACCGTGAACACGGAGGCGACGCCGAGCGCTACCTGCGCCACGACGAGGGCGGCCGCGAGCGTGGCCCACCGGCGTATACGCTCTGGGGAGCCGATCCGGTAGGCCCGGACGGCGAACGCGAGCACCACCACCGCCACGATCATCCCGAGCGCGCGGTGGGCGAAGTGCACCGTGATGGGCGCGTTCACCAGCGGGGGGACGACGCGGCCGAGGCAGAGGGGGAAGTCGAGGCAGGCCAGGCCCGCGTCCATGTGACGCACCAGGGCGCCGAGCACGGATTGGGCGAAGACGAGGCCGGCGGCCGCAGTAGCCCACCTCCGCGTGCCGTCTTCCTGGCCGCTCGGCGGTTCGGAGTTTCCGACGTGCGCGGTTGCCGAGGCGAGGACCGTCGCGAGCGCGAGGAACGAGAGTGCGAGCGCGAGGTGTGTCGTCGACACCAGGTCGGGCAGCCGGTAGATGACCGTGAGCCCGCCGAACGCCGACTGTACGAGCAGGAGGACGATTCCCGCGATGCATGCCTTGAAGATCCAGGGGCGGTCGGCCGTTTCCTTGCGCGCGAACCAGGTGGCGAGCCCCCACATGAGCAGTAGACCGCCCGCGACCAGGCGATGCAGGTGCTCCCAGAACACACCGCCCGTCATCTCGGGCACCATCGTGCCGAAGCACGTGGGCCAGTCCGGGCACGCCAGGCTGGATTCCGTGGCGTGGACGACGCTCCCGAGGTAGAGGAGGGCGAGCGTCCAGGTTACGGACACCTTGAAGGCTCGGGCGTGGAGCATGCGGTCTAGCCCACCGTCACGGGCGCGCACGCGGGTACCCGCTTCTCGGTGGGCGCGGTTGCCCCGGTGCGGTATTCGTCCAGCGGAACGATCCCACCCTCGAGCCAGACCAGGTCGCCCTCGAGGAAGTGTTTCGCGACGAGATGGGTGGCCTTGTCGTCGTTGGCGAGCAGAGCACGGAAGCGGTCTCCGATGCGTCGGCGGGCGCGGCGGCAGTGCAGGTCGGCCAAGTCGGACGCAGAGGCATCCTTCCCCGCCGCGACGAGCATCTGCGCACGCGACACGACCGCAGTCATCACGAACAGGTCCGCGCCGATGTCGACGAGTCGGCCGAGCACCGCCTGGCGCTTCTCCAGCGCGGGCCCGAAGCGCACCATGGCGTGGAACGTCGCACGGGCCAGACGGCGGGACGCGCGCTCGATGTAGCGCACGTGTGGCGCGAGCCGCCCGAACGAGCTGTGGCGGGGCCAGAACCCCCATCCCAGGAAGCGGGTGGGGTACCACCACGCGTAGTGGAGCGCGGCCCGGACGAGCGCACGGAGCCTGGCGCCCGTCGGGGCCTTCGGGTTCACCAGATCTCCGGCGACGCGCAGGTGCAGATCGACCGCCTCGCGCGCGATGAACAAGCGCATGATCTCCGACGAGCCCTCGAAGATCATGTTGATCCTCATGTCCCGCAGCCAACGCTCCACTGGATAGGCCGTCTCGCCACGCGCCTGGAGCGAGTCGTGGGTCTCGTAGCCCCGCCCCCCACGGACCTGCACCGCGTCGTGGACAACGGCCCAGCCGACCTCGCTGGCCCACAGCTTCGCGATCGCGGCCTCGAGCCGAATGTCCAAGCGGTGGGTGTCGGCCATTGCCGCCGTGAGCTCGGCGAGCGACTCCATCGCGAACGTGTCGGCGGCCATGCCACCGAGCTTCTGCGCCACCGCGTCGTGCTTGCCCACCGCGCGACCCCACTGCACGCGGTGAGAGGCCCAGTCGCGCAGCATGTCGAGGCATGCCTTGCCCGCGGCCGCGCAAAACGCCGGAAGCGCGAGCCGCCCCGTGTTCAGGGTTATGAGGGCGAGCTTGAGGCCCTTCCCCTCGTCCCAGAGGAGGTTCTCGCGGGGGATTCTGACGTTGGTGAAGCGCAGGATGCCGTTCGAGAGTCCGCGCAGGCCCATGAACGAGCACTCGTGTGCGACCTCCACGCCCGGCCAATCGGTCTCCACGATGAACGCGGTGATCGGCTTCCGGCTCGATCCGTCCCTCGCAGGCGTGCGTGCCATCACCACGATGATGTCGGCGCGCGGCCCGTTCGTCGTCCAGAGCTTCTCGCCGTTCAGGATCCAGTGCGAGCCATCCTTCGCGAGCTCGGCCGTCGTCGACATGTTGGCCGGGTCGGAGCCGACGTCCTTCTCGGTGAGCGCGAACGCCGAGAGAGCCCCTTTGGCGAGCCGGGGCAGGTAGCGCGCCTTCTGTTCCTCTGTGCCGAACTTGAGCAGCGGACCGGGGACGCCGATGCTCTGATGAGCGGACAGGAATGCGCCGGTCGCCGAACAGCGGGACCCTACGAGCGCGAGCGCGCGCACGTACGTGAGCTGCGAGAGCCCGAGGCCACCGTACTTCACGGGAATCTTGATGCCGAACGCACCCAGCTCCGCGAGCCCGTCGAGCACCTCCTGCGGCACCCAGCCCTCACGGTCGATCGCGTCGCCGTCGATGTGCGCGGCGGCGAACTGCTCCAGCCGCCGCAGGAACGCGGCGCCGCGCGCCTGCTCCTCGGGGTCGGAGGTTGGGTGTGGGTGCACCAGGTCGAGGTGGGGGCTCCCCTCGAAGAGGGAGCCCGCGAAGCTCCGGCGCTCCCAGGAATCCTCGCGCGCGTGCTCTGCGACTTCTCTCGCCTCGAGTTCGGTCGCCAGCTTCCTATCGCTCGTCATCGCAGCCTCCCGATGAGGACGACCTACGGCAGGCTGAAAATCTAGCAGGTCCGACCGGGAAGCGGCGGACGTCGCAGCCGGGGTCCGTGCTCACTCCAACGGCTTCGAGCTCCGCGGCGGTCAGCCCTCGGCACTGAGGAAGGCCTCGATCTCTGCGGCCCTCGACTCCGCGTCCTGCTCGCCCATGTCGATCAAGGAGCGCAGGTAGTCGGGATGGAAGAGGATCAGGCTGAGGAAGTCGGGACTGCGTGTCTGTGTCGTGCCGAGGCCGCGCGTGAGGAACCGGAAGGAGCGCGGAAGCTCGGCCTCGTAGCGGCTGGCCATCTTGCCGAGGTCCGCGGACGGGCGCAGCGTGAGCAACTTGATGGGATTGAGATCTCCCCGCTGCTCGACGGGAAGTCCCGCGATGAGCCGATTCAGACGATCGAGCCGCACGGCGTCGTGGTCGAGAAGGTCGAGGAAGATCGAGTTCAGTAAGATGCCCATCACCTGCACGGGCGGGGGGTAGCCGTAGACCGTCTGCTCTTGCTCCTCGGTGCGCGACGCGGCGTAGCGCGTCGAAATCGCGATGATGCGCCGCGCCCCGAGGTGAATCGCAGGCGAAAGCGGCGCGACTAAGCGGATGCTGCCGTCGCCGTACCAGGCGCTCTCCACCTCGACGGCGGGGAAGAAGAGCGGCAGCGCCGCCGAAGCCATGATGTGCTCGACGGTGAGCGTCGCCAGTCGCGGCATCCGCCCGGGCCGCTCCCACAGCTTCACGTCGCGGCCCTGGATCCATGTCACCGAACGCCCCGTCGAGTAGCTCGTCCCGCTGATCGCTACGGCCTTGAGTCTGCCGGCGTCGAGGTTGTGCCGGACTCCCGTCAGCTCGCCGTCCACGCCGTGCAGGACCTCGGTCAGGTAGTCCCGCAGCGGCTCGGTATCCACGAGCCCCCGCACCAGCTTCGGCGACGCCGAGCCTCCGGAGGAGAGCTGACGGAGCCAACGGACCGCGTTCATGGCCAACGACCGCGCATCCGTCCGAAACACGTCCTGGACGGTCAGGTTGCCCCACAGCTCGCTCAGCTCCTGGATCGCCTGGAAGAAAGTCCCGTGATGCGAGGCGAGGTGTGCGGCGTTGATCGCGCCGGCGGACACCCCGGTCACGTAGGGTATACGCAGCTCAGGAAAGCGGCGGGCCACGCATCTCAGGAAGCCCACTTGGTAGGCGGCGCGTGCGCCGCCCCCGCTCATGACGATGCCGAGGTCGGCCGGTCCCGTGGACCGACTGGCGTCGGGTCGCACCTCGAGGGGTTGGAGAGGCGTCACGCTGGGTCTAGCCGACGATCGGTCGGCCGATCGCTAAGATGCCGAACGAAATGATCGCCAGCACGACGAGCGTGCCGACGACATGCGGCGCGTACGTCCGTTGCTCCAGGGGGCGTCTGCGTTGCACCACGGAGACGATGTGGGCGATAGCCGTCGCCAGCGCCATCATCGTGAGGTGGCCGGCGAGCTGGGGGTAGAACGTGCGCGTGAAGAGGTTCGCGACGCCGAGCAGCACGGTCAGGTCGAGCATGCCCGTAAACGCCGTCGCGAGAATGCGCATCCTGCTGTCGTAGGGTCGCTTGGTGATCATCCCGCGCGCGGCATACGCGATGACGACCAGGCCGAGGAGCAGGACCAGGTAGCGAAGGCCGGAGTGTGCGCTGAGCAGCATGGGCGGGTTCGTGGTTGCGGGAGGGAGGGGCGGCGGATCAGCCCGGACCGAGGCTCACCTCGGTGCTCGGGCCGGTCACGTCGAGGGCGCGCTCGCTCCGGCGGGTCGGGTCCACGCTCCAGACCGAGAGCGTATAGAAACCTGGAGGAACGTCGGTGATCCGGAAACTGCCGTTGTTGGCGGCGAAGGTAGCGTAGGGCGCGGACGAGACGTAGATGAACGCCCGCATGCCGGGGTGGTGGTCGCACGTCACTTCGTAACCATTTTCCCGATCGAACAGAAAGTCCACTCGGCCCCCCGGGTCGGTCTCGGCGTCCATCACCGTCGAGTCGTTGTCGGAGAGCGCCAACTTCACGTTGTGTGTAACCGTTTCGCTGTTCGTGAATGTGACGGTCTCGCCTACGCGTACCACGAGCAGGCCGGGCGAGAAGGCCAACCCTAGCTGGTCCATCCGTGGGTTGTCGCGCGGCGGGAGCTCGGTGGCCGCGGCGCCGGCGGGGCGCAGCGTGATCACCGAAGGGGTACCTGCGAACGCCCCAGGGGCGGTTCCATAGATGCCCTGGGGAGTGGGTGCGGCTTCGGGGGCGGGGGCGTCGGCCGGGGCGTCGGCACATGCCGAGGCGACCGCCAGGGCGGTCGCGAAGAGGGCGAGTCGTTTCACGGTGAGTCGCTCGCCGCGGGTGCGCCTTCGCCGAGCGCCTCGCGGACCACGCTCAGGACCTCCTCGTCCATGTCTTCGACGCCGAGCATCCACCGCAGATAGTCGGGCGCGTCCCGAGCCACGTCCGTGAGTGCCTGGCCGCGGTGCTTCCCCCTGCCAAAGACCCGCGCCTCGTTCGGTCCGCGAAACCAGCGATCGAACTCCGTGCGGATGGGCGCGAACTGATCGCAATACTCATGAAGCCCGTTCAGGTCCCGAGGAACGTGCGGATAGTGCTCGAGCTGGGCTCCCAGCACCGCGGCGGCCGTGCGGATGTCGCCCAACGCGCTGTGAGCCTCCTCGTGCTCGCGGCCCAGGTAGAACCGCGCCGCTGCCGACAGGTCCCGCCGCTCCTCGCGGTGGAAGATGGTCTGCACGTCGAGCACGCGTCGTCCCTCGAGGGAGAAGTCGACCCCGCAGCGGCGGAACTCGTGGATCAGCATGTGCAGGTCGAACCGACGGATGTTGAAGCCCGCGAGGTCGCACCCCTCGAACCCGTCGGCGAGGCTCCGGGCCGTCCGGCAGAAGGGCACCTCGTCGGCGATGTCCGCGTCCGTGATTCCGTGCACCGCGGTCGCTTCCGCCGGGATCGGAACGCCCGGGTTGAAGCGACGTGTTCGCTCGAGCACGTCGCCCTGGGGCGTCATCTTGATGAAGGCGAGCTCGATGATTCGGTCGTTCTTCAGATCGAGGCCGGTGGTCTCGATATCGAAGAAGACGAGCGGGCGCTCCAGCGCGAACGGTAGTTGCATGGCGCCGCCAAGCTAGTTACAAGGCACTCTATGAGCGACATGATGAAGGCGGTCGTGATGAGCGGGCCGGGCGGCCCCGAGGTGCTCGAGCTGCGGGACGTCCCGCGCCCAGAGCCCGGCCCCGGCGAGGTACGCGTGCGTGTGGCCTCGTCCGGACTGAACCGCGCGGATCTGCTCCAGCGCATGGGGCGCTATCCCGCGCCGCCGGGCAGCCCGCCGGACATTTTGGGGCTCGAGCTCGCTGGCACGGTGGACGCGCTCGGCGAGGGCGTGAGCGGTCTGGCAGTAGGGGATGCCGTGATGGGCATCCTCGG
Organism: Gemmatimonadota bacterium; assembly: GCA_009692205.1. Lineage (GTDB taxonomy): Bacteria > Gemmatimonadota > Gemmatimonadetes > Longimicrobiales > Gaopeijiaceae > UBA2982. The sequence continues at coordinate 4,871 of SHZR01000024.1, read as the reverse complement.
CGGGGGAGGATACGCCGAGTACGCGCTCTCCCCGAGCGAGACGCTCGTCGCCGCTCCGCCCGGGATGTCCCTCACGACGGCCGGCGCCATTCCCGAGGTGTTCATGACCGCGTTCGACGCGGCGTTCGTGCAGGAGCGGCTGACGGCTGGGGAGACGCTCCTCGTGCACGCGGTCGGCAGCGGGGTCGGCACGGCGGCCGTGCAGCTCGCGCGTAGGGCCGGTGCCACCGTGATCGGCACGTCGAGGACGCCGGACAAGCTCGAGCGCTCCATCGAGCTCGGATTGCACCACGGCGTCCTCGCGGACGAACGCTGGCCGGACCGCGTGCTCGAGCTGACGGGGGGGCGCGGCGTCGACGTCATCCTCGACCTCGTCGGCGGGCCTTACTTAGCGGGCAACCAGCGCGTCGTCGCCGAGCGTGGGCGGCACATCGTGGTGGGGGTGCCCGGTGGGACCGATGCGACGATCAGTCTCCGCGCCCTCATGGGTCGCCGAGCCTCCATCCGGGGGACGGTGCTCCGGGCGCGACCCGTGGCGGAGAAGCGCGAGCTCGCGGTGGCGTTCGTCCGTGACGTGCTGCCGGGCTTCGCCACGGGCGAACTGTCGCCGGTGGTCGAGCGCATCTTCCCGGCGAGTGAGGCGGCCGAGGCTCACCGCCTCATGGAGTCGAACCGGAGCTTCGGGAAGATCCTGCTTCAGTGGTGAAAGTGGTGAGCGCGGCGGCTACTCGGGCGCCTTCGCCTCGTCCTCGCCGAACCCCAGCGCGCGCAGCACCAGCTCCTCCTGCTGCCGGACGTGGTCCTTGAGTTTGCCCTCGGCCGGACTCGCGCGCTCGGGTCTCGCGACGTACGCCAACGGGATCCGACGCGGCACCACGGCCCGGAGCCGCGGCCCGATGTACGTGAGCGCGCCCATGTTGCGCGGCTCCTCCTGCGCCCAGACGACCTCGCGCAGGTTCGGGTAGCCCGAAACGAGCGCCACGAGATCCTCCGATGGGAACGGATGCAGGAGCTCGACGCGCGCCACTGCGGTGCCGTCCGCCTCGGAGCGCCGGCTGTGGGCCTCCATGTCGTAGTAGATCTTCCCGGAGCAGAGCACGAGTCGCGTGATGCGTGCGAGGTCGCCCGGCGTCGGATCCGACAGGACCGGCCGGTAGGTGCCCTCGGTCAGCTCGGCGATGGTCGAGCTCGCAAGCGGATGGCGGAGCAGGCTCTTCGGCGTCATCACGACCAGGGGACGCTCGGGTCTGCGGAGGGCCTGCCCGCGCAGCAGGTGGAAGTACTGCGCGGGAGTCGTCGGGTAGGCTACCCGCATGTTGTCTTCGGCGCAGAGCTGGAGGAAGCGCTCCAGGCGGGCGCTCGAGTGCTCCGGGCCCTGGCCCTCGTACCCGTGTGGAAGCAGGAGCACGAGCCTCGAGTATTGCGCCCACTTCATGCGCCCGGACGACAGGAACTGGTCGATGATGGGCTGAGCGACGTTGGCGAAGTCGCCGAACTGCGCCTCCCAGATGACCACGTCCGTGTCCGCGCCGACCGAGTACCCGTACTCGAAGCCGAGGACGGCGGTCTCCGAGAGCGGGGAGTTGAAGACCTCGAGCCGGGCCTCGGCGATGCGGGTGAGCGGCACGAACCGCTTCCCGGTCTGCGAGTCGTGGAGCACCAGGTGGCGGTGACTGAACGTGCCGCGCTGGGCGTCCTGGCCGCTGATCCGGATGGGGATCCCCTCAAGGAGCAGGCTCCCGAGCGCGAGCGTCTCGGCGTGACCCCAGTCCAGCGTCCGCTCCGGCGTGAGCGTGCTGGCTCGGCGTGAGAGCTGCCTCCATAGCTTCGGGTGCGGCGTGAAGCCCTCGGGCACCGCGACCGTGGCTTGGTTGATCTTCTCGAGGGCGTCGAGGGGCACGCCCGTGGTCCCTGGCACCAGCGGCGTCTCGCGCTCGTCGTCGCGCGGGGCGTCCGCGACGGGCTCGTAGTCGCGCACGTCGTCCTGCACCCTCTGCAATCCGTGCGCGACCGACTCGCGCATCGCCTGGACCTCCTCCGGCGTGATAACCCCCGCTTCGATGAGGCGCTTGGCGTAGAGGTCGACCACGGTCGGGTGACCGGCGATCGCCGCGTACTTCAGGGGCTGCGTGTACGCAGGCTCGTCGCCCTCGTTGTGGCCGTGGCGGCGGTACCCCACGAGGTCGATCACGAACTCGTCGCGGAAGCGGGCCCGGTAATCGGTGGCCAACCGCGCGGCCGCGAGGCAGGCCTCCGGGTCGTCTGCATTCACATGCACGATCGGGACCGCGTATCCCTTGGCCAGGTCGCTCGAGTAGTACGTCGAGCGGCCGTCGCTCGGGTCGGTCGTGAAGCCGACCTGGTTGTTCACGATGATGTGGACCGTGCCGCCGACGTGATATCCGGGGAGCCGCGCCATGTTGAGCGACTCGGCCACGACGCCTTCCGCGGCGAACGCCGCGTCTCCGTGGATCACCACGGGGACCACCGCGTCGCAGTCCGGCTCGGAGCCGTTGGCCACGCTGTCGAACTGGCGCGAGCGAGCCCAGCCGACCACGACGGGGTTCACGAACTCCAAGTGGCTCGGGTTCGGCGCGAGCGTGATGCGAATGGTGCCTACGCCTTCGATGTCGCGGGTGCCGCGCGCTCCGTGATGGTACTTCACGTCGCCCGTGCCGCCGACCTGGAGCTGCCCACCCTTGAGTGACGGGCCCTCGAACTCGGCGAGCAGCTCGCCGTAGGACACGCCCACCGTGTGCGTCAGTACGTTCAGGCGGCCGCGGTGCGCCATCCCCAGAACCACTTCACGCGCGCCGTTCTTGGCGACCTGCTCGATGACGAGGTCGAGCATGGGGACGAGCACGTCGGTCCCCTCGAGCGAGAAGCGCTTCTGTCCCAGGTAGGCGCGATGGAGGAACTGCTCGAGTCCCTCCACGTCGCATAGCCTGCGGAGGATCTTCTTGCGCTCTTCGGGCGTGAGTGCCGGGAGGTGTGCGTCCGATTCGACCTGGTCCCACAGCCAGTCCACTTTGACGTGGTCGTCGAGGTGCTCGAACTCGTAGCCCAGGGAGCCGGCGTAGACCCGCTCTAGGCCCGTGAGCGCGTCCGCGACGGACTGCCCTGGCTCGGCGTCGTCCATCACGAGCGACGCGGGAAGCCCGCCGAGCTCCTCCATCGACGTCCCGAAGAACGCCGGGCTCAGCTGGGGATGTCCGGGGGGATCCCCGCCGAGCGGGTCGAGCCGAGCAAGCTGGTGGCCGTGCTCGCGGAACGCCTGCACCAGCGCGACCGCGCGGGACACGACCGGGAGGACGCGCCGGAGGTGCTCGTGCCCCTCGAGTGTGGCGGCGGAGGGGGAGATGACGGGGGCGACCACAGGCGTCGGTGCCATGACCGGAGCCGCCGCGACGAGCGCCGCCGGTGGCATCGGGCGGAACCCATCGAACGGATCCGGAACGAGGAGCCCTTCGGCGAGCGCTCGCGACCCGCCGTCCCGGAAGAGCTGTCGCCATTCCGCGGGGACCGACTCGGGATTACGCGCGAACTCCTCGAACATGGCCTGGGCGTAGGCAGCGTTCTGACTGTCGAACAGCGTGTCGTTCCTCATGATCCTGATGTGCTGTCGGGAGGAGCCTGGAACCGCTCTAACCTACGGCATCAGGCGGAGGCGTAGGAGTCCGTGGGCGCGAATCGAGGCGCCTCGGGTAGCACCCTGCGTGAATCCCCAAGAGACGGCCTCGGCGCGCGCGCGGCGCGTGCGCGAAGGCCACGATCCGAGCGTTCCCGCGCTGGTGCACGCGGGCTGGGCGACGGAGCTCCCATGGCTCATGCAAGGGACGACGACTCGCGGTGCGCCGGGCAACGAGTTCGATCTGGGGCTCTTCAGCGGCGGGTCGCCGAGCGACCTCGTGCACGAGCGCTGGACTCGCTTGCTGGCGGCGACCGGGATGCGCGCGGCGGTGCACGCCCGGCAGGTCCACGAGGCCGGCGTGCGCTTGCACGGAGGTGCGTCGGCGGGGCTCAGCATCGTGAGTCCGTGTGACGGCCACGTGACGAGCGAGGCCGGTCTTCTTCTCGCGGTCGCGACGGCCGACTGCGTCCCGATCTTCGTGGTGGATCCGGAGGAGCGCGCGGTCGCGGTTCTGCACGCGGGCTGGCGCGGAACCGCGGCGGGAGTGCTGGAGCGCGGACTGGCGGTGATGTCGGGTGACTCCGACGCGCGCGGGCTGCGCGTGCACCTCGGGCCCGCGATCTGCGGCGACTGCTACGAGGTCGGACCGGAGGTCTTCGAGGCGCTCGGCGAGCCCGTCCCCTCGAGAGCGACGGTGCTCGACCTGAGGGACGTGTTGGCCCGGCGGGCGCTCGAGGCGGGCGTGGATCCGTCCAACGTCACGGTCTCCGAGCACTGCACGCGCTGCACGGGCAGTGGGCTCTTCTCGCACCGGTGCGGCGATCGCGGGCGGCAGGTCGGGTACCTGGGGATCCGAGCCTGACCGGCGAGCGAGTCCCGAGGGCGGGGCCCTCGGGTCTCTGTGGCTCGTGCCGCCACCTCCGCATGGTCGACACCCGGCGAGGGTCGCGCTTCGTGCTCTGCCAGCGCTCCCAGACGGATCCCGCGTATGCGAAATATCCGACGCTGCCGGTCCTGCGGTGTGCCGGGTACGCGCCGCGTCACCGCGAGGGTCCGACCGACTAACGCAGAGAGTCTGGCACGGGTCTTCATGAGGTCGGGTCAATAGGTGTGTAAACGAGTCAGGCGGCTGCCTTCCGCTGCTGTGACGGGACGGGCTTTCCGTCCACGAACTTCCTACCCTCGAACACATCGCTGAGCAGGTGGGGTGCGTCCAACCTGCGGAACTGTTTCTCCGCCA
>SHZR01000052.1 GCA_009692205.1 Gemmatimonadota bacterium | reverse complement strand
TAATCGGTGAGCGGGTTGTATCCCACCGCCTGCATCGACTCGCGGTAATAAGGGACGCTCTAAAATGCCGACACCAGAACGGCTCGAAGCCGGCGGTGCACCAGTGTGTCGAGAACGGCTCGTGGGAGCTCGGCCTCCCGCATCACCGACCACAAGGCTCCGAGTACTCGGCACTGATCGCCAAGTCCCTGGGACGGACGGCTGAAGGGGCCGGGTCGCGTCACGACGACGCACCGTGGACGATGCGCATCGCCGTCGTGTCGGCCAGGTGCACCCGCCCGCTCCGCTGGTAGGCCATCTGCATGGGCAGATTGCCTGCGTGAGTGACGTTCAGCAACGTGGCGTCCGCCGGCAGCGTCTCAAGCAGGCGCCGGGTGATCCGCAGGTAGATGTCGCGTCCCTGAAATGCCGGTCGCGCCGCGCTCAGGAGCTGCGTGTACATCATCGCGCCGAGTCCCGGTTTCCTGCCAACGACCGAGAACCCGCAGATGCACCCCGAGACGTGCTCGACGGCGACCAGGAACGCCGCAGGACTGAAGCGCTCGAAATTCAGGGCCATGGCCGCGCCAATGTAGTCGAGCCCGGGGCGCCGTGCCGTCAAGACAGGGTCAGTGAAGTGGCGGCTGTGCCCGGTGCCGCCGAAGGCCTCCGCGGAGACCTTGAAGATCTGTGCCGTGACAGAGGCCCGCTGCTCCTGGGGGAAGTCTGCGAGGGACGTGATCGCCAGGCTGCCATCCAGGGCCGGCCACGGCCGCTCGACAAGATGGCGGATCGGCGTTCTGTAGACCCTCCGCTCTTCCACCTCGGTGAAGCCGGAGTCGACCAGCGACTGGTACAGCGGTTCCGATTTCACGACCGTACTGCACACGTAGGCCGATCCCCACGCGCCGGACTTCAAGAACCGTTGGACGTCGGATGTCAGCGCCGCCGTCAAACCGCTCTGAACCGGGTCCGCGAGCGCGTCGCTCAGGACGTGGTCCAGTTCAAGGCGCAGATGCCAGACGGGGATGTCGTACAGCGTCGATTCGAAGCGATCTCGCGAGGCAGTCCAGCGTACGTCGATGCCGCCCACCCGCGACTGGTCCGACCAGTCGGCCGCGACGTCGTCGCCCTGGCCCGTGGGCTCCCGCTGCGAGCCCTCCCGGAGCGGGCCGGAGAGGCCGACTTCCGGCCAGTCACTCCGGTAGTACATGCGCTCCCGTCTCCTCCTGAACGACATACGGGGGCTTGCCCATCGTCCTGAAATGCAGCTTCGCGATGTATTCGCCGATGACGCCGATGGCGAACATCTGCATGCCGGCAAAGAACGCGATCTCGGCCGCGAGAAACGCGAAGCCTGGCGTGTAGTTGGTCTGCGTGAACCTGCGCACGACGACGTAGGCGAACATGACGAGTCCGACGACCGAGGTGGACAGGCCCATCAGGCTCGCGATGCGGAGTGGCAGCGCGGAGTAGCCGGTGAGGAGCTCGAGCGCGAGGACCATCAGCCGGGAAAGGCTGTATCCCGACGTGCCGATCCGGCGCGGGTCGTGCTCGACGAGCACGTGCGTGACCCGCTTCGAGCTCCAGGACAGCAGCACGTCGATCGAGAGCTGTGCCCCGGCAAAGCTCGTGAATCCGCGTCGCAGCGGCGCCCGGAAGGCCCGGAACGCACTGCTGTGGCTGCCCATCTCCGCCCCAAGGGTCACCTTCAGCACGGACTTGATGAGCCGCGACGCGAGATTGCGCCAGAGAGAATGACTCCGCTTCCTGGGGCGGCCGTAGACGACGTCGTAGCCCTCGTTCAGGGTGTCGAGCAGCCGGGGAATCTCCTCGGGCGGGTGCTGCAGGTCGTCGTCCATCGTGACGATCGTGTCGAAGCGCGCGCTGTTGATGCCGGCCAGGAGTGCGTTGTGCTGGCCGTAGTTGCGCATCAGATCGATGCCGCGCACCCAGGGATGTTCCCTGGCCAGTCGCTGAATGACGTCCCAGCTGCGATCAGCGCTGCCGTCGTTCACCAGAATCAGCTCGTGCTGGTCCGTCAGGTTCGACAGCACGGGCTCCAGCCTCCGGATCAGTTCGTTGAGGCCGGCTTCGCTGTTGAAGACCGAGACGACGACCGAGCAACTCCGGCTGTTCACCATGGGCGTGCCTATTTCACCACAGAGCTGGTCTGGCCGACGGCACCGCGGAAGTATAGGTCGATGTCCCGGAGCCGTGGGACAATGCGCAGGATGACCGCCGCCGCGCCTTCATGCCGCCTCGCCTCGTAGATCTGCTGAAGCCCGGGGCTCGGGTCGTCATCGTCGGAGGGGGACCAGCCGGACTCACCGCCGCCTATTACCTGTCGAAGGAAGGCGTGTCGTCCACGGTGCTCGAGGGCGATGACATGGTCGGCGGTATCTCGCGCACCGCCGTCTACAAGGGCTACCGCTTCGACATCGGCGGCCACCGGTTCTTCACGAAGATCGCGCCGGTCGAAGAGATGTGGCGCGAGATCCTCGGGCCCGAGATGCTCGTGGTGCCGCGGCTCTCTCGCATCCACTACAACGGCAAGCTGTTCGACTATCCGCTCAAGCCGCTGAACGCGCTCATCTCGCTCGGGCCGTGGACGTCGATGCAGGTGGTCCTCAGCTACCTGAAGTGGCAGCGCCGTCCCTATCCCGTCGAGGAGAACTTCGAGCAGTGGGTCACCAACCGCTTCGGCCGGCGGCTCTACGAGATCTTCTTCAAGACGTACACGGAAAAGGTCTGGGGCACGCCCTGCACGGAGATTCGCGCGGAGTGGGCCGCGCAGCGCATTCAGGGCCTCTCGCTCTTCCGCGCCATCCTGAATGCCGCGTCGCTCAACCTCCGGTCCGACAAGATCAAGACGCTGATTCACGAGTTCAGCTATCCAAGGCTTGGCCCTGGCCAGATGTGGGAGATGTGCCGCGACCGGCTCGTCGAGGCCGGGAGCCAGGTCCTGCTCCGGCACCGCGTGACGCGCATCGAGATCGAGGGAGGGCGAGCGGTCGCCGTCGCTGCGGACACGCCAGACGGCGAACGGCGATTCGAGGCCGACCACGTCATCTCCACGATGACCGTGCGAGGGTTGGTGCGATCGTTGTCGCCCCAGCCCCCCGAGCCCATCAGGCGCGCGGCCGTGGCCCTCCGGCACCGGGATTTTCTCGTCGTCGCGCTGATACTGAACCGCGAGCGGTTGTTTCCTGATAACTGGATCTACGTGCACACGCCAGGGGTGAGCGTGGGACGGATCCAGAATTTCAACAACTGGAGCGCCGCGATGGTGCCCGAGCCGCACAGGACGTGCCTCGGGATGGAGTACTTCTGCTTCAAGGGGGACGGGCTCTGGGAGACGAGCGACCCGGAGCTCATCCGCCAGGCGTCGTGGGAGCTCGAGGAACTGGGACTGGCGCGCGAGAGCGACGTGGTGGACGGCACGGTCATCCGGATGCCCAACGCCTATCCCATCTACGATTCGACGTATCGCGCCAACCTCGACACGGTGCGCGAGTTCATCGATCCGATCCCGAACCTCCACACCGTCGGCCGCAACGGCATGCACAAGTACAACAACCAGGATCACTCGATGCTGACGGCCATGATGGTCGTGCGCAACATGCAGGGCGCGTCGCACGATGTCTGGAGCGTGAACACGGACTTCGACTACCACGAAGAGATTTCACCGCGAGGAGGCTCGCCATCGTAGTCGCCAGTGCCGCCCGCGCCCTTGTTGGTGATCGCGAGCGGGCGTATCATCGCGGTAGACCGTTTCAGCGAAGGGAGTGACCAGCGTTGGAAACCGTTTCGCCCCACACGCACTCGCTCCAGTCCACGCTGACCTACGTGTTCGCGCCCATGAACAAACGGGCGCTGGGCATCGCGATCGGCGTGACCAGCGGCGGCCTGATCGCGCTCGCGACGCTCCTGCACGTGATCATCGACGCTGTTCATCAGCCGCCCTTGGCGCTCCTCGCGCAGTTCTTCTACGGCTACACCGTGTCGTGGCCAGGTGTGGCGATCGGCTTCACGTGGGGCTTCGCCACGGGTTTCGTCGTCGGATGGAGTCTGGCGCTGCTGCGCAACGTGTTCACGGCCATGTGGTTGCTCTCGATTAGGGCGAAGTCCACACTCTCGAGGCCGTTTCTCGACAAGATCTGAAGGAGAGCGTGATGCAGGAGCCTCGCGAGGAAGAGGTCGGCGGCGAGGACGTGCGCGAACTCCGGAAGGCGCTGCTCCGGATGAACAAGCGCGGGTGGGGCGTTGCCGTTGGCCTGCTCCTGGCTGTCGGCCTGTTTCTCGCGACCAACTGGCTCGTGTTCCTCGGCGGCGAGGCAGTGGGCTCCCACCTGCAGTTGCTGGCCGTGTACTTTCCGGGCTACCGCGTCACGTTTCTCGGAAGCTTCATCGGATCGGCCTACGCGTTCGCCCTGGGATTCGTCGTGGGATATACCGTCAGCGTGATCTACAACACGATGATCGAGCGAGCCGCCTAGGGTCTGGACCAGGCCTAACGCCGAGCGCCCAGTGTCACCGCGTGAGCTGGGCGCGAAGCCCGGCGACGAGGCTGCGCCACACGTACGACAGTCCGCGCAGGCGCAGCAGCCGCGCGTAGTTGGTGACATTGGAGCGCACGAACTCTGGTTCCAGCATCTCCAGGCTGTGCCACATTGTGCGCCGAAGGGGCGTCCTCACCCGAGAGCCAAGGCCGTGAATACGTTCCCGCTCGCGCGCCGCCTCCCCAGCGTCGGGCGTCCGCGGCACGCCGGCGCGATCTATCACCGCCGGTTCGATCGAGAGCGCGGTGACGGCGTCAGCAGGCTGCGAGTAGCGCACGCGCCAGGCCGCCGTCCGCGCGGTCTTGCCCCGCGGCCGTTCGTTGCCGTCCGCGAAGACGTAGTTGCCCGTGCCCCACAGCACGATGCCGCGGCCACTGGTGCTGTAGCCGCCGATGCGGTGGGCATGATGGAACGCCACGAACCGGGCGCCGGCGTCGAGGCACTCTTCGGCGAGATCAATTTGTCTCGTGGAGGGCGTCGTCGAGTGCTCCATGCCCATGTGGATCGCAACAGCAACGAACCGGGCACGCCGCCGGGCCTCCGTCACCGATTCGGCCAGCAGGCCCGGACGCGCCGGACAGGTTCCCGGCGTTGACGCGGTGGCTGCCTGGAAGCGCGGATCGGCTGCGCAGAGGATCGCCGTCTCGATGCCCGTCACCGACCGATAGTGCGGCGCGCGTGCGCGATCCAGGGTGGTGCCGGCACCCGCGTAGCTGAGGCCCGCACGGTCGAGCACCTCCAGCGTGTCGACCAGCCCCTGGGCTCCGTAGTCCATGATGTGGTTGTTGGCGAGACTGAGCACGAACCGCTGGTCGAACAGGTCGAGGGCCCTGACGTCGGTCCGGAAGTTGTAGGGCTTCCTGTCGGCCGGCTTCGGAACGCTGGAGATCGGTGCTTCGAGGTTGGCCAGAACGATGGAGCAGCCCGCCAGGCGGGTCCAGCAGGCGCTCCGAAGGTCGGCAGTGACCTGCGGCCCGGCAGCCGTCCACAACGTGTCGGTAAGGAGCACGTCGCCGACGATGCCGGCGTCGAGATGGCCGGGCGGAGGTGAGTCCCAGTCGGACAGCCCCAGCGCGAACCGACGCCGATGCTTCGGCTCGTCTCGTCTCGTCTCGTCCTCCCCTCCGTACGGCCGCACGCGCAGACCTTCGAGTTACCGTGTCCCGGCCGGCGTAAAGCAGGGCCAGCCGTGCTCCGGGTCCGTGCGCACGGGCGCCACGGCATTCCGCGTGAACACCGTGTACCGGTGATCCTTGTGGTCCAGGATCTCTCCCTGCGCGCGGTACTCGGCGCGGATGTAGTCCGCGAGCAACGGATAAAGCGTGGGGAACTCCTGGTCGTAGAACGGGCGCCCGGCGATGACGATCGGCGGCGCCGATCGTCGGAGCGTGTCGAGGGACGCGGCCTGATCCGATTCGCTCGTCCATCGCCCCGGCCCGAGCAGGAGATGCCGTGAGGCAAGGCGACGGTCGGCGTAGTACTGGAGATCGGGTGCGAAGGCGAGCACGAGCAGCGAGGCGTCGGGCGACGTGCAGGCATGCACGTAACGGGCGAGTCCGGCCGTCGAGTTCGCGGGCTCGTCGGTCTCCAGGGCGATTGGCGGCGTCGTGATCAGCTCACTCCACGCGTGACTCCAGGCATCGTCTGCCATCAGGAGACGGAATCGCCGCTCGAACAGTCCCACCGCGGTGATGGAGAAGACGAGGAGGCCCGCGCACACCACGACCGCAAGGCGGGCGGCAACCCGCATCGCGCGAGACGATCGTGCGGCCCGCTGCCAGAGCGTCCAGAGGGTCCAGATCGCGAGAATCGCTGGCAGGGCCACGGCGTCTGCCGAATAGGTGCTCAGCGGCAGGCGTAGCAACCCGGGCATCGAGACAGCCAGCAGGCCAGCGATTAGCCCGAGCGTCATCCGATCGGGCACTGTGCCAGCGTTTCGAACCCTGCGAGGCCAGCACGCCCAGCAGAGCGTGCCGACGGCGAGCGTCATGAAAATCCATTTGGCGACTTCGCCGGCCCGTTCCGCGTCGTCGAACGCCGGGAACGGGCGTACCCGGAGAGACTTGTAGCGGAAGCGCGCGCGATCGAGCGGTCCCCACGACGTCCACGGGATCGAGGAGGTCGATCGATTGAGGCCCTCGGTGTCGGCCACGCTCGGATCGTTCAGGAGTCCTCGAATGTTCTGGGGGCTCGGGTCGAGCAGTGTGCCGGTGACCGCGTCCGGGCCAGAGGCGGTGGCGTCAATCACGTCGAATGCTCGCATGGAGGCCTCGCGCTCGACGGGCGTGCTCGACGGCGACCACCGAAGGCCGATGACTGGAGCGAAGGCCGCTGGCGCCTGGAATCCGACGACGTCGGAGAGGTGACGCAAGGGCCAGGGCGGCAGCAGTATCGGCGGGTTGTCGTTGAACTCGCTTTGCATGACGACCATGCCGTCCGCCCAGTAGTTCAGCAGGCCGCGATGGACCTGGACCCAGGCCAGGTACGGGCCAGTCACCAGGAGCGCCACCATGCCCGCCTGGAGCAGGCGAGTGATCGTCGTCCGCGTGCGCCCGTGCACCACAGCGACCGTGGCCGCGGTCGCGAGCGCTACGTAGACGCCGTGGTCATGGCGCCAGAGAAAGGCCACACCTGTCCAGCAGGCGAGGCCCATGAGCCACGCCCTGGAAGGCCGGTTCACGTATTTCCAGATCAGCGCGGCGGCCCCGGCGTAGATCAAGACCTTCGGGTACGAGTAGCTGCGCGTGCCCGCGAACACGACCAGTGCGGCGGCCAGCAGGGAAGGGGCCGCCGAGCGCGTCAGTCCGTGGGTCACCCAAAAGACCAGCCACACGCTGGTACCGACCGCGAGTCCCCCGACGAGCGCCTCGGAGAGGAGGCGGTAGCCCACGACCGCCTCTGCGGCGGCCGACAGTACTTCGCTCAGCGGTTCTCCTGCTTCGAAGAAATCCCTGACGGGAAGGCGGCCGCTCAGGATCTCGCGACCCCAGACGACGTTCATGAAGCGGTCGTTGATCGGCTCACTGGCCAGGAACACCTGGTAGAGGCAGCCGGCAACCGCGAGACCTAGCGCGAGCGCGATCAGGGCAAGACGACGGGCGACGGGCTGGGGTGAGGCGTGCACCGGGCTAATCCCGGAAGTCACTTTAGTTGACGTACCCCGAATGGGCAAACCATTGACGGCAATGATGCGGACGCACGACGTAACGAGCAGCCCTGGCCACGCGTCTCAGCGCCACGGCCGTCCGAGGCGCCACGGCCCGAATGCGTTGCTTGA
>SHZR01000051.1 GCA_009692205.1 Gemmatimonadota bacterium | reverse complement strand
TCGTGGTGGACGAACTCTCGGATCCCGCGGTATCCTTCCCCATGAGGCGGCGTTCCTTTCCCCCGGGCTCGAACCCGGTGGTCGCTGGTTAATTGTCAGCGGAAAGGTACGTCGCCTCTCTTTTTACACACCCTTTGATCCTAGCTCGGCGCAAACCGCTACCGGCGCTCCTATATTGGGCGCGCCGTGACATCCGAGAGGCGTTGGGTGACGCGCCCAAACCGTGTCGGAGGAAGATTCCATGGTTCGTAGGAGCCTGATCGCGGCGGCCTTGGTGGCTGTCTCGTCCCCGGTGGCCGCGCAGGAAGAGGAGTACGTGTGGGCGTCGGGTCGTCCCGACTCCCAGGCGCCCATCGGCGTCTTTGGCGCACGTACGCTCGACGCCGGCGCGTTGGAGCTCACGTACCGCTTCAATCAGATGAACTCGCGCGGGGTCTGGTTCTCCACGGACTAGCTCCCGCTCGCGACCACCCTACAGCTCTACACGGTGGCGCCCCTGACGCTGTCGAACATCACGCACAGCGTCACCGGATCCTACGGGCTGAGCGAGCGTCTAACCCTCACGGGCACCGCCGAGTTCTCGCTGATCGAGCGCGAGCAGATCACGAACGCGGGCATCCTCTACATCACGGGTGTCGAGGCGCTCGGTGACCTCTCGGCCTCCGCGATCTACGAGGTGTATCGCCAGGGGCCGTACCGGATGAACATGTCCTTCGGGGCGGTGCTGCCGATCGGCAAGGCGCGGACCTACGCCGACACACCGTTCGGCGCCGCCCAGGCGCTGCCCTACGACCAGCGGCCTGGCGGCGGCGCGTTCGCCGTCACACCCGGCATCACGGGCCAAGTCCAGAACGAGGTCGCGTCACTCGGCGCGCAGTTCAAGGCCAAGATCCACGTGGGTGAAGGCTCGGCCGACTTCACGCCGGGGGACCGCTACCAGGCGGACGGCTGGGCCGCGTACCGCATCAATAGCGCGCTGAGCCTCTCCGCAGGCGTCCGTTGGCAGATCTGGGGCCGCATCGAGGGCGCCGACCCGCAACTCGTCCCCACGCAGGACCCGGGCAACGACAACGTCACCGGCATGGCGGGAGGCCAGCGCGCCGACATGCCGATCGGCGTCAACCTGCTCATGCCCGAGGGGTCGGTCCTCGCCGGCCATCGTCTCTCCGTCGAGGCCATTTACGCGATGCACCACGACTACGAGGGCGTGCGTCTCGGGCTCGACTGGGGCCTCAACTTCGGCTACACGGTGCCCTTCTAAGCGCCGCGTCGACCCGCGGTAACCCAGGGCGCCCGGGGGGTTCTCCCCACGGGCGCCCTTTGCATTCTCAGCCCCTCACTCCGATGAGGTGGTAGCGCTTCTTGCCCATGCGGATGAGGAGGAAGCGCCCCTTGATGGCGTCCCGCATCGTGACCGAGCGCGCGACGTCGTCCATGCGCACGTTGTTCAGGTAGACGCCGCCGCCTTCGATGGAGCGCCGAGCGTCTCCCTTGGACGACGCGATGCCCGTCTCGGAGAGTAGATCCACGAGGGCCTTCCCCGGTCCGGCCAACTGCTCCTTCGCGACGTCGTGCGAGGGCACATCCGCGAAAATGTCGGCGATGTCGTCCGCACCGAGCCCTTCGACTTCCCCACCGAAGAGCACCCGGGTCGCCTGTTGGGCACGAGCAAGCCCGGTCTCGCCGTGCAACCGGCGCGTCACGTCGTCCGCGAGCGCCTTCTGCGCGGAGCGCTTCTGGGGCTCCGTGCGGAGGTCGTGTTCGAGCTCCGCGATACGGCGCACGTCGAGGAGCGTGAAGTACTTGAGGTACTTCACCACGTCCGCGTCCTCCACGTTGATCCAGTACTGATAGAACCGGAACGGCGAGGTCATGGCGGCATCGAGCCAGACCGCCCCTTCCTCCGTCTTGCCGAACTTCACCCCCGACGCCTGCGTGATCAGGGGCGAGACCACGCCGTAGGCGCGCGCACCCTGCACGCGACGCACGAGATCGATGCCCGCTGTGATGTTTCCCCACTGGTCGCTCCCACCCATCTGCACCGTGCAGCCCTCGGTCCGGTGCAGCTCGAGGAAGTCGTAAGACTGGAGCAGCGCGTAGGAGAACTCGGTGAACGAGATCCCCGTCTCCTCGTTGGCCAGGCGCCGCTTGACCGACTCCTTGGCGAGCATCTGGTTCACCGAGAAGTGCTTCCCGATGTCGCGTAGGAAGTCGACGAGCGGGAGATCGCCGAGCCAGTCGAGGTTGTTCCGCATCCGCGCGGGATTGGACTTCACGTCGAAGTCCAGGAAGTGCTGGAGCTGAGCCCGGATCGCTTCCGCGTTCTCGGCGACCTGCTCCTTGGTGAGGAGCCGCCGCTCCGCGGTCTTGCCCGAAGGGTCCCCGATCAGGCCGGTCCCGCCGCCCACCAGCGCGATGGGCGTGTGGCCCGCCCGCTGCGCGTGCACGAGCCCCATGATGGGGAGCAAGGTCCCGATGTGCAGGCTCGCGCCCGTGGGATCGAACCCGATGTAGACGGTCCTGGGGGACTCCGCGAAGTGCTCCGCCGCGCCTTCGGTGGCGTCTTGGAGCAGCCCACGCCAGCGAAGCTCGTCGAGCACCGAGGTCACGGTTGCATGGGAACTCATTACCAGCCCATGCGCTCCCGCAGGTCCGTGATGTGCGCCACGTGATGCGCGCCGTGCCATCCGTAGAGCTCGAGCAGCGTATCGACCGTGATGTCCCCGATCTCGGGATGGTGGAGTGGCCGCTGGAACTGGTCTGGGGCGAACGACTCCAGCAACGCGACCCAGCGCGCATGGAGCCCGTCCAGGATGGAGAGCGACGCCTCGACGGGGAGCGCTTTCGCGTCCGGGAGTTCCGCCCAGAGCTTCTCCTGGTAGGGGCGGACCGTCGGCTTGTCCTCGGTGACCGCCAGCCTGAAGCGGATGTACGCGTTCGCGTGCGAGTCCGCGACGTGGTGCACGACCTGACGTACCGTCCACCCTCCCGCGCGGTAGGGCGTGTCGAGCTGCTCGTCACGGAGTCCGGCTACCGCGGCGCGAATCCTCGAGGGATGGGAGCGGATCGCATCGATGCGCGACGCACGCTCGTCTCGCGAGAGGGGTCGCTTGACCGACGAGAAGCGACCGGTCGGGTATCTCGGGTCGGGGGTGGTGGGACTGTCCATGGGTGCGCACGCCTCCGTTCGCGTTCGAGGGCGAATCATCCCACGGTTCGGGAGTCATGTCCAGCCGCGCCCGCATCTACGACGCCGTTCGCGGCATCCCGAGGGGCCGGGTCTCCACGTATGGTCGTGTCGCTGCGTCCGTCGGCATGCCGGGGCACGCGAGGCAGGTGGGGTATGCTCTGGCGGCGCTCGACGGCGACTCCGATGTCCCGTGGCATCGCGTCGTGAACGCGCGGGGCGAGGTGAGCGCGCGCTCCGGCGACCGGACCGCCGAGGGGCTCCAGCGCGCCCTCCTCGAGTCCGAGGGCGTCAGGTTCGACGCCCGCGGACGCATCGACCTGGAGCGGTACCTGGCGTCATGATCTAACCGTTTACATGGCATTTATACGGTTATCCTTGACTACTAACTATATAACATATGTTATACGGTTACTATGGAGCCGGATGACGCACTTGGCGACGAACTCGGGAACCTCGCGCTCGACTTCCTCCACACCGTGCGAAGGACCCGGCACGGCGTCGAGGATCTCTTGGCCACGCCCAGCAATCTCCTGGCGTGGCTCGACCAGCATCGAGACGTGGGGCCGACTCGCGGCCTCGTGGGGCGCGTCTCGGTCCCCGATGCCCGAACCCTGCTCGACGAAGCCCGTCGATTGCGCGCCGACATCGGGGCTCTCGTCGAGGCGAGCGCCACGGGCCAGCCCGTTCCTGGCCTCCCTCTGTACGGACTCAACCGCGTTCTGACCGCCACCCGGTGGTCGTGGCGGCTCGCGCCGGTGCCCTCTGGGGGCGCGGTTCTGGAAGCGCACGGGGAGGACACCCATGCGCTCGAAGCCCTGGGGCCCATCGCGCTCGCGGCGGCTCACTTGGTGACGAGCGTCGATGCCTCACGCCTGCGACGCTGCGCGTCGCCTCCATGCGGGACCTGGTTCCTGGACACGAGCAAGGGCGGGCGCCGCAGGTGGTGCTCCATGGCACGCTGCGGCAACCGGGAGAAAGCAGCCACGCATCGGGGCAAGCGACGCACGAGCTAGGGCGACGGCGCTTGCCTCTCCGCGGGCCTAGGTGTATTTCCACCGCCCTACGCACTCCCCGGGAGTCCTTCTCATCCGCGCCCTGGCCTTTCCGAACATCGCCCTGCTCGCGCTCGCCGGTACCCTGCTGTCCGCCCCAGATCTGAGCGCGCAGGCGAACCCGGTCCATAGCCACATCCTCTACATAGCGACTGCCTTCGACGGCACACCCGGCAGTCAGGGCCTCCTGCCGACCGCGGTCGCCGAGGCGGAGATCGCCGCGGAGCATGCAGGCCTCGCGGCGGACGATCCGACGTACCTCGAGGGCATCGAGCGCCACGTCGGCCACGTGCTTCACGCCATCGATCCAACGCTCGTCCAGGGCGGCCTGGGCCTCGGCTACGGCGTCCGGCAAGCCGCAGCGAACGTCGTCCTGCACATCGAAATGGCGTCCGCCGACGAGGGCGCCTCGGACAATGTGAAGACTCACGCGAGTCACATCTTGGCCACGATGGGCAACGTGGTGCAACGTGCGGACGCGATCGTAGCACTCGCCCAGGAGATTCAGGCAGCCACCTCCGTAGCAACCGCGGCCGAGCTCCTTCAGGAGCTCACGGCGCAGTGCGACGCACTCCTGTCCGGCAGGGACGCGGATCGCGACGGGCGGGTCGGCTGGCAGGCCGGAGAGGGCGGACTCCGCCAGGCCACGCAGCACCTGACGCTCATGAAGCGCGGCGAGGGGCTGATCGGCCGGTGAAGGTGACTCGCCTGCGTTCGCTCCTATCACTTCTGGTGTCTTGCGGCTCAGTCGCCTGCGCCGCCGAGAGCACCGCGGTGGCCTATACGGGCGCCACCGTATGGGACGGCACGGGTGCGCCGCCCATGGTCGGCGCGACGATCGTCGTGGACAGCGGGCGCATCGTCGCCATCGGTGCGGACGTCGAGGCGCCGCGCGGAGCGACCACTGTGGCACTCGACGGCAAGTACGTGATGCCGGGGCTCATCGAGTCGCACGGGCACGTGACCGGTGCCTGGGCGCCCGAGGACGTCGCCGACCCCGTAGAGCGTGTGCGCGGCGACCTACTCCTCTACGCGCGTTACGGCGTCACGACGGTCAACAGCCTCGGGGACGAGGCGCCGACCCTCGCCGCACGCAACGCGGCATCACCCACGGATGCGCGCGCACGCGTGCTCGCGGCAGGTCCCGTCGTCGCGGCGAACGACCCCGCGGGCGCGCGTGCAGCCGCGATCGCCAACGCGGACGCTGGCGTCGACTGGCTCAAGCTCCGCGTGGACGACGACCTGGGCACCGCAACGAAGATGCCGTGGGAGGCGGTGGCGGCGGTGATCGACGTCGGGCGGGAGCGCGGCCTGCGCGTAGCCACGCACCTCTTCTATCTCGAGGATGCGAAGCGACTGCTCGAGCTCGGCACCGGGATGCTCGCGCACTCCGTGCGCGACACGGACGTGGACACCGAGTTCCTGGACGCCCTGCGAACGAGCGGCGTGTGCTACGTGCCGACGCTCGTCCGCGACGTGAGCACGTTCGTCTACGCCGAGCGCCCGGAGTGGTTCGACGACCCGTTCTTCGTCGCCCACGCGAACCGTGGCGAAGTGGAGAGAGCGTCGGACCCGGAGTTCATGACGCAGATGCGCGAAAGCGCTTCCGCGGCCGCCTACCGCGTCGCGCTCGAACAGGCACAGCGCAACCTCAAAGTGATCTCGGACGCGGGGCTCCCCATCGCATTCGGAACCGACGCCGGGCCCGCCGTCCGCTTTCCCGGATACTTCGAGCACATGGAGCTACAGTTGATGGTCGACGCGGGCCTCACGCCCGAGCAGGCGCTCCACAGCGCGACGGCTGTCGCGGCCGAGTGCCTCGAGCTCGATGACGTGGGCACGCTCGAGGCCGGCAACTGGGCGGACTTCCTCGTGCTCGGGGCCGATCCCCTCTCGAGCATTCGAGCGACACGGCAGCTCGAGCGCGTCTTCATCGGAGGCAACGAAGTCCCGTGAACCGCTACGTCACCGAACTGATCGGCACCTTCTTCCTTGTGTTCACGATCGGCATGACGGCCGTGTCCGGATCCACAGCGGCGCCTCTCGCCATCGGCGCGACCCTCATGGCCATGGTCTACATGGGGGGCCACATCTCAGGCGCGCACTACAACCCAGCAGTCACGCTCTGCGTGTTGATGCGCGGCGAGATGGCGACTGCAGACGTGGTTCCCTATATGGCGGCTCAGCTGCTCGGCGCGATGCTCGCCGCGGCTACCGTGTTCCTGCTCACGGGCGCGACGTTCGCACCCTCTCCTTCCGCCGGCGGTCTCGAGGCTGTCGTCGCCGAGGCCCTCGGCACGTTCGCGCTGGCCCTGGTGGTCCTGCACGTGGCGACCGCCGAGTCGACGAAGGGCAACTCGTACTTCGGTGTGGCGATCGGGGTCACGGTCGTCGGTGGCGCGTATACCGTGGGCGGGTTCTCGGGCGGCGCCTTCAACCCGGCAGTGGGAATCGGTCCGACGTTGACCGACGTCGTGGCGGGAGGAGGGTCACTCGGCGACCTGTGGCTCTACATCGTCGGACCATTCGCGGGAGGCGCCGCCGCCGTCCCGGTCTTTCGGCTGCAGACCGGGGGGTCTGCGAACTAGGCGCTCAGTTCGCGCGCCACGGGCGGCGCTCGATGTTCGGCACCGGGCCCAGGGTCCGCGAAGTGCGCATCGCGCGGCGCGTCGCCAGGTCGTAGCCGTCCCCGGGCGCAAGGAAGTAGAACGTGCCGTCGCGGCCGGTCGTGGTCTGGCGGTCGTAGATGAGCGCGTACGAAGAGCCGACTACCTCGAAGTGATCTCCCCGCACGATGATCGCGGTGTCTTCGTCGAGCCCGATGCCGAGCAGCTCGGGGTGCGTGTCGAGCAGCTCGAGCATGTCGAATTGCCGATTGCGCCGCAGAACGTGCTGGTCGATGGCGACGCCTCGTAGGTATCCGAACCCCGTCTGATGGTCGCCCACGATGAGCGCGTTGGTCTCGGTGTCCCCGCGCACCAGGAACGAGCCGAGCACCGACGCGCCGGCTGACGTGCCTCCGATCACGCCGCCGCGATCGAGGACCTTGCGTAGCTCCTCCTCGGTCCGGGTGCCGGCGTACGCGTCCACGAGCCGAAACTGTCTGCCACCGAAGAAGAACACGCCTCCGGCGGTCGCGAGCGGCTTCACGAAGTCCTCCGTGTCGGCGATCGACGGATCGGTGGTGTGCAGGATCGTGAGGTTGCGAGCGCCATGCTCGCGCCACGCGTCCATCCCCGCGTAGGAGTCGTCGTACTCGTCGTCGCCCGCCGCTGTCGGAACGAGCACGATGTGCGCGTTCGGGCCGCCGGCGAGATCGATGAACCTGCGATAGATGTCCTCCGACGCCATTGCGCCGCCCACCACGACCAGCGCGCCGTTCTCGGGGCCGACGCGCGGCACCTGGGCGGCGGTGCGCGCGGGTGACGCGCAGGCGATGGCCGCGCCGACGAGCAGGCCGAGCAGCGGCCAGCGGCGGATCGTAAGGGTTCTGTGCCTGCCCATCTCGTCTATCCTCGGAGGCGGCGATGGCCTGGGCCATGGGCCGGATCGAACATGGGCGCCCCAGAAGAGCGCCAGCAAGGGTGCGGATCGTGTATCGAGACATGCGCACCGGGGCGGAGAGTGAGATCGTCGCCGACTACTGCGTATCCTGCCCTTCGGCCGACCTGCTCGCCAGGCTCAGCGTGCCCGACGGACGCGTCTACCTGGCATCGGCGGGGGTGAGCGCCGACCCCGCCTGGATGGAGGGCGCCGTGGAGGCGGCCGCGGGATCAGATCCGAGAGCTGTTTCGAGAGGACCTCGAATCAGCACAACAGCGGCTGCGGGACGACTTGGAGACGGGAAGCCTCACGTTCACCGAGATTGTCCGGTACGCGAAGTTCACGGCCCGCTACAGCCTGCCGCTTCCGACGCCGTCCCTACACGCCGCAACCAGCCCTATCG